>NZ_PIBN01000014.1:0-151558 GCF_002806655.1 Klebsiella sp. K-Nf6 | reverse complement strand
GCGTTGAGCTAACCGGTACTAATGAACCGTGAGGCTTAACCTTACAACGCCGAAGATGTTTTGGCGATTTGAGAGAATTTTCAGCTCTGATACAGATTAATCGATGCGTCCGGGTGACGTGTTGATAAAACAGAATTTGCCTGGCGGCACTAGCGCGGTGGTCCCACCTGACCCCATGCCGAACTCAGAAGTGAAACGCCGTAGCGCCGATGGTAGTGTGGGGTCTCCCCATGTGAGAGTAGGGAACTGCCAGGCATCAAACAAGTGAAGAGCCCATCCTGACGGATGGGCTTTTTGCGTTTCAGTGGACCGGCAGCATGCCGGCATGTGTCCCCGGTGGCGCTGCGCTGACCGGGGCTACAAACCGGGGCTGACTGGTAGCCCGGACAAGGTGCGCAGCACCGCCTCCGGGGAAAATCCTGCCATACCCGCACCATTATCTTCATTCAAAGCAAAATAAAACCCCGCCATGGCAATCCCTTCACCATAATCCACTTTTTCCTTGCTCCTGCGCTGGCGTTGATCGCGAAAACTGCTCTTACGAAAAAAAATGTGAATGCAATCACATATAAAAATATAACAATTATATAACATTTAGTTCACTAACTAATTTGTCTACGTGACGTGGTACGCCCGACAAGACAGATTGCAGTCTTTGCTGGAGCAATATAACAATGACAGAAAGTAGCATTACCGAACGGGGTGCGCCGGATCAGGCCGATACCCGTCGTCGTATTTGGGCAATAGTTGGCGCTTCCTCGGGAAATCTGGTTGAATGGTTTGATTTTTACGTTTACTCATTCTGCTCGCTCTATTTCGCCCACATCTTCTTTCCATCCGGAAATACCACCACCCAACTGCTGCAGACGGCAGGCGTATTTGCCGCCGGATTCCTGATGCGTCCCATCGGCGGATGGCTGTTTGGTCGAATCGCCGACCGCCGCGGACGTAAAGCCTCCATGCTTATCTCGGTCTGCATGATGTGCTTTGGCTCACTGGTGATTGCCTGTCTGCCAGGTTATGCGGTCATCGGCACCTGGGCTCCGGCGCTGCTGCTGCTGGCACGTCTGTTCCAGGGGCTGTCTGTTGGCGGAGAATACGGCACCAGTGCGACCTATATGAGTGAAGTCGCGGTGGAAGGTAAGAAAGGCTTCTATGCCTCCTTCCAGTACGTTACGCTGATTGGCGGTCAACTGCTGGCGGTATTAGTGGTTGTGGCGCTCCAGCAGGTGCTCAGCGATGAAGATCTCCATGCCTGGGGATGGCGTATTCCTTTTGCTCTCGGGGCGGTACTGGCTATCGTCGCGCTGTGGCTGCGTCGCCAGCTGGACGAAACCTCAAAGCAGGAGACCCGGGCGTTGAAAGAGGCTGGCTCATTTAAAGGGTTGTGGCGCAATCGCCGGGCCTTCGCGATGGTGTTGGGCTTTACCGCCGCCGGATCGCTGACCTTCTACACCTTTACCACCTATATGCAAAAGTATCTGGTCAATACGGCGGGTATGACGGCCGGTACCGCCAGCGTGATTATGACCGCGGCGCTGTTCGTTTATATGCTGGTTCAGCCGCTGTTCGGTGCCTTTTCGGATAAGGTTGGCCGCCGCACCTCCATGCTGTGCTTTGGCGTGCTGGCGACGTTATTTACCGTGCCTATCCTCAGCGCCCTGCAGAATGTGAGTTCACCGTATGCTGCCTTCGGGCTGGTGATCTGTGCCTTGCTGATTGTCAGTTTCTATACCTCGATCAGCGGTATCCTCAAGGCTGAGATGTTCCCGGCTCAGGTTCGCGCGCTTGGGGTAGGGCTTTCCTATGCCGTCGCGAACGCGTTGTTCGGCGGCTCTGCGGAGTATGTCGCGCTGTCGCTTAAGTCGGCGGGGATAGAGCACGCGTTCTACTGGTATGTGACGGTGATGGCGGCCATCGCCTTCCTGGTCTCTCTCATGCTGCATCGCAAGGGGAAAGGCCTGCGCCTGTAATGCTTACTGGTGCGCCAGTTGCCACACAGCATAGCCGGTGGTCGCGCCAGCGACATCCCAGGCGAAATCCTTCCAGCTCCAGCCGCTCCCAGCCGGGCGGCTGTCCCAAAGCTCTTTTGACGCGCCGAGGCTGATGGAAAACATCAGGCCGATGGCGGCGCTGCGGTCCCGGCTGTAACCCTGATGTTGCGCATACTCATTGCCGGCGGCAGACAGCATCGCCGAGGCCAGAAAATGCTGGGCTTTGTCCTGACCGGACCACGCATCATTTGCCATGTGGCTGCAGCCCGTTAACAGCAGCGATGTCATCACTATTATCGAACGCATAGCGCTTCCAGAAAAAAGCCCCGTCGACGCGGGGCTGATAGTCAGAGAATACGGCTGATCAACCGGTCAATGCGGATCCGTCGCAGGCGGCGGATCAGTTTTCGCACTTTAACCGGATAGTCGGCGATACTTTGCAGGTCGCGATAATGTTTCACCACCGTGGTGTGGGTGCGGATGAGCTTGAGCTCTTTCTCCCGCATGGCCCCCAACTGCTGCTTTGGATCGTGGATCAGAATGGCGTTTTCCAGATCGAGCCGCCAGGCGCGCGGGTTGAGGTTGTTGCCGGTGAGTAGCATCCACTCATCGTCAACCCACATGCCTTTCAGGTGGTAGCTGTTATCGTCATCCTTCCACAGGCGGACGATCAGCTGATCGGTATTGACATAATATTGCAGCCGGCTGAGGAAACGCCGCAGGTTGATCTCATACAGATAGGGAAGCGCACCGATAATTTTAAACGGCTGATCTTCCGGAATGTAGAAATCGTTAGCGGTTTTATCGCCGACAATAATCTCCACCTGCTTACCGTCCCGCAGCAACTGGATGATATTTCTCACCAGTACGGCAGGGAGGTTGAAGTAGGGGGTACAAATCGTCAGCTTGTGCTCGGCACAGGGCATCAGGTGAAAGATGGTTTTATTCAGCAGGCTGGATTTACCCAGACCTACCAGCGGGGTGACGGAGAGTTCTTCGTCACCAGCGGTGCCGACAAAATGGTAGCTGCGGTCGCGGAGCTCCTGACGGTACTGGCGAATGTCGTTTTTGATTTCCGGGCTTTTTGGCCGATCCGGTCTGTCGAGACGATTAACGCCGCGCCCCTGAACCAGATTATTGTCGACCCAGTCGAACATGACATCCGCCATTTTGCCGTTACGGATGCACTGATAGCGGTCATAACGGTACTTGTCATGCTGATGCAGATAAACATCGTTCAGGCTGGCGCCGCTGTAGAGGACGCTGTCATCGATAATAAAGCCTTTGAAATGGAGAACGCCGAGCGCCTCCCGGGTATTAATCGGCACGCCGTAAACGGGGATATCCACACCTGGGTTTTCATCGGCCATCCGGCAATACCAGTCGGCATTGGTATTGGAGGCGGCGGCGCCGATACGACCACGTTGAGCGCGGTGCCAGTCTACCAGAACGCGGACATCCAGTTCCGGACGCTGGCGTTTGGCGTCGTAGAGAGCCTGCAAAATTCCTTTTCCGCCATCATCTTGCTCCAGATAGAGCGCAATAATGCATATACGCTGAGTGGCGTGGGCAATCCGGGTCAGTAATGCTTCCCTGAAATCCGCAGGGGCGTAAAAGAACTCTACATCATCAACTGACTGAGAAAGCTTAGGGAGTTGGGCAAGGTGTTGTTGATGTTTATTACGCTTAAATTTTGACAACATCACAGTGCGTTTCTTCTCTGTTTATTGAAGGGTCTTCTGTACCATGCAGACGACGTAAGCGGGCAATAATACCATTACTACCCGCTAATGTGGTCAACAATTGCGGTCAGCGTGGCGCGATTATCCCTGATTCAGGGGCAGCGATAGACTGACAATCCCATCTTCCAGCTGAATATCAACGGTGAATCCCAGCTTTCTGGCCAGGCCGATCATGCCTCTGTTATTCGGCATCGTAATGCCATTCAGGCGTTGCAGGCCATGGCTTTGCGTATAGGCGATCAGCTTTTCCAGCAGCCTTCGCCCCAGGCCTAACCCTTTTAAATCTGAACGGACCAGAACGGCAAACTCGGCGTCAATATTGTCGGGATCGGATATCGCCCGCGTTACGCCGAGAATTTCGCTCTTCTCTGCGGTGGTCCTGACGGCAACAAACGCCATTTCACGATCGTAGTCGATCTGCGTCATGTTGGCTAAATCGTCGTGGGTAAATTCGTTGATCTCACTAAAATAGCGATAATAGAGATCTTCTTTGGTGACCTGAGCGATAAACGCGAGTAGCTGCGGCTCATCTTCCGGGAGGATCGGCCGAAACAGGCAGCGATCGCCATTTTTCATCACCACCCACTCCTCCTGCTGGTGCGGATAGGGACGAATCGCAAGGCGGCTTTCACTGTCGCCGTCAAAGGGGGCCAGGCCCAGTGTGACGTCCAGCGCCGTAAACTCGTTACCGGAGGCGAGCAGGGGATGAATGTCCAGGCGCTGGATCTCCGGGCAGTCGACGATCAGATTCGATACCTGAACCAGCAGCTGGCTTAGGCCCGCGATATCCAGCGGGCGCAATGCGCTGCGACCGCGGATCTTTTTATTTTTGATCGCCTGGATCACCAGATAACGCGCCAGGTTCATATTCAACGGCGGCAGCGCCACCGCGGCCTGATCCTCGGCCCGCCACTCCACGCCGCCTTCGCCCAGCATAATCAACGGGCCGAAGACGGGATCGTGCTCAACCACCACTCTCAGCTCCTGGGCGCCGGCGCGATTAGCCATACTCTGCACCAGCAGACCATGGATGCGCGCCTGGGGCCAGGCCAGTCTGACGCGATCGATCATCGCATCTGCCGCTTGCTGCACTTCGGCGGCGGTACGCAGATAGAGCATGACCCCCTGTACTTCCGATTTGTGCGGGATATCCGGAGAACGCAGCTTCAGGGCGACCGGATAGCCTATCTGCTCAGCGATATGCACTGCTTCTGCGCTGTCGGCTGCAATCCATGTCGGCAGAGTATGGATGCCATAGGCTCGTAGCACCGGGCTGACTTCGTGGGTATCCAGCGTGGTGGCGCCATCATCTATCGCTTGCTGCAGCAGAGCATGCGCCTCGCTGGTATTGGCGGTTAACGAGTCTGGTAGCACCGGCGTCTCGCGCAGTTGTTTCTGGTTGCGACGGTACTCAACCATATGCATAAAGGCGGTGATCGTCCCCTCTGGCGTACGGTAGGTAGGGAGGCCGGCATCGCTGAATAAACGTCGCGCTTCCTGCGAGGAAAATTCGCCGCACCAGTTGGTCAGCACAGTGACATATTTACCGCGCGGATGATGCTTCAGGGCGTCAATCAGGGCCAGCGCACTCTCCGTGCCCGGCGCGGCCGCGCTGGGCGAGTGGATCACCAGCAGCGCGTCATAGTCCTGACTGTTGAGCAAAATATTCAGGGCCTGCTGATAATGTTCGCTGCTGGCATCATCGCGCAGATCTAACGGGTTGGCGATCTCGACGCCAACCGGCAACGCCTGGCGCAGGGCGTCGCGGGTCTCCTCGCTGAGGACCGCCAGTTTGCCATTACGCAGCCAGAGTTCATCTAGCGCCAGTGCCGCCGGCGCCGCGCCATTGCTGACGATCATCAGCTTTTCACCACGCAGCGGGCGCATATGGCTGAGCGTTTCCACGGCGGAGAACAGCTCATGGGTGTCCTGCACCCGCAGCAGGCCAGCACGCTGAATGGCTGCATCCCATGCCGGATCCATCCCGGAGTTGACGTGCAACAGCTTTTGCGCCGCGGGACTACGGCCGCTTTTAATCACCAGGATAGGCTTGTTTCGCGAAGCGCTGCGCGCGGCGGAGACAAACCGACGCGCGTCGCTAAGATGCTCGAGGTAAAGCAAAATGGCGCTGGTCTTGCTGTCGCGGGCCAGAAAGTCCAGCAGGTCATCGACATCAATGTCCAGGCTATCGCCCAGCGCGATGAAGTAGGAAAAGCCCATCTCGCGCTGCTGCGCCCAGTCAAGGATAGTATTAGAGACGGCGGCCGACTGCGAGATAAAGGCCAGTTTACCGCGGTGGATCGCGACCGGCGAGAAGCTGGCGTTCAGGCCTTGCCACGGCGCCAGCAGCCCCAGACTGTTTGGGCCGAGCAGGCGCATCTGATAGCGGGTGGCGCATTCGAGCAGCGCCGGATACTGTTCCGGCGGCGAAGAGAGAATGATGCAGGTTTTACACCCTTTCTGCCCTAAGGCTTCGAGCAATTCGATATTACGCCGGGCGTTAGTACAGAGCACCGCCAGATCCGGCGTAAACGGCAGGCTCTCAATCGTGGGCCATGCCAGCACCCCGAGCACCGCCTTCCAGGCAGGGGTCACCGGCAGTACCGGGCCATTGAAACCGCCGGCTAACAGGTTGCGCATCATGAGATAGCCAGCGCGCTGCGGCTTCATTGATGCGCCAATAACGGCGATGGACTTTGGTCGCAGCAGTGCTTCCAGGCCTCGTTGGCTCATACCGGTCTCCTTTCATCCCAGTGACCGAATGATTTTAAACGTTTTCCACCTGGTCCGCTGTGATGCTGCCCTTATGCTGGGTTTTTCCCGCCAGATAGCGGGTCCGAAAGCGGGTGAAGTGCTCGCCAAGCGCAGCGGCGGCCGGGGCATCTCCCGCCAGATCCAGCAGGGCGATGGCCACTTCCGCAGTACAGTATTGTCCGTCGGCGTGCGCCTCGCGCAGATGGTAGGCAGAGATGCGTGACAAATCGACGGAGATTATCGGCAGCGCGTCAAGATAAGGGCTCTTGCGGAACATTTTGCGCGCTTCGGTCCAGGTGCCGTCGAGCATAATAAACAGCGGCGGCTTGCCGGACGGCGGCGCGCTCAGGACCTGGCGCTCCGGCCCGGCATAGGAGGCAGGGAAAACCACCATCGGTTGATAATCAGGATGAGCGACCAGATCGAGCAGCGCCTGCGGCGGCTCGGTTCTCGACCATTGATAAGCCTCGGTATCAGGCAGAATATCGGCGATGAGCCGGCCAGTGTTGCTGGGCTTCATCGGTTCCGTATCAAACATCACCAGGCAGAAGCGGCTGGTGGCCTGCGCTGGCACTAATGTTGCGCACAGGCACTGCTTGAGCGGCAGCAGGCAGCGCTGACAGCGGCGGATGCGGTTGCCGCGAGCAAGGAAAGGCCGGGTAGCTCGCGCGAGGCGTTCAGCGCGCAGGCGAAGGACTGCGTTTTCAATCATGGGAGTCGCTAGTGAAAAACGCTATTGTCGCAGAGGTGAAAACGGGGCACAAGCAGTGCCCCGGAAGGATTATTGTTGGCCGGCTTCGTTCAGCCAGCTGTCAAATGGCGCTTTTGGCACCGCGCCATTGAGCATGTCGATCACTTCGCCATTTTTGAACATCATAATGGTCGGGATGCTGCGGATACGAAACCGGGCGCTAAGCTCACGTTCCGCTTCGGTGTTGACTTTCACAAAACGCATCTTCCCGCTACGCTCTTCCGCGACATCTTCAAAGATCGGCGCGAAGCTACGGCAGGGGCCGCACCATGGCGCCCAGAAATCGACAACGACCGGTAGATCGTCCTTTAAGAGTTTATCCAGCGTTGCCCCGGTCGCGTTGATGACGTCGCCGTCAAAAAGATCGTGACCGCAGCGTCCGCACTTTGCGCCATCCGCGCTACGATCGTCCGGGAGGCGGTTCAGAGCCTGACAACTGGCACAAACGGTATTCATAACTAACCTCTGGTTATGGGTTGCAACGTGGCACGTGGCCGATATGTTTCTGTGATGTTACATATTATCGATTAAGTGTTATTTAAGGACAATGCGTTTTGTTCGATGAGTGCAATAGAGGCCGGCTTTTAAACGAAATCATGGCGAAGCGATGACACATCGGGTAATCTGCGCGCTTCGCGCAGCGCAGGTGGAGAAAATTGATGAGCGACGAACTGAAAAATAAAAGCGGCAAGGTCAAAGTGATGTATGTCCGCAGTGATGATGATTCTGACAAACGCACCCATAACCCACGTACCGGGAAAGGGGGAGGTCGTCCAGGAAAATCTCGTGTTGACGGCCGCAGCCGCCCTGCGCGTGACGAACGAAACAGCCGCGGCGACGATCGCAAACGTGACGACCGCAAACGTGATGATTTTCATCGCGACGATGCGTCCCCATGGCGCACCGTTTCCCGCGCCCCTGGCGATGAGACGCCGGTAAAAGAAGATCACGGCGGGATCAGCGGGAAGAGCTTTATCGATCCGGAAGTGCTGCGTCGTCAGCGTGCGGAAGAAACCCGCGTGTATGGCGAAAATGCCTGTCAGGCCCTGTTCCTGAGCCGTCCGGATGCCATTGTTCGCGCCTGGTTTATCCAGAGCGTCACGCCCCGCTTTAAAGAAGCGCTGCGCTGGATGGCGGCCAACCGTAAGGCCTATCACGTGGTGGACGAAGCTGAGCTGGCGAAAGCCTCCGGCACCGAGCATCACGGCGGCGTCTGCTTCCTGATCAAAAAACGCCACGGCACCTCTGTCGCCCAGTGGGTAGCAAAGGCGGCAGAAGAAGATTGCGTTCTGGCGCTGGAAGATGTGGGTAACCCGCACAACCTAGGGGCGATCATGCGCAGCTGCGCGCACTTCGGCGTGAAGGGCGTGGTAGTTCAGGATGCTGGCGTGCTGGAGTCCGGGGCGGCGATCCGTACGGCAGAGGGCGGTGCGGAGCATGTTGAGCCGATCACCGGCGACAGCTTTATCGATACCCTGGATCAGTTCCGCAAAGCGGGCTACGCGATTGTCTCAACGTCCAGCCATAATGGTACGCCGCTGTTTAAAGCCGAGCTGCCGAAGAAAATGGTGCTGGTGTTAGGCCAGGAGCGTGATGGTCTGTCCGATGCGGCGATTTCCAGCTCTGATCTCAGCGTCGCCATCGACGGTACCGGCAATGTCGAAAGCCTGAACGTCTCTGTGGCGACCGGCGTCCTGCTGGCAGAATGGTGGCGTCAGAACAAGGCGTAATTCGCCTGCCTGAATGCGAAAAAGCCAGCTGATGCTGGCTTTTTTTATGGCTCGATCACTCGCTTTCTGCGGGAAGGACCGGCATCCAGTCAATCGGCGCTTCGCCGCGGTCAGCCAGCCACTGGTTGGTCTGTACGAAATGGTTACTGCCAAAGAAACCGCGATGCGCAGAGAGCGGCGACGGGTGCGGCGCCTTTAGCACGCAGTGGCGCTGACGATCGATAATCGCGCCTTTCTTCTGCGCGTGAGAACCCCACAGCAGGAATACCACCCCCTCGCAATGCTCATTGATTAACGCGATAACCTTATCGGTAAAGGTCTCCCAGCCGAGGCTGGCGTGCGAGTGCGCCTGTCCGGCGCGGACGGTCAGAACCGTATTAAGCAGAAGCACGCCCTGGCGCGCCCAGCTTTCGAGGTAACCGTGAGTGGGGCGGGTAAAGCCGGGGATCGTGGCCTCCAGCTCTTTGTACATGTTCAAGAGCGATGGCGGGATCGCGACGCCCGGGCGAACCGAGAACGCCAGACCGTGCGCCTGACCCGGGCCGTGATAGGGATCCTGGCCGAGAATGACGACTTTGACGTCGCCCAGTTCGGTAAAGCGAAACGCATTGAAGACGTCTTTTTGCGGTGGGTAGATGGTGATCCCGGACTGGCGCTCTTCGGCGACGGTCTTCAGAGTATTGAGAAAATAGGGTTGTTGCTTTTCATCCGCCAGCACGTCATGCCAGGTTAAAGGGGTGCTCATCTTGCTCTCCTGCAAAGGGTCATCGCTATAGCTTAACGGCTTCTTTCTACAGAACAAAATCGGCACGGCTTGATGATGGCTTTTATGCAAAAAAAATTGAAAATTTACAAAATTATTTATGACACCCCATGGCGTAACTTGATGTAAAACAATAAAATCCCCCTATACCCACTTTGCACGAGTGGTTTTTATTGATTTATATCAAGGAATGCCGCGGGTGCGGCTGATATATATACACTCATACAACAATGGTTTTACCAATTGGCCGCGAAGAGGCCAAAATCGAATAAACACTGCCTGGGAGGCATCAAATGATTACTGGTATCCAAATTACTAAAGCGGCAAACGACGACCTGCTGAACTCTTTCTGGCTGCTGGATAGCGAAAAAGGCGAAGCGCGCTGCCTGTGTGCCAAAGGTGGTTTTGCGGAAGATGACGTGGTTGCAGTGAGCAAACTGGGTGAAATCGAATACCGTGAAATCCCGGTGGACGTGAAACCAGAAGTTCGCGTGGAAGGCGGCCAGCACCTGAACGTTAACGTGCTGCGTCGCGAAACCCTGCTGGACGCGGTTGAGCATCCGGAAAAATACCCGCAGCTGACTATCCGTGTTTCCGGCTACGCGGTACGCTTCAACTCTCTGACCCCGGAACAGCAGCGCGACGTCATCGCCCGTACCTTTACCGAAAGCCTGTAAGACTGAAGCCAGATGTGAAAACGCCGGGATATCCCGGCGTTTTTTTACTCTTCGTTGGACGTTGATGGCGTCCCGGTAGCGCTTGGTTTACGGCGCTTACCGATATTTTTCGTATCGCGGTGGCGTTTCTTCACCCGCGGTTTCTCTTTTTCTTTCTCTTTTTTCTCGGCGCGCTTCGCCAACACTTTCTTCGACGGTTTACCGGTTAACTTCTCGCTCGGCGCGCGGGTTTTTGGTCGCAGTTCATCAATCACGCGGGCCTTCAGCGGTTCTTCAACATAGCGGCCGATTTTGCCCAGCAGCAGGTGGTCATGCGCTTCAACCAGCGAAATAGCGATGCCTTTTTTACCGGCGCGGCCGGTACGACCGATACGGTGCAAATAGATATCAGCGGTGCGCGGCATGTCGAAGTTAAACACGTGGCTGACATCCGGGATATCAATACCGCGCGCGGCGACGTCGGTGGCGATCAGCACGTTCACGCGACCATCGGTCAGGCGTTTAATCGCTTCGTTGCGCTTAATCTGCACCATCTCGCCTTCCAGCCAGCAGGTGGTGATCCCTGCTTCGTGTAGCTTAGCGGCCAGTTCGTGAACGCGCTCGCGCTTACGAACAAAGACGATGGAGCGGGTTGCTTCCGGCTGCTTCAGCAAATTAATCAGCAGCGCGGTTTTATGCTCGATATCGTCGGCGCGATAGTACCACTGATGTATTTTTTTACGTTCGCGGGTCGACGGGGTGGCGGAGACTTCAACCGGCTCTTCCAGCAGACGCTCGGCAAAATCTTTGATCGCATCGCCTTCCAGCGTCGCGGAGAACAGCATGGTCTGCTTGCGCCAGCGGGTTTCACCGGCGATGGTTTCGATATCCTGGGCAAAGCCCATGTCCAGCATGCGGTCAGCTTCATCGAGGATCAGGGTCTCGACGGCGCGGCAGTCAAAGTTCTCTTCTTTAATATATTGCAGCAGGCGACCGGTGGTAGCGACCACGATATCCTGGTTTTCGCTGAACACTTCCGCGTGGTTCATGTACGCTACGCCGCCGGTAATGGTGGCGATGTCCAGATGGGTATGCTTCGCCAGCTCGCGGGCGTGGTCAGCCACCTGCATCGCCAGCTCGCGGGTCGGCGTCAGGATAAGAATGCGCGGCGGCCCGGATTTCTTACGCGGGAAATCGAGCAGGTGCTGCAACGCTGGCAGCAGATACGCCGCCGTTTTACCGGTGCCGGTCGGCGCTGAACCGAGAATGTCACGGCCATCGAGCGCAGGCGGAATAGCGGCGGCCTGAATGGCTGTCGGGCGAGTGAAACCTTTATCCTGGAGGGCCTCCAGCAGGTTTTCGTCGAGTTCAAGTTCGGAAAAAGTCGTTACAGTCATGTTCTACCTCTGAGTGGGCCGCCGATTATAGACGTTACTGACGTAATGTTCATCTGTTTGTAAGGCTATCTGTTCTCCGGTATTGTGCATAGCCTTACGTTCAGGAGTTTTTGTCGGCAAGGTTATTGAGGATGTCTCAGTCGAAGTTTGCGCTGCCGCGCAATGGTTTTACCTTCAAACAGTTCTTTGTCGCCCACGATCGTTGCGCGATGAAGGTGGGCACTGATGGCATTTTGCTTGGTGCCTGGGCGCCGATTGCCGGGGTGAAGCATGTGCTGGATATTGGCGCGGGCAGCGGCCTGCTGGCGCTAATGCTCGCCCAGCGTA
Source organism: Klebsiella sp. K-Nf6 (assembly GCF_002806655.1). Classification (NCBI taxonomy): domain Bacteria; kingdom Pseudomonadati; phylum Pseudomonadota; class Gammaproteobacteria; order Enterobacterales; family Enterobacteriaceae; genus Klebsiella; species Klebsiella sp. K-Nf6. Next base: position 139,444 of record NZ_PIBN01000014.1, on the reverse strand, counting down.
CCGGCCATGAAGTGCATGTCGATGCGGTCGAACTGGACGAGGAGGCAGCCGCTCAGGCGCGGGAAAATGCCATCGCGTCGCCATGGTCTTCGCGCATAGAAGTCTGCCAGGCCGATATTCATCAGTGGCAGCCGTCGCAGACCCGGCGCTATGAACTGATAATCAGTAACCCGCCTTTTTTTGCCGAAGGGGTGCCATGCGCTACCTCGCAGCGGGAGCAGGCGCGGTATACCACGACGCTCGATCACGCCTCCCTGCTGACCTGTGCCGCAGAGCATATCACCGAAGAAGGTTTTTTTTGCGTGGTGCTGCCGGTGGATATCGGTAATGCGTTTATCGAGCGGGCAACGGCGATGGGGTGGCATTTGCGACTGCGCACTGACGTGGCGGAGACCGAACTGCGGCCGCCGCACCGGGTGCTGCTGGCGTTCTCCCCGACGGCAGGAGAGTGTTTCTGCGACAGACTGGCGATCCGCGGGCCAGAGCAGCAGTACTCTGAAGGGTTTACTGCTCTGACCGGGGATTTTTATCTCTTTATGTGAGCCAGGGGCGACAGTATCGACGGGCCGCTGTTCGGCAGCGGCTGCGGATAGTCGAGGGTATAGTGCAGCCCGCGGCTCTCCTTACGTAACATCGCGCAGCGTACGATAAGCTCCGCCACCTGCACCAGATTGCGCAGCTCCAGCAGATTATTCGAGACGCGGAAGCGGGCGTAATACTCATCCAGCTCCTGCTGGAGCATGGTAATGCGCCGCAGGGCGCGCTCCAGTCTGCGCGTCGTGCGCACAATGCCGACATAATCCCACATCAGCAGGCGCAGCTCGTGCCAGTTATGCTGGATAACCACCAGTTCATCCGGGATCTCCACCTGACTTTCATCCCACGCCGGCAGGGTGGTGACCTTCTGGGCCAGCGGCAGGCGCCGGGCGATATCCTCCGCGGCGGACCAGCCGTAGACCAGACACTCCAGCAGCGAGTTCGAGGCCATGCGGTTGGCGCCGTGCAGCCCGGTATAGCTGACTTCGCCGATGGCGTATAAGCCATCGACGTCAGTACGGCCATTATCATCCACCATCACGCCGCCGCAGGTGTAATGCGCGGCGGGGACGACCGGCACCGGATCTTTGGTTAAATCAATTCCCAGACCGAGCAGCTTTTCGTAAATCATTGGGAAGTGCTGGCGAACAAACGCCTCGGGTTTATGGCTGATATCAAGGAACATACAGTCAACGCCCAGGCGCTTCATTTCATGGTCGATGGCGCGGGCGACGATATCGCGCGGGGCCAGCTCGCCGCGCTCGTCAAAGTCCGGCATAAAGCGGGTGCCGTCCGGGCGTTTAAGGTGGGCGCCTTCGCCGCGCAGCGCTTCAGTAAGCAGGAAATTGCGCGCCTGTGGATGATACAGCGCGGTGGGGTGGAACTGGTTGAATTCGAGATTCGCTACCCGGCAGCCCGCCCGCCAGGCCATCGCAATGCCGTCTCCGGAAGAGACGTCGGGGTTAGTGGTATATTGATAAACCTTGGCAGCCCCGCCGGTCGCAAGCACTACCGCCTTCGCGCTGCAGGTTTCCACCCGCTCTTTATTGCGGTTCCAGATCCAGGCCCCGACCACCCGGCGCGTGCCCGACAGGCCAATCTTATCCGATACGATCAAATCGACGGCATTGCTGCGCTCAATGATGCGGATATTTGGATGGGCAAGGGCTTTATCGACCAGCGTCGTCTCTACCGCTTTGCCGGTAGCATCGGCGGCGTGAAGAATGCGTCGATGGCTGTGACCTCCTTCGCGAGTAAGATGGTAGCTCTCTTCGCCATTGGCCTGAACCTGGGTGTCAAACAGCACGCCCTGATCGATAAGCCATTGTACGCATGGTCTGGCGTTGCTGGCGACGAAGGTGACCGCATGGCGATCGCAGAGTCCCGCGCCGGCGATCAGCGTATCTTCAACATGGGATTCAATACTGTCCGTCTCATCAAAGACGGCGGCAATTCCGCCCTGCGCATAGAACGTAGAACCTTCGCTGATCGGTCCTTTACTCAGCACCGTCACCGAACTGTGCTCCGCCAGGCGCAGCGCGAGAGAGAGACCGGCAGCGCCGCTGCCGATAATCAACACATCACAAGAGAAGTCAGGAGTGGTATTCATCGTCTTTGTTTAATTTACTAAACACATTTAGCTCACAATAGCACCAGCGCGTGAGGAATCGTACATTTTTTTTGCCTGGTGTTGTGACGGCTAAACAGAAGGGGCCGGGAAAAGGGGCGTTGCGCGGTAAAAAAGAGAAGTGGAGCAGGTTGTTAGCATTGGATTTTATAGTGAAATAAACACTGTGTTACGATACCCTTCAGTCGGGCCTGCGCTTTTTCTTATTGACTAACCTGTTGTTTAGCAACCTGGGCATATAATGATTGATAACGATCTGCCGCCGTTGCCAGACAAAAAACAAAAGCGTAACGGAACTTTATTGTTTTCATGCACTCCAACAGTCAGCTTGCTCATAATGCAGATTTTGGGTGGTGTTTTGAAGACGCATGGGAATTGGGTTTGGGGAGACATTACCTCGGATGAGCGAGCAGTTAACGGATCAGGTCCTTGTTGAACGGGTCCAGAAAGGAGATCAGAAAGCGTTTAATTTGCTGGTGGTGCGCTATCAGCATAAGGTCGCGAGTCTGGTTTCCCGCTATGTACCGCCGGGCGATATCGCTGACGTTGTTCAGGAATCGTTCGTTAAGGCATGGCGTGCGCTGGACTCTTTCCGGGGAGATAGCGCTTTTTACACCTGGTTATACCGTATCGCCGTCAACACGGCGAAGAATTATCTGGTTGCTCAGGGACGCCGTCCGCCGTCCAGCGATGTTGACGCCAACGAGGCGGAAAACTTCGAAAGCGGCGGGGCGTTGAAAGAAATTTCGAACCCTGAGAACTTAATGTTGTCAGAAGAACTGAGACAAATAGTTTTTCGTACCATTGAATCGCTCCCGGAAGATTTACGCATGGCAATTACGTTACGGGAGCTGGATGGCCTGAGCTATGAAGAGATAGCCGCTATCATGGATTGTCCGGTTGGGACGGTGCGTTCGCGTATCTTCCGGGCGCGAGAAGCTATTGATAATAAAGTTCAACCGCTTATCAGGCGTTGACGATAGCGGAATACTGGAAAAGGGTATCAGGCATGCAGAAAGAACAACTTTCGGCTTTAATGGATGGTGAAACGCTGGATAAAGAACTGCTCAACGAGTTGAGCCGTTCCTCTGAGATGCAAAAAACCTGGGAGAGTTATCACCTCATTCGCGATACGCTGCGTGGCGATACCGCAGAGGTGCTGCAATTCGATATCTCCGCCCGGGTGATGGCCGCCATTGAAAATGAGCCCGTTCGTCAGACGGCGCCGCTTATTCCTGAATCTCAGCCCGCACCGCACCAGTGGCGGCAGATGCCGTTCTGGAACAAAGTGCGTCCATGGGCCAGCTCACTCACCCAAATGGGCGTTGCCGCCTGCGTATCGCTTGCGGTTATCGTCGGCGTCCAGCACTATAATGGGCAGTCTGATGCGACTCAGCAGCCAGAGGCGCCAGTGTTCAATACCCTGCCGATGATGGGTAAAGCGAGCCCGGTAAGCCTTGGCGTACCGGCTGACGCATCAGCAGGTAGCGGCCAGCAGGCGCAGGTCCAGGAACAGCGCCGCCGGATTAACGCCATGTTGCAGGACTATGAACTGCAGCGCCGCCTGCACGCTGAGCAGCTGCAGTTTGGCCAGGCCCAGACTCAGCAGGCAGCAGTCCAGGTGCCGGGTTATCAAACTTTAGGAACGCAATCGCAGTAATGAAGCAACTTTGGTGTGCCATGTCGCTCATGGCAGGCAGCCTGTTGTTCTCTGTCAACGCCTCGGCTGATACATCGTCCGGGGCGTTGTTGCAGCAGATGAACCTGGCCAGCCAGTCCCTCAATTATGAGCTGTCTTTCGTCAGCATCAATAAACAAGGCGTTGAGTCGCTGCGCTATCGTCATGCGCGACTGAACAATCAACCGCTGGCGCAGCTGCTGCAGCTGGACGGTCCGCGCCGGGAAGTGGTCCTGCGCGGCACGGAAATCAGCTATTTTGAACCCGGTCTCGATCCGTTTACCCTGAACGGCGACTATATCGTCGATTCGCTGCCGTCGTTAGTTTACAGCGATTTCAAACGCCTCTCCGCGGCGTATGATTTTATTTCCGTTGGTCGTACCCGTATCGCTGACCGCCTCTGTGACGTGATCCGCGTCGTAGCTCGCGACGGTACGCGCTATAGCTTTATCGCCTGGCTGGATGCCGAGACCAAACTGCCGCTGCGTGTCGATTTGCTCGACCGCGACGGCGAAACGCTCGAGCAGTTCCGGGTTGTCTCCTTCAACGTTGGCGATAACGTCAGCGCCAGCATGGAGACGCTGGCAAAAGCGAATCTACCCCCGCAGCTGTCCGTCCCTGAAGGGGGAGACAAAGCCAACTTCAACTGGGCTCCGACGTGGCTTCCCCAGGGGATGACTGAAGTTTCCAGCAGTCAGCGCCGTCTGCCCACTTTTGACGGTCCCGTCGAATCGCGTCTCTATTCCGATGGCTTGTTCAGCTTCTCGATCAATATCAACCGCGCCACGGCGGCCAGCAGCGACCAGCTGTTGCGCACCGGCCGACGTACCGTCAGCACGACGGTACGCGATAACGCGGAGATCACCGTGGTGGGCGAACTGCCGCCGCAGACGGCGAAGCGTATCGCTGACAGTATTAAATTCAAGGCAGTACAATGATTAAAGAGTGGGCCACCGTGGTTTCCTGGCATAACGGCGTGGCGCAGGTGCACTGCGACGTTAAAGCCTCCTGCAGCAGCTGCGCTTCCCGTGCCGGCTGTGGTAGCAGGGTGTTAAACAAGCTGGGACCGCAGACCAGCCATACCATTAGCGTGCCCTGCGAGCAGCCGTTGGCAGCGGGGCAAAAAGTGGAGTTGGGGATCGCCGAAAGCAGCTTGCTGGGCTCAGCGCTGCTCGTCTATATGGCGCCGCTGGTGGGGCTGTTTATGATGGCGTCCATTTTCCAGGTGCTGTTTGCCAGCGATATCGCGTCACTTTGCGGTGCGTTGTTGGGCGGCGTCGGCGGCTTCCTGGTGGCGCGCGGTCTGTCGCCGCAGCTGGCTGCTCGCCAGTCATGGCAGCCGGTGATTTTAAGCGTCGGTTTGCCGCCTGATCTACTGCGTGTTGATACGCCTTCCTCTGAAATGGGGCAGTGATTTCACTGTCCTTCACCTTTATTTACTCTTCCTGTTACAACGCCACAATTTCTGCCGTTATGCTGGATCTAACAGCATTTCCTGGTTTCGCGGATGTAGTGTAGAATGCGGCGTTTTCGGATTAAAAAACGTCAGGCACAGTACAGCGGCCTCATGATACTCGTAAGGCATAATTAACTCTAAATATGAAGAATATACGTAACTTTTCGATCATCGCTCACATCGACCACGGTAAGTCGACGCTGTCTGACCGTATCATCCAGATTTGCGGTGGCCTTTCTGATCGTGAAATGGAAGCCCAGGTTCTGGACTCCATGGATCTTGAGCGCGAGCGCGGGATCACCATCAAGGCGCAGAGCGTCACTCTGGACTACAAGGCCAACGACGGTGAGACCTATCAGCTGAACTTTATCGACACCCCAGGCCATGTGGACTTCTCATATGAAGTTTCTCGTTCCCTCGCCGCGTGCGAAGGCGCGCTGCTGGTGGTGGATGCCGGGCAGGGCGTAGAAGCCCAGACCCTGGCCAACTGCTACACCGCCATGGAGATGGACCTCGAAGTCGTTCCGGTGCTCAACAAGATCGACCTGCCTGCGGCCGACCCTGAGCGCGTAGCGGACGAGATTGAAGACATCGTCGGTATCGACGCCCACGACGCGGTTCGCTGTTCAGCGAAAACCGGTGTTGGCGTGCCGGATGTGCTGGAACGTCTGGTGCGCGACATTCCGCCGCCGGAAGGCGATCCGGACGCGCCGCTGCAGGCGCTGATCATCGACTCCTGGTTCGATAACTACTTAGGCGTCGTGTCGCTGGTGCGTATTAAAAACGGCACCATGCGCAAGGGCGATAAAATTAAGGTGATGAGCACCGGCCAGGTCTATAACGCCGACCGTCTGGGCATCTTCACCCCGAAACAGGTCGACCGTACCGAGCTGAAATGCGGCGAGGTAGGCTGGCTTGTCTGCGCGATCAAAGACATCCTCGGCGCGCCGGTGGGCGATACCCTGACCGCGGCGCGTAATCCAGCGGATAAAGCGCTGCCGGGCTTCAAAAAAGTGAAGCCGCAGGTCTATGCCGGTCTGTTCCCGGTGAGCTCTGATGACTATGAAAACTTCCGCGATGCGCTGGGTAAACTGAGTCTGAACGATGCTTCCTTGTTCTATGAGCCAGAAAGCTCAACGGCGCTGGGCTTTGGCTTCCGCTGCGGCTTCCTTGGTCTGCTGCACATGGAAATCATTCAGGAGCGTCTGGAGCGTGAGTACGATCTGGACCTGATTACCACGGCGCCGACGGTAGTCTATGAAGTGGAAACGACCTCCAAAGAAGTTATCTACGTCGATAGCCCGTCCAAGCTGCCGCCGCTGAATAATATTCAGGAGCTGCGTGAGCCGATCGCCGAGTGTCACATGCTGCTGCCGCAGGAGTTCCTCGGCAACGTGATCACCCTGTGTATCGAGAAGCGTGGCGTGCAGACCAACATGGTTTACCACGGTAAACAGGTGGCGCTGACCTATGAAATCCCGATGGCGGAAGTGGTTCTCGACTTCTTCGACCGTCTGAAGTCTACCTCCCGTGGCTATGCGTCGCTGGATTATAACTTCAAACGCTTCCAGGCCTCGAACATGGTGCGCGTTGACGTGCTGATCAACGGCGAGCGTGTCGATGCGCTGGCGCTGATCACCCACAACGACAACGCCCCTTATCGTGGTCGCGAACTGGTCGAGAAGATGAAAGAGCTGATCCCGCGTCAGCAGTTCGATATCGCCATTCAGGCGGCTATCGGCAACCACATCATCGCGCGCTCTACTGTGAAACAGCTGCGTAAAAACGTCCTGGCGAAATGCTACGGCGGCGACGTCAGCCGTAAGAAAAAGCTGCTGCAGAAGCAGAAAGAAGGTAAGAAGCGTATGAAGCAGGTCGGTAACGTTGAACTGCCGCAGGAAGCGTTCCTCGCCATTCTGCACGTTGGTAAAGACGGCAAATAATTAAGGAGTTGGCATGGCGAACATGTTTGCCCTGATTTTGGTCATTGCGACCCTTTTGACAGGGCTGTTGTGGTGTCTGGATAAGTTCATATTCGCACCAAAACGTCGTGAGCGTCAGGCCGCTGCTCAGGCAGCGACCGGCGAGCAGCTGGACAAGAAAACGCTGAAGAAAGTTGGCCCGAAACCGGGCTGGCTGGAAACTGGCGCCTCGGTCTTCCCGGTGCTGGCGATTGTGCTGATTGTACGTTCGTTTATCTATGAACCTTTCCAGATCCCGTCGGGTTCGATGATGCCGACCCTGCTGATTGGCGATTTCATCCTGGTGGAGAAATTCGCTTACGGCATTAAAGATCCGATCTATCAGAAAACGCTGATCGAAACGGGTCATCCGAAGCGCGGCGACATCGTGGTGTTTAAATATCCGGAAGATCCGCGTCTTGACTACATCAAGCGCGCGGTAGGGTTACCGGGTGATAAGGTCACCTACGATCCGGTTGCCAAGCAGGTCACTATCCAGCCGGGCTGCAGCTCCGGACAGGCCTGCGGCAACGCGCTGCCGGTGACTTATTCCAATGTTGAGCCGAGCGATTTCGTTCAGACCTTCTCCCGCAGCAACGGCGGCGAAGCGTCCAGCGGTTTCTGGCAGTTGCCGAAGGGCGAAACCAAAGCTGACGGCATTCGTCTGACCGAGCGTCAGGAGACGCTGGGCGACGTCACGCACCGTATTCTGATGGTGCCGATTGCCCAGGATCAGGTTGGGATGTACTACCACCAGTCCGGCCTGCCGCTGGCCACCTGGATTGTACCGCCCGGTCAGTATTTTATGATGGGTGACAACCGGGATAACAGCGCCGACAGCCGCTACTGGGGCTTTGTGCCGGAAGCCAACCTGGTCGGAAAAGCGACCGCTATCTGGATGAGTTTTGAAAAGCAGGAAGGTGAATGGCCGACCGGCGTGCGGTTATCGCGCATTGGTGGAATTCATTAATTTCCTCTGTTGAATTCACGCCGCTGCGGTTATCACAGCGGCGTGAATTATTTAATATTTAAATCCCTTCAAACTAACGACATCCCGTGTCGTTGCGTATAGAATATCCCCCCGAAGTTTTTGGTTGTCGCTCAACCGAGTGACACTGCACACGAAAGCGTATTGGACTGTTTCAACTTGCTGTATGAAGCGTATGCTCAGGTCGGTTTCGTGTGCTGCATCTTTGACGCATTCATTTATTGGTAACGCATGAACCCCATCGTAATTAATCGGCTTCAACGAAAGCTGGGCTACACTTTTCATCATCAGGAGCTGTTGCAACAGGCATTAACTCACCGCAGTGCCAGCAGCAAACATAATGAGCGCCTGGAGTTTTTAGGTGACTCCATTTTAAGTTTTGTGATCGCGAATGCGCTCTATCATCGTTTTCCTCGTGTGGACGAAGGCGATATGAGCCGTATGCGCGCGACGCTGGTGCGTGGCAACACGCTGGCGGAAATCGCCCGCGAGTTTGAACTGGGCGAGTGTCTGCGCCTCGGGCCGGGCGAACTGAAAAGCGGCGGTTTCCGTCGCGAATCCATTCTCGCGGACACCGTTGAAGCGTTAATTGGCGGGGTTTTCCTCGACAGCGATATTCAGAACGTTGAACGCTTAATCCTCTCCTGGTACCAGACCCGTCTGGACGAAATCAGTCCGGGCGATAAGCAAAAGGATCCGAAGACGCGTCTGCAGGAGTATCTGCAGGGACGTCATCTGCCGCTGCCGTCCTACCTGGTGGTCCAGGTACGCGGCGAAGCGCACGATCAGGAATTTACTATCCACTGCCAGGTCAGTGGCCTGAGTGAACCGGTGGTTGGCACAGGTTCCAGCCGTCGCAAGGCGGAGCAGGCTGCCGCCGAACAGGCGCTGAAAAAACTGGAGCTGGAATGAGCGAAGAAAAAAGTTATTGCGGATTTGTCGCCATCGTTGGTCGTCCAAACGTTGGCAAATCCACCCTGTTGAACAAGCTGCTGGGGCAGAAGATTTCGATCACTTCCCGAAAAGCGCAGACCACCCGTCACCGCATCGTCGGCATCCATACCGAAGGGCCGTATCAGGCGATTTACGTCGATACCCCTGGCCTGCATATGGAAGAGAAGCGTGCAATTAACCGCTTAATGAACAAAGCGGCCAGCAGCTCAATTGGCGATGTTGAACTGGTCATTTTCGTGGTGGAAGGTACTCGCTGGACGCAAGACGACGAGATGGTGCTGAACAAGCTGCGTGACGCGAAAGCACCTGTGATCCTCGCGATCAACAAGGTGGATAACGTGCAGGACAAAGCGGAGCTATTGCCGCATCTGCAGTTCCTCGCCAGCCAGATGAACTTCCTCGACATCGTGCCGATCTCTGCGGAAACCGGCACCAATGTTGATACTATCGCGGCGATCGTGCGTAAGCATCTGCCGGAAGCGATCCATCACTTCCCGGAAGATTATATTACTGACCGTTCACAGCGCTTTATGGCCTCTGAGATCATCCGTGAAAAACTGATGCGTTTCCTTGGCGCTGAACTGCCGTACTCCGTGACCGTGGAAATCGAACGTTTCGTGACCAACGAGCGCGGCGGCTACGATATCAACGGCCTGATCCTCGTCGAGCGCGAAGGGCAGAAGAAGATGGTGATTGGCAACAAAGGCGCCAAAATTAAAACCATCGGTATCGAAGCGCGTAAGGACATGCAGGACATGTTTGAAGCACCGGTACACCTCGAGCTGTGGGTCAAAGTGAAATCCGGCTGGGCCGATGACGAGCGCGCCCTGCGCAGTCTCGGTTACGTTGACGACCTCTGAGTTAACGCAACGTGGATGGATGGCAGCGCGCCTTTGTCCTGCATAGCCGACCGTGGAGCGAAACCAGCCTGATGCTGGACGTCTTCACGGAAGAATCGGGTCGTGTGCGCCTGGTGGCCAAAGGCGCACGCTCCAAACGCTCTAATCTCAAAGGCGCTTTACAGCCCTTTACCCCCTTACTGGTTCGCTTCGGCGGCCGCGGCGAGGTCAAAACCCTGCGCAGCGCGGAAGCCGTCTCGCTGGCGTTGCCGCTCAGTGGTATCACCCTTTACAGCGGCCTCTACGTTAACGAGCTTATCTCCCGCGTGCTGGAGCACGAAACTCGCTTCTCCGAACTCTTTTTTGACTATCTGCACTGCATTCAGGCGCTTGCCGGAACCAGCGGCTCGCCGGAGCCCGCGCTGCGGCGTTTTGAGCTGGCGCTGCTCGGGCACCTGGGCTATGGCGTGGATTTTCTTCACTGCGCGGGCAGTGGTGAGCCGGTGGACGACGCCATGACCTACCGCTATCGCGAAGAAAAGGGCTTTATTGCCAGCCTGGTGATTGATAACAACACGTTTACCGGGCACCATTTGAAAGCGTTGGCGAGTCGCGAGTTTCCGGATGTTGATACGCTGCGCGCCGCGAAGCGCTTTACCCGTATCGCCCTGAAGCCCTATCTCGGCGGCAAACCGCTCAAGAGCCGGGAATTGTTTCGCCAGTTTATGCCCGCGCGAAAGGTGCGGGCGGCTAATACGAATAATGATTAACGAGGATTGTCATGGCTGAATTACTGTTAGGGGTCAATATTGACCATATCGCGACCTTGCGTAACGCGCGCGGCACCGCCTATCCGGATCCGGTTCAGGCAGCTTTCATTGCCGAGCAGGCCGGCGCCGACGGCATCACCGTGCATCTGCGTGAAGACCGCCGCCATATTACCGATCGCGATGTGCGTATCCTGCGCCAGACGCTGCACACCCGGATGAATCTTGAAATGGCGGTCACCGAAGAGATGCTGACGATCGCCTGCGAAACCAAACCGCACTTCTGCTGCCTGGTGCCGGAGAAACGTCAGGAAGTCACCACCGAAGGCGGACTGGACGTGGCCGGGCAGCGCGACAAGATGCGCGATGCCTGCCAACGTCTGGCGGATGCCGGTATCCTGGTCTCTCTGTTTATCGATGCGGATAACGAGCAGATCAAAGCGGCGGCGGATGTTGGCGCGCCCTATATCGAAATTCACACCGGCTGCTATGCCGATGCCAAAACCGACGCCGAGCAGGCGAAGGAGCTGGAACGTATTGCCAAAGCGGCCACCTATGCCGCCAGCCTTGGCCTGAAGGTGAATGCTGGTCACGGTCTGACCTACCATAACGTGAAAGCGATTGCTGCGCTGCCGGAAATGCATGAGCTGAATATCGGCCATGCGATTATCGGTCGCGCAGTGATGAGTGGCCTGAAAGAGGCGGTCGCGGAAATGAAGCGTCTGATGCTGGAAGCGCGCGGCTAATGGCCATTCTCGGGCTGGGTACCGACATCGTCGAGATCGCCCGCATCGAAGCGGTGATCGCCCGCAGCGGCGATCGCCTTGCCCGCCGGGTGCTGAGCGACCATGAATGGAGCATCTGGGAGCAGCACCAGCAGCCGGTGCGTTTCCTGGCGAAACGCTTTGCGGTCAAGGAAGCGGCGGCGAAAGCGCTGGGAACCGGGATCCGTAACGGACTGGCGTTTAATCAGTTCGAGGTATACAACGACGAGCTGGGCAAGCCGAAGCTGCGACTATGGGGCGAAGCAAAGCTTTTGGCGGAACGAATGGGGGTAAGGGCTATTCATGTCACCCTCGCCGATGAACGCCACTACGCCTGCGCCACGGTGATTGTCGAAAGCTAGCCAGGATGGCGGTTAAATTTTATCCGCGTGGTGCATTAGCACGAATTTATCCCACAGCTGTTCTTCACTCTCGACGTGTGCCGGATCTTTCAGGATCGTATTCGGGATCGGGCACACTTTCTGGCAGGTTGGCGTGTCGTAATGACCCACGCACTCGGTGCAGCGGTCGCTGTTAATTTCATAAATGCTATCACCCATCGAAATGGCCTCATTCGGGCACTCCGGTTCGCACATATCGCAGTTGATGCATTTTTTGGTAATTAACAGCGCCATCAGGAAAGTCTCAGAAACAACACAAACAGGGCGGGCATTATACGCCCATTTTCTGCTCAGACCAGCTTTTTCACCAGCGCTTCGCTATGGCTCATACTCAACAATCCCGTTGGACTAAAGATGTACCGGGTACATTTATCAGCTTGATTGTTGTACTCGGTACACTTATGATGATTTTATAATCATCATACGCAGGATGCGGTATGTACACTTTTATTGAGCTGCAGGGTTTCAGTAAACGGCGTCAGGCGCTTCTACCGGATGACGAGTTTCGCGTTTTTCAGGAGATGTTGATTGAGGATCCTGAGGCTGGCGATACCATCGTAGGGACTGGGGGATTTCGAAAAATTCGCTGGAACCGACCGGGGATGGGCAAGCGTGGCGGGGTGAGAATTATTTATTACAATGTGACGCGTAAAGGGCGAATTTATCTGGCATTGGTCTATCCCAAAAATGAGCTGGATGATTTAACGGAAGAACAAAAGAAGATGCTGAAGCAGTTATCCGCTATGCTGGTATCCCGCTGAGGTTCTGTCACTCCCACAAGGCAACGGTGCCAGTTGTGGTGTCCACGAGGGCGATGAGGTACAGATGAAAGACGAGTTATTTGCCGATCTGCTGGCCAGTGCAGAAGAAATGGTAAGAATTGAAAAAGGTGAGCAAACGCCAGAGCCGCAGTATGTTCACACTTTTAGCCCGATTGATGTGAAAGCGATTCGCGAGGCTACCGGCTTAAAACAGCAGGATTTTGCTCTCGCCGTAGGCGTTAGCTATGACTTAGTTAAAAGCTGGGAAACTAAACGGCGCGAGCCAACCGGCGCCCCGAGAAAATTGCTGCTTTTATTACAGCTCAATCCTTTTATTATCAATCACCTTAAAGCAATTTAGATTTTTGATACTCATAATGGGCGTGGCAGTATTTTCTGACGCCCATTTTCTGCTCAGACCAGCTTTTTCACCAGCGCTTCGCTATGGCGAATGCGCTCCGGCGCCCGCTCCAGATCCTGCTGCACCAGCCCCATAAATAGCAGGTCGGTGAGCATCATTTGCGCGCTGGTGGAGGAGATGGCCGCGCTGCGCGTCGCCTGTTCTTCGGCAATGGTATACAGGCAGTGGGTTGCCTGCTGCTGCAGGGCGTTAGGGCTAAAGCCGGTGATCGCCAGGATCTTGCAGCCCACGCGCAGCGCTTCGCCTGCCGCCATATTGATCTCCCGGCGCTCGCCGGAGTAAGAGATCGCCAGCAGCAGATCGTCGCTGGACATGGCCTGCACTGTCGCCAGCAGGGCGTGCATATCCTGCTCAGAAACAGCGTTGATGCCGATCTTCATCAGCTTCCAGCTAAAGTTACGCGCCACCAGACCGGATGCGCCGATGCCGGTGACGATCACCCGCCGGGCGTTTCGCAGCAGCGTGACCGCTTCCCGTAACGTCTCTTCGGTGTTGACGTCCAGTGAAGCATGCATGGCGGCGACATTGTCTTTAATCAGTTTCTCGCCCACCAGTCGCAGCGGGTCGTCACCGCGAATGTGGTTATGCACCGGGACGGAGTGCGGATCCGGGCTGCTCGCCAGCGCCTCACTGAGGGCCAGCTTCAGTGCCGGAAAGCCTTTGAATCCCAGCTTCTGGGCAAATTTAACCACGCTGGACTGACTCACACCGGCTTCCGCCGCCAGCTGCTGCGAGCTGAGGTGCCGGGTCTCATCGGGCTGGCTCAGAATATAATCGGCCAACTTTTTGTCGCTCGCCGCCAGGGTGGGATAGCGCTGACGAATACGCGTTAAACAGTTCATTGGAGCTCCGCTGGAGCCGTCCGGCTCGTGACTGACAGAATTTTTATTCGATTATAAGGGGTATACCACGAATTAAAAATTCTTGAGCCACAATTTTTCCTTAGCCTGCTACTTTAATTCTTCCTTAACGGCAGGGGATGTTTTCCCTCTTCGCGGCGTAAGGCTGTTAAGCTTAACCTAACGAGAAGCGAGTCCTGACATAAGGAGGCAGTTTGCAGCACAATGAACGGAAAGTGGTGTTTTTCGATCTGGATGGAACCTTGCATCAGCAGGATATGTTCGGCAGTTTCCTGCGCTACCTGTTGCGTAATCTGCCGCTAAACCTGCTGCTGGTGGTGCCGATGGTGCCAGTGATCCTTGTCGGTCTGGCGGTTTGTGGGCGGGCGGCGCGCTGGCCGATGAGTCTCCTGTTGTGGGCATCAACCTTTGGCCGTCGTGAGGCGGTACTGAAGCGACTGGAAGCGGAATTTGTCGGCTGGTTTCGCCATCATGTGACGGCGTTTCCGGTGGTTCATGCGCGGCTCACGGCGTACCTGACCAGCACCGATGCCGACGTCTGGTTGATCACCGGCTCGCCGCAGTCGCTGGTGGAGCAGGTCTATCGCGATACCCTCTGGCTGCCACGGGTCAATCTGATTGCCAGTCGCACCGCGCGCCGCAGGGGCGGCTGGGTATTGACCCTGCGCTGCCTGGGGCATGAAAAAGTGGTGCAACTGGAGAAAAAGATTGGCGCGCCGCTGCGGCTGTACAGCGGCTATAGCGACAGTGAGCAGGACAACCCGTTGCTCGGCTTTTGCCAGCATCGCTGGCGGGTAACGCCTCAGGGAGAGCTCCAGCAGCTGGAGTAATAGTGTGTAATTGATAGCGCCCATGTATAATGCGCCCCGCTTTTTCTGCTGGAGTGGCCGCTGTGTCTGACCTCGAAATCAATGATGAATACTGGATGCGTCATGCCCTGACGCTGGCAAAGCGCGCCTGGGAAGAGGGCGAGGTGCCGGTGGGCGCGGTGCTGGTGCATAACAACCAGGTCATCGGCGAGGGCTGGAACCGGCCGATCGGCCGTCACGACCCCACCGCTCACGCGGAAATTATGGCTTTACGCCAGGGCGGACTGGTGCTGCAAAACTATCGCCTGATCGACGCCACGCTGTACGTGACCCTGGAGCCTTGCGTCATGTGCGCTGGCGCCATGGTGCACAGCCGCATCGCCCGCCTGGTCTTTGGCGCCCGCGATGCCAAGACCGGCGCCGCCGGCTCGCTGATAGATGTCCTGCACCATCCGGGAATGAATCATCGGGTTGAAATAAGCGAAGGCGTGCTGGCGGAGTCCTGCTCTACCATGCTGAGCGACTTCTTTCGCTGGCGGCGGGAAGAGAAAAAAGCGCTGAAGAAAGCCCGGGAGCAGACCGGAGAAGGTTAATACAGGTGGCCGGGGAGTTTTAACCGGGCATTATCCATCTGCTTATCGGCGCGAAACTTGAAAAAGGGCAGTGTAGTCTCCTGCGGCTGTTCGAGTTCATTCGGCAGCACGGCCGGGTAATCCTCAGCCAGGGCCAGCGTTTGCTGTTGCTGGCGCTCCTTCTCTGACAAATAGCCGACAAGGCTTATCTGATATTTGCGGATGTTTTCCACATAGGCGTAGGCCTCATGGCCGCGCGCATAGCCGTATTTAAGTTTGCTGTAATAAGGCTTCTGGCTCAGCAGGGGTAAACGCAGCTTAACGTCTGCCCAGCTGTTGGGATTGCCTTTTTGTTTGCGGGTGAGCGCCATGGCGTCCAGCATATGGGCATAGCCCATATTGTAAGCAGCCAGCGCAAACCAGATGCGTTCGTCTTTCGGGATCGAATCCGGCACTTTATCCATCATATCCTGCAGATAGCGCATGCCGCCGTCGATACTCTGCGCCGCATCGGTCCGGTCAGTCAGCCCCAGGCTTTGCGCGGTATTGCGCGTCAGCATCATCATACCGCGCACGCCGGTGGGGGAGGTGGCCTGCGGATCCCAGTGGGATTCCTGCCAGGCGATCGCGGCCAACAGGCGCCAGTCAATCTCGCGGGCGTACTTTTCAAACAGCGGCTGCACGTCCGGTAGAATATTCTCCACTGCACGGAGGAAGGTGCGGGTGTCGACGTAATCGAAGTCGTTGCCGTGGCCGAGGTATTTTTCCTCCAGGCGTGCCAGCGTACCGTCTTCATTAATGTTATTGAAGAAATCAAGCATCGCCGCCGACAGCGAATTATCTTCGCCCCGGGCGCTAAACCAGGTGACCGGCTGTTCGTCGGTGATATCCAGGGCTACCGCCAGCTCCGGATGGACGCGCTGAAACAGGCTGACGGCCACCGAGTCGGCGACGGTGTAATCGAGTTTGCCGTCAATCACCGCCTGCATCAGGGCCGTGGTACCGCGCTTCTCGTCCACACGCCAGGCAAGATCCGGGTATTTCTCCGCTTTTAAGGCCTGCAGGTCGTTGATCGCCACGTGACCCGGAGCGATGGTGAGCTGCTCGGCGGTCAGCGACGCGAGAGTGCGTGGCCGGATATTACCGACACGATAGACCAGCTGTTGGGAAACAGAATAGTAGGTGGGGCCGGCCTGGTAGTTTTTCACCCGCTCCTGGTTATAGACCAGACCGGCGGCCAGCATATCGGCCTGACCGTCGTCGAGGTCGTCAAACAGCTGGCTGATGTTCTGCCGGACGGTTACCTTAAGCGTTACGCCCAGGTAGTCAGCAAACTGTTTCGCCAGTTCATAATCCAGACCGAACGTTTTATTGTTCATGGTGGCGAAGGTCATCGGCGAGTTGATGGTGCTGATGCGCAGCTCGCCGCGAGCGATAATGCCCGCCACCCGGTTCTCGGGTTTGCCGGACCAGGGGATTGACGGCCACAGGGCCGCCGCCAGCAAAAGGGTGACAATGCCGATCAGCAGATAATTAATCTTTAATTTTTTCAGAGCGTTAATCTTCTGCAGCTTCAAGTTCCTCAGCAGGCGATGTCCGGAAAAAACGCAAGGTTGTCGTTGAATGAGCGGCATTCTGCTTAAGAATGCGCCAGTTGGCAACTTATTCGCAATGGTCGTCACATTTATTGATAAAGCTGATGAATCATTTTATTTCTACGCAAACGGTTTCGTCGGGGCGCAGGATTCACTATAATGACGCCCGTTTCCCCCCCTGGCTCACCCTGAAAGCTTCGAAGACGAGAGACTTATGATGGAAATTTTGCGTGGTTCACCTGCACTGTCGGCATTCCGTATCAATAAACTGCTGGCACGATTTCAGGCGGCCAACCTTCCGGTAAGCGCCATATATGCCGAGTATATTCATTTTGCCGATCTGAACGCTCCGCTGAGCGCTGACGATCGCGAGCGCCTGGCGCGACTGCTTCAGTATGGCCCGAGCTTAAATAGCCATACCCCGACCGGTAAATTACTGCTCGTGACCCCTCGCCCTGGCACCATCTCTCCCTGGTCTTCTAAAGCTACCGATATCGCTCACAACTGCGGTCTGACTCAGGTCGTGCGCCTGGAGCGCGGCGTGGCGTATTACGTTGAAGCCTCAACCCTGACCGAAGCACAGTGGACCGCCGTGGCGGCGGAACTGCACGACCGCATGATGGAGAGCGTCTTCGACGCCCTGGAAGCGGGCGAGACGCTGTTTGCCCACCATCAGCCGACGCCGGTCACCAGCGTTGACCTGCTGGGCGAGGGCCGCCAGGCGCTGATTGACGCCAACCTCCGTCTGGGGCTGGCGCTGGCAGATGACGAAATTGACTACCTGCAGGATGCGTTTACCCGTCTGGGCCGCAATCCGAACGATATTGAGCTGTATATGTTCGCCCAGGCGAACTCTGAGCATTGCCGCCACAAGATTTTCAACGCCGACTGGATCATCGACGGCGAACAGCAGCCGAAGTCGCTGTTCAAAATGATCAAAAACACCTTCGAAAAAACGCCGGACTACGTCCTGTCGGCCTATAAAGACAATGCCGCAGTGATGGAAGGGTCTGAAGTGGGGCGCTATTTTGCCGACCACCAGACCGGGCGCTACGACTTCCATCAGGAGCCGGCGCACATTCTGATGAAGGTGGAAACCCATAACCACCCGACGGCCATCTCTCCATGGCCGGGCGCGGCAACCGGCTCCGGCGGCGAAATCCGTGATGAAGGCGCCACCGGCCGCGGCGCGAAGCCGAAAGCGGGCCTGGTGGGTTTCTCGGTTTCCAACCTGCGTATTCCGGGCTTCGAGCAGCCGTGGGAAGAAGATTTCGGTAAACCGGACCGCATTGTCACGGCCCTGGACATCATGACCGAAGGCCCGCTGGGCGGCGCGGCGTTTAACAACGAGTTTGGTCGTCCGGCGCTGAACGGCTACTTCCGCACCTATGAAGAGAAAGTCACCAGCCACAATGGCGAAGAGCTGCGCGGCTACCACAAACCGATCATGCTGGCCGGCGGTATCGGCAACATCCGCGGCGAGCATGTGCAGAAGGGCGAGATTACCGTCGGGGCGAAGCTGATCGTGCTGGGCGGCCCGGCGATGAACATCGGCCTCGGCGGCGGCGCGGCGTCTTCTATGGCCTCCGGCCAGTCCGATGCCGACCTCGATTTCGCCTCCGTACAGCGTGACAACCCGGAAATGGAACGCCGCTGTCAGGAAGTGATCGACCGCTGCTGGCAGCTGGGCGACGCCAACCCGATCCTCTTTATCCACGATGTTGGCGCGGGCGGTCTCTCCAACGCCATGCCGGAGCTGGTGAGCGACGGCGGCCGCGGCGGTAAATTCCAGCTGCGCGATATTCTCAGCGATGAGCCAGGGATGAGCCCGCTGGAGATCTGGTGTAACGAATCGCAGGAACGTTATGTCCTGGCGGTCGCGCCGGAGCAACTGCCGCTGTTCGACGAACTGTGCCGCCGCGAACGCGCGCCTTATGCCGTTATCGGCGAAGCTACCGCTGAGCAGCACCTGAGCCTGAGCGACAGCCACTTTAACGATCAGCCGATCGACCTGCCGCTGGACGTCCTGCTCGGCAAAACGCCGAAAATGACCCGCGACGTGCAGACCCTGAAAGCTCAGGGCAGCGCGCTGGATCGCCAACCGATTACCCTTGCCGATGCGGTAAATCGCGTTCTGCATCTGCCGACGGTGGCCGAGAAAACCTTCCTCGTGACCATCGGCGACCGTACGGTGACCGGCATGGTCGCCCGCGACCAGATGGTCGGCCCGTGGCAGATCCCGGTGGCCAACTGCGCGGTAACCACCGCCAGCCTCGACAGCTACTACGGTGAAGCGATGGCGATGGGCGAGCGCGCCCCGGTTGCCCTGCTGGACTTCGCGGCCTCTGGCCGTCTGGCCGTCGGTGAAGCGCTGACCAACATCGCCGCCACGCAGATTGGCGAGCTGAACCGCGTGAAGCTGTCGGCTAACTGGATGGCCGCCGCTGGCCACCCGGGCGAAGACGCTGGCCTGTATGAGGCAGTGAAAGCGGTCGGCGAAGAGCTGTGTCCGGCGCTGGGCCTGACCATTCCAGTCGGCAAAGACTCGATGTCGATGAAAACCCGCTGGCAGGAAGGCAGCGAGCAGCGCGAGATGACCTCCCCGCTGTCGCTGGTGATCTCCGCCTTTGCCCGTGTCGAAGATGTTCGTCATACCGTCACGCCGCAGCTTTCTACAGAAGATAACGCTCTGCTGCTGATCGACCTCGGTAAAGGCCACAACGCGCTGGGCGCGACGGCCCTGGCGCAGGTCTATCGCCAGCTCGGCGACAAGCCAGCTGATGTGCGTGATGTTGCTCAGCTGAAAGGCTTCTGGGATGCGATGCAGGCTCTGGTGGCGCAGCGTAAACTGCTGGCCTACCACGACCGCTCCGATGGCGGCCTGCTGGTGACCCTGGCGGAAATGGCCTTTACCGGCCACTGTGGCCTGGAAGCAGATATCGCCGCGCTGGGCGACGACCGTCTGGCCGCGCTGTTCAACGAAGAGCTGGGGGCGGTGATCCAGGTACGTGCCGTAGACCGTGAGGCGGTGGAAGCCATTCTGGCGGTTAACGGTCTGGCAGACTGCGTGCATTACCTCGGTACAGCGGTTGAGGGCGATCGCTTTGTGCTGACTGCCAACGGTCAGACGGTGTTTAGCGAAAGCCGTACCACGCTGCGTATGTGGTGGGCGGAAACCACCTGGCAGATGCAGCGCCTACGTGACAACCCGGCCTGCGCCGATCAGGAGCACGAGGCGAAAGCCAATGACGCCGACCCGGGCCTCAATGTGAAGCTTTCGTTTGATATTAATGACGACGTTGCGGCGCCGTACATTGCCACCGGCGCGCGTCCGAAAGTGGCCGTCCTGCGCGAGCAGGGGGTGAACTCCCACGTTGAAATGGCGGCAGCCTTCCATCGCGCCGGCTTTGACGCCATCGACGTGCATATGAGCGACCTGCTGGCGGGCCGCACCGGTCTGGGGGATTTCCATGCCCTGGTGGCCTGCGGCGGCTTCTCCTACGGCGACGTGCTGGGCGCGGGTGAAGGCTGGGCGAAGTCGATTCTGTTCAACGAGCGCGTGCGCGATGAGTTCGCGACGTTCTTCCACCGTCCGCAGACCCTGGCGCTCGGCGTGTGCAACGGCTGTCAGATGATGTCCAACCTGCGTGAACTGATCCCGGGCAGCGACCTCTGGCCGCGCTTTGTGCGTAACCAGTCTGACCGCTTCGAAGCGCGCTTTAGCCTGGTGGAAGTGACGCAAAGCCCATCCCTGCTGCTGGAAGGCATGGTTGGCTCGCGGATGCCGATTGCGGTCTCCCACGGCGAAGGTCAGGTGGAAGTGCGCGACAGCGCGCATCTGGCCCAGCTGGAGAGCAAAGGTCTGGTGGCGTTGCGCTTCGTGGATAATTTCGGCAAAGTGACCGAAACCTATCCGGCGAACCCGAACGGTTCCCCGAACGGTATCACCGCGGTGACCAGCGAAAGCGGGCGCGCGACCATCATGATGCCGCACCCGGAACGCGTCTTCCGCACCGTAAGCAACTCCTGGCACCCGGAGAACTGGGGCGAGGACAGCCCGTGGATGCGTATCTTCCGTAACGCGCGTAAACAGCTGGGTTAATCTCCCCGCAGCGTGTCACGCGGACGTATCGGCCCCCTGCTCAGGCAGGGGGCTTTTTTTATCTGTGATGGCCGGCACGCCAGGGTGTCGGGAATTGCCGACAACCGCTATGTTATGGTGTCTCTAATAGGAGACATTTAAGTTATTGATTTAATTGATGAGTGATTAAGCGCTTATTTAGCGTCGTCAATTGGCGACAGTGTGAATAAAAAGCGCACAGCTCTGATTGGGTGATGATATTGAACTAATATCATAAATATCAGTGTGTTAATAAAATGTTTTGAAAGATGGCATAGTTCATGCATAATATTAACCAGTGGCTCATTCACCTTCTTATGTCAGCCCCTTCGGGACGCGCTACATAAACTTCGAATGACGCACAAACAGGTGCCTGCCGTCCAACTCCTGATAATAGCCTGGCTTTATCAGACATCGGGCGAAACGTCGAGTAAGGCACCGCCTCATTCCTGAACAAAGCCAGGCCTTGCGCCTGGCTTTGTTGTTTCTGCGGCGCAGCAGTCAGCGGTAGCCCTTTTCTCTGGCGCGCTCCTCAGTTAGCATCGACCAGAGCTAATGATTGAGACAACATCCTTGAAGCGACTCTCTCTTTTTCCCCGTTCGCTGCGTCAGCTGGTGACGCTCTCCTTTGTGCTGATCCTGCTGCCGTTACTGGTGCTGGCATGGCAGGCCTGGCAGAGCCTGAATGCCCTTAGCGCCCAGGCGGCGCATATCAACCGCACTACGCTGGTCGATGCCCGACGCAGCGAGGCGATGATCAATGCCGCGCTGGAGATGGAGCGCAGCTATCGCCAGTACTGCGTGCTGGACGATCCGACGCTGGCGCGGGTGTATCAGAATCAGCGACAGCGCTACAGCCAGATGCTGGATGCCCATGCCGGCGTGCTACCGGACGAGAAACTCTGGCAGGCGTTGCGTCAGGACGTCAGCGATCTGGCGCAGTTGCAATGTAAAAATAGCGGCCCCGATGCCCAGGCGGCCGCCAGACTGGAAGTTTTCGCCAGCAATAACAGCGATATGGTGCAGGCGACCCGGGCAGTCGTCTATTCCCGCGGCCAGCAGCTGCAGCAGGAGATTGCCGAACGCGGCCAGTTTTTCGGCTGGCAGGCGTTGGTGCTGTTTCTGCTGAGCCTGGCGCTGGTGCTGCTCTTCACCCGCATGATTATCGGCCCGGTGAAAGGCATAGAAAGAATGATCAATCAGCTGGGGGCAGGGAAGTCGCCGGACGACGCCGCATTGTTTACCGGCCCGCGCGAGCTGCGCTCGGTGGGCAAGCGCATCATCTGGCTCAGCGAACGCCTGGCGTGGCTGGAGTCGCAGCGGCATCAATTTCTTCGTCATCTGTCGCATGAGCTGAAAACCCCGCTGGCCAGTATGCGTGAAGGTACCGAGCTGTTGGCCGACCGGGTCGCCGGGCCACTGACCCCTGAGCAGCAGGAGATCGTCGAGATCCTCGACAGCAGTAGTCGTAACCTGCAAAAGCTGATTGAACAGTTGCTGGACTACAACCGAAAACAGGCCGACGGGCCGGTGACACGCGAAGAAGTGGACCTGGTGGAACTGGTGGAAAACGTCGTGGCGGCGCACAGCCTGCCCGCGCGGGCTAAACTGATGCATACTGAACTGACGCTGCAGGCGCGGCGTTGCCTGGCAGAGCCTGCGCTATTGATAAGCGTAATGGATAATCTCTACTCCAATGCGGTGCACTATGGCGCTGAATCCGGTAACATCCGTATCCACAGCTACCGGCACGGAGAGCAGGTGCGTATTGATGTCGCCAACAGCGGCGAACCGATCCCGGCCGCGGAAAAGAATATGATTTTCGAGCCTTTTTACCAGGGGAGTCACCAGCGTAAAGGGGCCGTTAAGGGCAGTGGGCTGGGGTTGAGTATCGCCCGCGACTGCGTCCGGCAGATGCAAGGGGAGCTCAGCTTAGTTGACGCGCCCGCCGGGCAGGTCTGTTTTCGCATTACGCTTCCCTCAGCGCCGGAATAATCCAACTTATGAATCGATATCGGGGAACTATGTCCCAATTCCTGGCCTGGCGCCGTTCCCTTCGCGGATGGCTGCTTTCAGGCATTGCTTGTCTGACGCTGGCGGGGTGTTCCGCCGGCTTTTCACCGCATACGGCGGAAGGTACCGCCGCCTCCGGGCAGGCGCAGCATCAGGTGGCCGATTTTGTCGCGGTAGACTGCGCGGACATCTGGGCGCACAGCAGCGATGCCAGCGACAAAAATCCCCTCTACTGGCTGCGGGGCATTGACTGTGCCGATCGCCTCGCACCGGCGCAGGCGCGGGCGGAGGCGAAACGCCATACCGACGATAGCTGGCAGGACGCGTTCCGTCGCGGCATCCTGCTTGCTGATGCCAAAATTACTCCCGACGAGCGTCGCGACCTGGTGGCGCGTCTCGATACCTTCAGCCCGCAAATCGCCGTTCAGGTCCGCCCGCTGTATCAGCTCTGGCGCGACGGCCAGACCCGTCAGCTGCAGCTGGTGGAAGAGCGTGCCCGTTACGCGAAGCTTCAGCAGTCCAGCGATAGCGAACTGGAGACGCTGCGACAGCAGGAGCAGGCGCTGCGCGAACAGCTGGAGCTGACCACCCGCAAGCTGGAGAACCTGACGGATATTGAGCGTCAGCTCTCCAGCCGCAAGCCGGGCGGCAATTTCGGCAGCGAAAAAGTGCCGGAGGTGATCCATGACGATCCGTAAACCGGCGCGTTTGCTGCTGGTGGATGACGATCCGGGACTGTTGAAGCTGCTGGGCATGCGCCTGATCAGCGAAGGCTACAGCGTGGTCACCGCCGAGAGCGGGCCGGACGCGCTGCGCGTGCTGGGGCGTGAGAAAGTGGATCTGGTGATTAGCGATCTGCGGATGGATGAAATGGACGGCCTGCAGCTGTTCAGCGAGATCCAGAAGGGGATGCCCGGCATGCCGGTGATTATTCTCACCGCCCATGGTTCGATTCCCGACGCCGTGGCCGCGACCCAGCAGGGGGTGTTCAGCTTCCTGACCAAGCCGGTCGATAAAGATGCCTTGTATAAAGCCATTGATGAGGCGCTGGAGCAGCGCTCGCCGGCCACCGACGAAACCTGGCGCCAGGCGATTGTGACCCGCAGCCCGCTGATGCTACGCCTGCTTGAGCAGGCCGGGATGGTGGCGCAATCGGACGTCAGCGTGCTGATTAATGGCCAGAGCGGGACCGGGAAGGAGATCGTCGCTCAGGCGATCCATAACGCCAGCCCGCGTCATGATAAGCCGTTCGTGGCGATCAACTGCGGCGCGCTGCCGGAACAACTGCTCGAGTCTGAGCTCTTCGGTCATGCGCGGGGTGCCTTTACCGGCGCGGTCAGTAACCGTGAAGGATTATTCCAGGCCGCTGAGGGCGGTACGCTGTTTCTCGACGAGATCGGCGATATGCCAGTTGCGCTGCAGGTGAAGCTGCTGCGCGTCCTGCAGGAGCGTAAGGTGCGTCCGCTGGGCAGCAACCGTGATATCGAGATCAACGTACGGATCATCTCCGCCACCCACCGAGACCTGCCGAAGGCGATGGCCCGCGGCGAGTTCCGCGAAGATCTGTTTTACCGCCTCAACGTGGTGAATCTGAAGATCCCACCGCTTTCCGAACGGGCTGAGGATATCCCGCTGCTGGCTAATCATTTGCTGCGCCAGTCCGCCGATCGCCATAAGCCGTTTGTACGGGCGTTTTCCAGCGATGCGATGAAGCGGCTGATGGCCGCCAAGTGGCCGGGTAACGTGCGCCAGCTGGTGAACGTGATCGAGCAGTGTGTGGCCCTGACCTCGTCGCCGGTGATCGGCGACGCGCTGGTGGAGCAGGCGCTGGAAGGAGAGAATACCGCGCTGCCGACCTTCGTGGAGGCGCGTAATCAGTTTGAGCTGAACTACCTGCGTAAACTGCTGCAAATTACTAAAGGCAATGTCACCCACGCCGCGCGGATGGCAGGGCGCAACCGCACCGAATTCTATAAACTGCTGTCGCGCCATGAGCTCGACGCCAACGACTTTAAAGAGTAGCTCCGCAACATAGCGCAAGTTATGATACGGTAAGCAACCGGTTACGCGACTAAGACAGGAACACCATGAAAAAGATTGATGCGATTATTAAACCTTTCAAACTGGATGACGTGCGTGAAGCGCTGGCCGAAGTCGGCATCACCGGGATGACGGTGACGGAAGTGAAGGGCTTTGGCCGCCAGAAGGGTCATACCGAGCTGTACCGCGGTGCGGAGTACATGGTGGATTTTCTGCCGAAGGTGAAAATTGAAATCGTGGTGACTGACGATATCGTCGATACCTGCGTCGATACCATCATCCGTACGGCGCAGACCGGTAAAATCGGCGACGGTAAAATCTTTGTCTTCGACGTCGCGCGGGTTATTCGTATCCGTACCGGTGAAGAAGACGACGCGGCGATTTAACTCTCGCCGCTCACTGCAGTCTTGCCGGGTGGCGCTGCGCTTACCCGGCCTACAAATCCCCGCGTCGTCGGGGCTTACAGCACCTTATGCGGGCCGAAACATTCGTAATGAATGTTGTCTTTATTGACCCCTAATTCTACCAGCTGCTTCGCTGCAAACTGCATAAACGCTACCGGGCCGCAGAGATAGAACTGCATCTGCGGGTCGCGAATATTGTCCGCCACTGCCGCTAAATCCATCAAACCTTCGCTATCAAAACGTCCTGCCTGACGGTCGGCTTCGCTCGGGTTGTGATACCACACGTGAGAGGTAAACGCCGGCAGCGCCGCGCCAAGCGCACTCACTTCATCGGCAAAGGCGTGAACGTCGCCATTTTCTGCCGCATGGAACCAGTTCACCTGACCTTGATGACCGCTCTTCGCCAGCGCATCCAGCATCGCCAGCATCGGCGTTTGCCCGACGCCGCCGGAGAGCAGGGTGACCGGTGTCTGCGGTTCAACGTTAAGGAAGAAGTCCCCCGCCGGCGCGGCTAAATAGACCACATCGCCTTCGCTGGCATGGTTATGCAGCCAGCTGGAAACCTGACCGCCGTCCTCACGTTTTACCGCGATGCGGTAGCCTTTGCCGTCTGCTTTGCGGGTTAAAGAGTATTGACGAATTTCCTGATAGTCGAAGCCTTCCGGTTTCAGCCAGATGGCCAGGTACTGCCCCGGCTGGTAATCGGCGACCGGCTGGCCGTCGACCGGCGCCAGTTCAAAGCTGGTGATGAGCTGGCTACGCGGGGTTTTCTTCACGATGCGGAACGCGCGGGTCCCTTCCCAGCCGCCGGTTTTACTGGCGTTTTGCTGATAAATCTCGGCTTCGCGGCCGATAAAGACGTTCGCCAGCACGCCGTAAGCTTTCCCCCAGGCATCAAGCACTTCCTGACCCGGGCTGAACATTTCATCGAGGGTCGCCAGCAGATGGCTGCCAACGATGTTGTACTGCTCCGGTTTGATCTGGAAGCTGGTGTGTTTCTGGGCGATTTTTTCCACCGCCGGCAGCAGGGCGGGCAGGTTATCGATATTGCTGGCGTAGGCGGCAATGGCGTTGAATAACGCTTCGCGCTGATCGCCGTTGCGCTGGTTGCTCATGTTGAAGATCTCTTTGAGCTCCGGATTATGCGCGAACATACGATCGTAGAAATGGGCGGTGAGCTTTGGGCCGGTCTCTACCAGCAGGGGGATGGTGGCTTTGACCGTGGCGATGGTTTGAGCGTCGAGCATAGCGTGCTTCCTTGTGTGTTATCTTATTGATGTATTTTAAATGCATCTTATAGAAATAACCCTGCTATGTAAATGGTTCTTTAACACTTAGCCCCGATGCCGTTACAACATGAAGAATTTGCATCACAAACCTGAAAAGAAATCCGTTGATAATGAGAGAGACGTTATTGCTCAAAGCCTTGTATCATGCGGAGCCAATCGTTTGCGTAAAATCCTTTGTCAAGACCTGTTATCACAGAATGATTAGGTTATACTGTGGGCCGTTGTCCAATCGGACCGCCTTTTTAGGCCGAAATTTTATTGTTAGCTGAGTCAGGAGATGCGGATGTTAAAGCGTGAAATGAACATTGCCGATTATGATGCCGAACTGTGGCAGGCTATGGAGCAGGAAAAAGTACGTCAGGAAGAGCACATCGAACTGATCGCCTCCGAAAACTACACCAGTCCGCGCGTCATGCAGGCGCAGGGCTCTCAGCTGACCAACAAATATGCTGAAGGGTATCCGGGCAAGCGTTACTACGGCGGCTGTGAATATGTCGACGTGGTTGAGCAACTGGCTATCGACCGCGCGAAAGAACTGTTCGGCGCTGACTATGCTAACGTCCAGCCGCACTCCGGCTCTCAGGCTAACTTTGCGGTCTACACCGCGCTGCTGCAGCCGGGCGATACCGTACTCGGTATGAACCTGGCGCAGGGCGGCCACCTGACTCACGGCTCCCCGGTTAACTTCTCCGGCAAACTGTACAACATCATCCCTTACGGTATTGATGAGTCCGGTAAAATTGACTATGACGACATGGCGAAGCAGGCTCAGGAACACAAACCGAAGATGATCATCGGTGGTTTCTCGGCTTACTCCGGTATCGTTGACTGGGCAAAAATGCGTGAAATCGCCGACAGCATCGGCGCCTACCTGTTCGTCGATATGGCGCACGTGGCTGGCCTGATTGCCGCGGGTGTGTATCCGAACCCGGTTCCGCATGCTCACGTTGTGACCACCACCACCCACAAAACCCTGGCGGGTCCGCGCGGCGGCCTGATTCTGGCGAAAGGCGGTAGCGAAGAGCTGTACAAAAAACTGAACTCTGCCGTGTTCCCAAGCGCGCAGGGCGGCCCGCTGATGCACGTTATCGCGGCGAAAGCGGTGGCGCTGAAAGAAGCGATGGAGCCAGAGTTCAAAGTTTACCAGCAGCAGGTTGCGAAAAACGCGAAAGCGATGGTGGAAGTGTTCCTGAGCCGCGGTTACAAAGTGGTTTCTGGCGGAACTGAGAACCACCTGTTCCTGCTGGACCTGGTGGATAAAAACCTGACCGGTAAAGAAGCTGACGCCGCCCTGGGCCGCGCCAACATCACCGTGAACAAAAACAGCGTGCCGAACGATCCGAAGAGCCCGTTCGTGACTTCCGGTATCCGTATCGGTTCTCCGGCTGTGACTCGCCGCGGCTTTAAAGAAGCGGAAGTCAAAGAGCTGGCTGGCTGGATGTGTGACGTGTTGGACAATATCAATGACGAAGCCGTCATTGAACGTGTGAAAGGCAAAGTGCTGGATATCTGCGCACGTTTCCCGGTTTATGCGTAAGCGTTAACGTTGCAATAAAAAAGGCCGCGATTGCGGCCTTTTTTGTGTCTGCCGATTAGCGGCGGTCGAGTGAAATCGCGCCGGGGCCGGTAATCGCCAGCAGCAGAAAAGCGCCGGCAATACTGACGTTTTTCCAGAAATTAATCATGTTCGGCAATACTGCATCACCGGTCATATCCCAGTAATGATGGCCAATCACCGCCGTACCCAGCGTATAAAAAATAAAGATGACCGCCAGCGGGCGGGTGAAAAAGCCCAGCACAATTAAGATCGCCGCAGGGACCTCCATAATCACAGCGATAATCGCCGCCAGCGTCGGCATTGGCGCGTCGGAGGCGGCCATGTACTGCACCGTGCCGCCAAAGCCCAACAGTTTCGGATAACCAAAAAGAATAAACAGGACCACCACGGCGATGCGGGCGATGAGCAGCAGCAAGGAGCGGGAAGCGCCAAAATCAAAATAGCGGAGTGTGTTCATAATCAGCTCGTTATGAGAGAAGTGTGATCTAAACGTAATACACAAATTTGCCCGCCGCCACGGTGAGAACATAATAATGTTGCGCTTCGTTTCATCAGGATTTGGCTGCGGGGTTGCTCGCACTTTGATGCCCGGTTATCGGATTTTATTTATACAACCGGCGATGGGATGGTGCTCGCTCTGTGATGTGCGTCACGATTTAAAGACAAATGTACTCAACTTCCATATAGAGAGTGAGACACCGGTTTACTCAAGATGGGGTTTATCGCCAGACTGTCGCCACCATTCGGGAGGAAATCATGGTCTTGCACTCCACGCGCTGGCTGGCGCTCAGTTATTTCACCTACTTTTTTAGCTACGGTATTTTTCTGCCCTTCTGGAGCGTCTGGCTGGCAGGCAACGGATTAACGCCGGAAACCATCGGCCTGTTGCTTGGCGCCGGCCTGGTGGCCCGTTTTCTTGGGAGCCTGCTGATTGCCCCGCGGGTCAGCGACCCCTCCCGGCTCATTGCCGCGTTGCGCGTGCTGGCCCTGTTAACCTTGCTTTTCGCGCTGGCCTTCTGGGCCGGCAGCCACGTGGCATGGCTGCTGGCGGTCATCATCGGCTTCAACCTGTTCTTTTCGCCGCTGGTGCCGCTGACGGATGCCCTGGCCAATACCTGGCAAAAGCAGATCACCATGGACTATGGCCGGGTGCGGCTATGGGGCTCCATTGCCTTCGTTATTGGTTCGGCGCTGACTGGCAAGCTGGTGAGTCTCTTTGACTACCGGGCGATCCTGCTGATATTAAGCCTGGGGACTGCCTCGATGCTGCTCGGTATGTTGCTTAAGCCGTCGGTGATGCCCCAGGGGGAGTCGCGCCAGCAGCAGGGGGCCGGACTGACGGCCTGGCTGACGCTGGTGCGCCAGAGCTGGCGCTTTCTCGCCTGCGTCTGTTTGCTGCAGGGGGCGCACGCCGCCTACTACGGCTTTAGCGCCATCTACTGGCAGCAGGCCGGCTATTCTGCCTCGGCGGTCGGTTATCTGTGGTCGTTAGGTGTGGTGGCGGAAGTGGTGATCTTCGCGTTGAGTAAAAAGGTGTTCCGCCGCTTCAGCGCGCGCGACCTGCTGCTGCTCTCCGCCGTCTGCGGACTGATCCGATGGACGCTAATGGGCTGGACCACGGCGCTGCCGGGACTCATCCTTGCGCAGATCCTTCACTGCGGCACCTTCACGGTGTGCCATCTGGCGGCGATGCGCTATATCGCCGCTCGTCAGGGCAGCGAAGTGATCCGCCTGCAGGCCGTCTACTCCGCGGTGGCGATGGGTGGGAGTATTGCCATCATGACCGTCTTCGCCGGTTTCCTCTATCAGCACCTGCACCAGGGCGTGTTCTGGGTGATGGCCCTGCTGACGATCCCGGCGCTGGTTATCCGGCCAAAAACAGTGGCGGCCTAGTCTTCGAGCATCGCGCAGATATGCTGCTGCTGGCGTTCAGTGAAGCAGTTTTCCGCGTGGATCAGCGGCGGCGAAAACAGCGGTAGCGCCGTCGCATAAGGGGTGACGATAAGCGTCACCCCTTTGGGCGCACCTTCTTTCTGAAAGCGCTGCACGCTCTGGTATTTGATATTCAGCGGCAGCAGCGTGAGTTCGCGCAATTGCTGTTCCAGGGCCTCTTCTATAGCCGGGTTGTCATCGGTCAGCAACAGCACCTGCTTCTCGTGCAGATCGCTTTTCTGCATCAGCCAGGCGCCAAAGATCACCGCGATTAAGCCGGTCTCTTCCTCATTAAAACGGATATGCCAGGCCTCCTCGAATTCGCTCAATGCCGCCTGGGTAGTGCGCAGTAAGCGAGGATAGAGTCGACTCACTTCCTCCGTGAGCGTGCTGTCGATGCCGATGGCAAACACGCTGCGGATCAACGCCTGCGATAAATGAATATAGAGTTGATCGCTCAGCCCCTGCTCATCACTGAAAGCCCTGCCGGCGATGACCTGGAAGCGATGGATCAGGCCGGAGATAGCCAGCCGCAGGCGGCGATCGTGCGGGTGACCGTCGCGGACCGGGTCGGGGGTTTTGAGCAACATAAACAGCAGCGAGAGGAAGAAGGGCTCCCCAACATGCGGCGGAGCGCCGACCCGACGCTGCCAGTGGCGGACAATCTCCTGCGCCAGGGTAAACTCGGCGGCGGTCTGGGCCCAGCGCTGCTGTTCATCATTGAAGTCCGGAGAGTATCCCCGGTGATGCTCGAGCAGACAGTACTGCAGATACAGGCGCAGAAACTGGACATCGCGGCAGTCAAACTGACGATTGAGTGCCCGCGCGCAGCGGTTCACCAGCGCCTGCAGGTTGGTATCATCGTATAAGGTGCGGGCAATGCCTTCCTGTTTAAGCTGCGTTTTCAGGGCCGGGGTAAAATGATGGTTAACGAATTGGGGGCAGAGGCGCAGCCCCCGCCGCAGCGCATGCAGCAGGCATAAACGTTGGTCGAGCGCGGCGCCTTCAATCCGATAGCTGCCGTCCACCTGTGACCGGAGAGTCAAACGGTGGTAACGCTGAATTTCGCGTCCGGTCTCCTCAATATCCTGCCGGGCCGTGGACTCATCAACGAGGTTGATCCTGCCAAGCCGTTCAGTCGTCACCGACTGCCCGGGCAGATAAAACATCAGGAGCACCTGGCTACGGCGCTGTGGACTGGAAAGCGCAGATGGTGGTTCAATGACGGTCATCATCTGGTAAGTTCCAGTTAGGGTTTTCGCTAAGAATAGACAATGGCAGAGGCGGGGGCAGGGCGAAACGCCCGCTTTAGCTCAGGATTGCTGGTGAAGTTCACAGAATTTTTCACGTGAGGAACAGATGAACAGAGTGAAACAATGCACCAGCGCGGCGTTTTTCATGGTTTTATCATTTTCAGCCGCCGCGCATCCGCATAGCTTCATTAGTTTGCAGAGCGAGCCGGTGGTCAAAGACGGTCTGCTGAGCGGGTTTAAAATGCGCTGGACCATGGATGAAATTACTTCATCGGATCTGCTCTATGATGCCGGTAACGCCAAACCGGGCAGCGAAGTATGGAAAAAGCTGGCGGCGGAGGTGATGGCCAACGTGCTCGGCCAGCACTATTTCAGCGAGCTGTGGCACAACGGCCAGCGGGTGAAATTTGAAAATCGTCCCGACGGCTATGGCCTCGAGCGTGACGGACTGCAGGCGGTACTGACCTTTATGCTGCCGCTGGCGACGCCGCAACCTGTTGCCGGGCAGACGTTTACCTTTTCCACCTTTGACCCGACCTACTACGTCGACATGTTTTATGACAAGGATAGCGATTTTTCCCTGCCCGCCGCGCTGCGGGCCGCCTGTAAGGCAACGGTGATGACGCCAAAACCGAACGACAAAATGCTCTCGTACGCCCAGTCGCTGGATAAAGCGGATGCGCCGCCGGAGGATATGGCGCTGGGCAGCTATTTTGCTCAGAAGGTGACCCTGACATGTCAGTAATTATTACCCCGCGCGCGCGATCCTCGCGCTGGAAAGCGCTGTGGCCGCTGGCGCTGTTGCTGGCTGTGAGCATCATCGGCGGCATGTGGCTGTGGCGGGCGTGGCCGCTGGTGCTGATGCAGAGCACGGTCTGGCAGCGCTCGTTGAATCTGGAACTCAGCCGCCTGCTGCAGGCGGTGGCGGAGAACCCGGCAGCGGCGGGCCTGTCGCTGCTCGGGTTCAGTTTCGTTTATGGTGTGCTGCATGCCTTAGGGCCCGGCCACGGCAAAATTGTCATAACTACCTGGCTCGCCACCCATCCCTCGAAGCTGAAATCGAGCATTAACCTGACGCTGGCCGCCTCTTTATTACAGGGGCTGGTGGCCATCGTGCTGGTGGTCGTGGTGCTGGCGCTGCTGCAGCTGCCGGCGCGCCAGCTGCATCTCAGCAGTTTCTGGCTGGAGAAGGGCAGCTATCTGCTGGTTGGCGCATTAGGCTTGCTGCTGTGCTGGCGGGCGTTGAAAAAGCTGTATCGGCTGCTGAGCCGGCCAAGGTTTACCGCTTTTACCCCGCATCATGTGCATCATGACCACTGCGGTTGCGGCCACCAGCATCTCCCGGCGCCGGATCAGCTTCAGAGCGGCGACGACTGGCGGGCACGCGCCGCGATCGTCCTGTCGATGGGCATGCGCCCCTGCTCGGGAGCGATCATGGTGCTGCTGTTCAGCAAGGTGATCGGGGTGTTCAGTTGGGGAATGGCGGCGGCGCTGGCGATGGCGGCGGGAACCTCATTAACCATCACCGCGCTGGCGTTGCTGGTGCACAGTTTTCGTCAGCTGGCGGTGAAGCTGGGTCAGCACCAGGCGCCGCCGCTGTGGCGTCAGGTGGGCTGGCTGACGCTGGCGCTGGCCGGCGGCGTGATTTTGCTGGCGGCGGCAGGAGTGATGTGGTTCACCGCGGTCCCGGCCGGCGGTGGGATCCGCCCGTTTTAGTCAGACGCCGGGCGCAAATCCGAAAGTGGGCGCCTGTGCTTGCCGCTGGTGAAGCGATGCTCTAGTTTTCCGCTTTTCGGCGGATGACAAGGAGTCGCTATGGCCGCAAATATCGTTTCTCCCGCGCAGAGCGGGCGGTTTTATTATGGCTGCGCCGGTGCCGCCGGGCTGCTGGCGGGGCTGGCGATCGTCTACTGGTTTCCGGTGCTGGCCAGCTGGTGGCCGTCAGATCTGGTGCGCGTCTACCACGCCATGTCGTATGTCATGGGATTCGGGGTGTCGCGCATCGGGGATATCCCGCTGGTGGCCTACGCCACCTTAACGCTGTCGGGTTTCGTCATGGCTTTTTGCCATCCCGGGCACAGTAAACTGCCCATTGTTGCCTGGGCCGTGCATAATCAGCCCTCGCCGCGGGAAATGGTCGACTGGATCCTGCGCAGCTGGATATTGCAGTTCGGTTTCCTGGTGATCATTTTCTGGCGTTTCGCTTTTATGGGGAAGTTGACCAGCTATCGGCTGATGCAGATCGTGGGCATCTTTAACGACGTCTGCTATCTGGCCACGCTGGTGCTGGCTGGAATACTGCTGCGCGATAGCTGGCGCGGCGTTAAAGGCGTTTCCGCATCGGCAAGCAATATTCGCATTCCGCTGATCTTTGCCCTGAGCTTTTATCTGCCGTTTCAGCTGGTGTGGATCTTACTCAGTGCGCAACAGTTCGAGTTGCCGCTGTGGGGATGGCTGCTGCTGATCCCGGCGATGGTCGGCGTGCTGTTAGCTCGACTGGCGACGGTGGGAATAGCGCTGTGCCTCCGGCACTGGCTGGGGCCGCAGGGCTGCCTGCGCTGGCGCGGACCGCTGGCCTTGTTTAGCGGCCTGACGGTGCTGTGCATCGGCGGCAATGCGGTGATTCGCCAGATCCTCAACATGATAAAATGACATAAAAAAAGGAAGCCGCGGCTTCCTTTTTGACATCAGTAAGAGATTAACGCTTCAGCGCATCGCTCAGCTGCTCACGCATATTCGCCAGCATCGCTTTCACCACGCGCGGGTTACCGGCAACGATGTTGCCTGTCAGCAGGTAGTTATGGCCACCGGTGAAGTCGCAAACGATAGCGCCTGCTTCACGAGCGATCAGCTCGCCTGCGGCGAAATCCCAGGGTTTCAGGGCGATTTCAAAGTAACCATCAACGCGGCCAGCGGCAACGTAGGCCAGATCCAGCGCGGCGGAGCCGGTGCGACGGAAGTCGGCGCACTCGGTAAACAGGTTGCCAAGAATATTCATGTAAGTGGTCGCGTGCTGCTTCGCTTTGAACGGGAAGCCGGTAGCGATGATGGTGCCGTCGAGGTCGCGAGCGTTGCTGCCGCGCAGACGGTAGCCGTTCAGCTGTGCGCCCTGGCCGCGGGTCGCGGTGAACAGTTCGTTACGCATGGGATCGTAAACCACCGCGACTTCAGTACGGCCTTTGATGCGTACGGCGATGGAAACAGAGAAGTGCGGCAGACGTTTAACGAAGTTGGTGGTGCCATCCAGTGGATCGATAACCCATTGAACATCCTGATCTTCACCAGCGTGTTCACCGCTTTCTTCGGTGATAATGGTGTGCTGCGGGTAAGATTTGCGAATGGTTTCGATAATAATCGCTTCGGCGGCTTTATCGACGTTGGTCACAAAATCATTGCTGCCTTTCTGGCTGGTTTCTACGGTGTCTGGCGTTTCGTAGTGCTTGGCAATTAAATTACCCGCCTTGCGCGCTGCGCGCACGGCGATGTTCAGCATCGGATGCATCGGTCTCTCTCACTGGATGTTAAAGAACGGGAAAAAACGGCGCATATAATAACAGCGAAATCTGCTTATGTCTCCGTTTTATGGTAGCATGCCCGAATAATCTTTAGCCGAAGAACCATAATGCTGCAAAATATTCGAATCGTACTGGTAGAAACCTCCCACACCGGCAATATGGGCTCTGTAGCCCGCGCGATGAAAACCATGGGCTTAACTAACCTGTGGCTGGTCAACCCGCTGGTCAAACCCGACTCACAGGCGATAGCCCTCGCCGCGGGTGCCAGCGATGTGATCGGCAATGCGCAGATCGTCGATACCCTTGATGAAGCCCTGGCGGGCTGCAGCCTGGTGGTGGGTACCAGCGCGCGCTCCCGCACACTGCCGTGGCCAATGCTCGATCCGCGCGAATGCGGCCTGAAAAGCGTCGCCGAGGGTCAGCATGCGCCGGTGGCGCTGGTCTTTGGCCGCGAACGCGTTGGCCTGACCAACGAAGAGCTGCAGAAGTGCCACTACCACGTGGCGATCGCCGCGAACCCGGAGTACAGCTCGTTGAACCTGGCGATGGCGGTGCAGGTTATTGCTTATGAAGTGCGGATGGCCTGGCTGGCGACGCAGGAGCAGGCGCAGCCGTCGGTTGACCATGAAGAGGCGCCGTACCCGCTGGTGGACGATCTGGAGCGTTTCTACGGCCATCTTGAGCAGACGCTGCTGGCGACGGGCTTCATCCGCCCGAATCATCCGGGGCAGGTGATGAACAAGCTGCGTCGTCTGTTCACCCGCGCGCGTCCGGAAAGCCAGGAGCTGAACATCCTGCGCGGGATGCTGGCGTCTATTGAGCAGCAGAATAAAGGTAAGTAAGCGTGTTAACGCCGGATGGCGTTTCGCTTATCCGGCCTACGAATCTACATCGCTGTTGTAGCCCGGGAGCGGCTCTAAATCAATAACGGCACGGAAAGCCAAATACCTGACTAAAACAGTCAAGTAAATAGTTGACCAAATTACTCGGGAATGTCAGACTTGCCCCTGCTATGCAATACCCATATTAATAAAAAGCCCGGCCAGGGGCGAGTTTGAGGTTAAGTAAGACATGAGACTGACATCTAAAGGGCGTTATGCCGTGACCGCGATGCTTGACGTTGCGCTCAACTCTGAAACGGGCCCGGTACCGTTGGCAGATATTTCTGAGCGTCAGGGAATTTCGCTTTCCTATCTGGAACAGCTGTTCTCTCGCCTGCGTAAAAATGGCCTGGTTTCCAGCGTTCGTGGTCCAGGCGGTGGTTATCTGTTAGGTAAAGATGCCAGCAGCATCGCCGTTGGCGAAGTGATCAGCGCGGTAGACGAATCCGTTGACGCGACCCGTTGCCAGGGCAAAGGCGGCTGTCAGGGCGGCGATAAATGCTTGACTCACGCGCTGTGGCGCGATTTGAGCGAACGCCTGACCGGCTTCCTGAACAATATCACCCTGGGTGAACTGGTGAATAACCAGGAAATCCTTGATGTGTCCGGTCGTCAGCATCAGCACGAAACCCAGCGCAATGCGCGCACCCAGGACGCGATCGACGTTAAACTGCGCGCCTGAGTGACCCGTCCCGTTTCGGACTGCCGCTGACAGGGCGAGGCAGCACGAAACGGTCGGGACAACGATTATAAAGAGCTTTCAGAATCAGGCCGGGATGCTCCAACATTCCGTGTACTCGGTCGTACATCAAGCCGGTTGCCTGATTCCTTGCATTGAGTGATGTACGGAGTTTAAGAGCAATGAAATTACCGATTTACCTCGATTACTCCGCAACCACGCCGGTGGACCCGCGTGTTGCCGAGAAAATGATGCAGTTCCTGACCATGGACGGGACCTTTGGTAACCCGGCCTCCCGTTCTCACCGTTTTGGCTGGCAGGCTGAAGAGGCGGTTGATATCGCCCGCAATCAGATTGCCGAGCTGGTCGGTGCCGACCCGCGCGAAATCGTCTTTACCTCTGGTGCGACTGAATCCGACAACCTGGCGATCAAGGGTGCAGCCAACTTTTATCAGAAAAAAGGCAAGCACATCATCACCAGCAAAACCGAGCATAAAGCGGTTCTGGATACCTGCCGTCAGCTGGAGCGTGAAGGCTTCGAGGTGACCTACCTGGCGCCGCAGCGCAACGGGATTATCGATCTCAAAGAGCTGGAAGCGGCGATGCGTGACGACACCATCCTGGTTTCCATCATGCATGTGAATAACGAAATCGGCGTGGTGCAGGATATCGCTACCATCGGCGAGATGTGTCGCGCCCGCGGTATCATTTACCACGTAGACGCCACCCAGAGCGTGGGCAAGCTGCCTATCGATCTGAGCCAGCTGAAGGTGGACCTGATGTCCTTCTCCGGCCACAAAATCTACGGTCCGAAAGGCATTGGCGCGCTGTATGTTCGCCGTAAGCCGCGTATTCGTATCGAAGCGCAAATCCACGGCGGCGGCCACGAGCGCGGTATGCGTTCTGGTACTCTGCCTGTTCACCAGATCGTCGGCATGGGTGAAGCTTACCGTATCGCCAAAGAAGAGATGGAAAGCGAAATGGCGCGTCTGCGCACCCTGCGCAACCGTCTGTGGAACGGCGTGAAGGATATGGAAGAAGTTTATCTCAACGGCGACCTCGAGCAGGGCGCGCCGAACATTCTTAACGTCAGCTTCAACTACGTTGAAGGTGAGTCGCTGATTATGGCGCTGAAAGACCTGGCGGTTTCCTCCGGTTCAGCCTGTACTTCCGCGAGCCTTGAGCCATCCTACGTGCTGCGCGCGTTAGGTATGACTGATGAACTGGCGCACAGCTCTATTCGTTTCTCTTTAGGTCGTTTCACTACCGAAGAAGAGATTGACTACACCATCAATCTGGTTCGCAACTCCATCGGCCGTCTGCGCGACCTTTCTCCGCTGTGGGAAATGTTCAAGCAGGGCGTGGATCTGAACAGTATTGAATGGTCACATCACTAATTCGGCACCGATAAGGAGAATTCAACATGGCATACAGCGAAAAAGTCATCGATCATTACGAAAACCCGCGCAACGTCGGCTCTTTTGACAACAGCGACGAGAACGTCGGCAGCGGCATGGTCGGTGCGCCGGCCTGTGGCGACGTGATGAAGTTGCAGATTAAAGTCAACAATGAAGGTATCATTGAAGACGCGCGCTTCAAGACCTACGGCTGTGGTTCCGCCATCGCTTCCAGCTCCCTGGTCACCGAGTGGGTGAAGGGCAAATCCCTGGACGAAGCGCAGGCGATCAAGAACACCGATATCGCCGATGAACTGGAACTGCCGCCGGTGAAAATTCACTGCTCTATTCTGGCGGAAGACGCGATTAAAGCCGCGATTGCGGATTACAAAAGCAAACGTGAAGCAAAATAATTAGTTGAGGTTTTGTTATGTCGATTACTCTTAGCGACAGTGCTGCAGCGCGAGTCAATGCCTTTCTGGCGAACCGTGGTAAAGGGTTTGGCCTGCGCCTGGGCGTGAGAACCTCCGGCTGCTCGGGTATGGCCTATGTACTGGAGTTTGTTGACGAGCCGGCGGCTGAAGACACCGTGTTTGAAGACAAAGGCGTGAAGGTCGTGATCGACGGCAAAAGTCTGCAATTCCTCGACGGCACTCAGCTGGACTTCGTCAAAGAAGGCCTCAACGAAGGGTTCAAGTTCACCAACCCTAACGTCAAAGACGAGTGCGGCTGCGGCGAAAGCTTTAACGTATAATCGGTCATCCCCAACCCCACCGCGGTCACGCCGCGCGTGGGGTTTTCATTTAGATGCATGACCCTGAGGTTACTATGGACTATTTCACCCTCTTCGGGTTACCAGCCAGCTATACCCTCTCGCTTGAACAACTGGCTGTCCGGTATCAGGATCTGCAGCGCCAGTACCATCCGGATAAATTTGCCAGCGCGCCTGCTGCGGAACAGCTGGTAGCGGTTCAGCACTCCGCCACCATTAACCAGGCCTGGCAAACTCTGCGCCATCCGCTGACCCGTGCGGAATATCTCCTTTCGCTGCACGGCTTCGACCTCGCCAGCGAGCAACATACCGTCCGCGATACCGCGTTCCTGATGGAACAGCTGGAACTGCGTGAAGAGCTCGATGAGATCGGTAAGGCGAAAGACGATGCGCGGCTGGAAGACTTTATCAAACGAGTGAAAGCGCTGTTTGATACCCGCCATCAACTGATGGTTGAACAATTGCATAATGAGAGCTGGGAGGCGGCGGCGGACACGGTACGTAAGCTCCGTTTTCTCGATAAACTGCGCAGCAGTGCTGAAGAACTCGAAGAAAAACTGCTCGATTTTTAATTTTCGGAAGCAATTATGGCCTTATTACAAATTAGTGAGCCCGGCCTGAGCGCCGCGCCGCACCAGCGTCGTCTGGCGGCCGGCATCGACCTGGGCACCACCAATTCTCTGGT
This sequence comes from Klebsiella sp. K-Nf6, assembly GCF_002806655.1. Lineage (NCBI taxonomy): Bacteria > Pseudomonadati > Pseudomonadota > Gammaproteobacteria > Enterobacterales > Enterobacteriaceae > Klebsiella > Klebsiella sp. K-Nf6. The sequence continues at coordinate 99,916 of NZ_PIBN01000014.1, read as the reverse complement.
GGCTACCGTGCGTAGCGGCCAGGCCGAAACCCTGCCCGATCATCAAGGTCGCTATCTGCTGCCGTCGGTGGTGAACTACCACGCCTCGGGACTGACTGTCGGCTATGAAGCCCGGCTGAATGCCGCTCAGGATCCGGTGAACACCATCAGCTCGGTGAAGCGAATGATGGGGCGCTCCCTCGCCGATATTCAAAACCGCTATCCGCATCTGCCGTATCAGCTGCAGGCCAGTGAAAACGGTCTGCCGATGATCCAGACCGCCGGCGGCCTGCTGAACCCGATTCGCGTCTCCGCCGATATCCTTAAAGCGCTGGCCGCCCGGGCGACCGAAGCGCTGGGCGGCGAACTTGATGGCGTGGTGATCACCGTTCCCGCTTACTTCGATGATGCTCAGCGTCAGGGGACCAAAGACGCGGCGCGTCTGGCGGGGCTGCACGTGCTGCGCCTGCTCAATGAGCCGACCGCGGCGGCTATCGCCTACGGCCTCGATTCCGGTCAGGAAGGGGTGATTGCGGTCTATGATCTCGGCGGCGGCACCTTTGATATCTCTATTCTGCGCTTAAGCCGCGGGGTGTTTGAAGTGCTGGCCACCGGCGGCGACTCGGCGCTCGGCGGCGATGATTTTGACCATCTGCTGGCGGACTACCTGCGTGAGCAGGCGGGCTTCAGCGACCGCAGCGATAACCGCCTGCAGCGCGAGCTGCTGGATGCCGCCATCGCGGCGAAAATCGCCCTCAGCGATGCTGAGGTGGCGCACGTCGAGGTTGGCGGCTGGCAGGGCGATATCACCCGTAGCCAGTTTAACGATCTGATTGCCTCCCTGGTAAAACGTACTTTACTGGCCTGCCGTCGTGCGCTGAAAGACGCCGGCGTTGAGGCGCAAGAGGTACTGGAAGTGGTGATGGTCGGTGGTTCCACTCGCGTGCCGCTGGTGCGCGAACGCGTTGGCGAATTCTTTGGCCGCACCCCGCTGACCTCCATCGATCCGGACAAAGTCGTTGCCATCGGCGCGGCGATTCAGGCGGATATTCTGGTCGGCAACAAGCCGGACAGCGAGCTGCTGCTGCTCGACGTTATCCCGCTGTCGTTAGGGCTGGAAACGATGGGCGGTCTGGTGGAGAAAGTCATCCCGCGTAATACCACTATTCCGGTGGCTCGCGCGCAGGAGTTTACCACCTTCAAAGATGGTCAGACGGCAATGTCTATTCACGTGATGCAGGGCGAGCGTGAGCTGGTGCAGGATTGCCGCTCGCTGGCGCGTTTTGCGCTGCGCGGTATCCCGGCGCTGCCGGCGGGCGGGGCGCATATTCGCGTCACCTTCCAGGTCGATGCCGACGGTTTGCTGAGCGTCACGGCGATGGAAAAATCGACCGGCGTGGAAGCCTCTATCCAGGTGAAACCGTCTTACGGTCTGACCGATGGCGAAATCGCCACCATGATCAAAGATTCGATGAGCTATGCCGAACAGGATGTCCAGGCGCGTATGCTGGCTGAGCAGAAAGTGGAAGCCGCCCGCGTTCTGGAAAGCCTGGTCAGCGCGCTGGCCGCCGATGCCGCGCTGTTAAGCGCCGCGGAGCGTCAGGCTATCGATGCCGCCGCGGAGCAAGTGCGCGCCGCTGCGGCAGGCGACGATGCCGACGCCATTAAAGAAGCGATTAAAAATATCGACACACAAACCCAGGAATTCGCCGCCCGCCGTATGGATCAGTCGGTCCGTATCGCGCTGAAAGGCCAATCCGTGGACGAGGTTTAAAATGCCAAAAATTGTATTTCTGCCGCACCAGGACCTGTGTCCGGATGGCATCGTTGTGGAAGCTGAGACCGGTGAAACCATTCTGGATGCGGCGCTGCGTAGCGGCATCGAGATTGAACACGCCTGCGAAAAATCCTGTGCCTGCACCACCTGCCACTGCATCGTGCGTGAAGGCTTTGACTCGCTGGCGGAAAGTACCGAAGATGAAGACGATATGCTGGATAAAGCCTGGGGACTGGAACCTGACAGCCGCCTGAGCTGCCAGGCGCGCGTCACCGACGAAGATCTGGTCGTTGAGATCCCGCGTTACACCATCAACCACGCACGCGAGCACTAATATGGCACTGAAATGGACCGACAGTCGTGAAATCGGCGAAGCCTTGTACGACGCTTACCCGGATCTCGACCCGAAAACCGTTCGCTTTACCGACATGCATCAGTGGATTTGCGATCTGGAAGAGTTTGATGACGACCCAAACGCATCCAATGAAAAAATTCTCGAGGCGATTCTGCTAGTCTGGTTAGACGAAGCCGAATAATTTTCGCGTCATGATTTATGCGGCAGTTTAAGTCGGATGAATCATCGAGTGAGAGAACTTTACGGGCTGCCATACGGTGGCCCGTTTGCTAAGAAGGATAATGATAATGACCGAAGCCATGAAGATTACGCTTTCTACTCAGCCAGCCGATGCGCGCTGGGGAGAAAAGGCGTCTTACAGCATTAATAACGACGGCATCGCCCTGCACCTCAACGGCAAAGACGACCTGGGCCTGATTCAGCGCGCGGCGCGTAAAATTGACGGTATGGGCATTAAACATGTCGCGTTAAGCGGCGAAGGCTGGGACACCGATCGTGCCTGGGCGTTCTGGGCCGGCTACAAAGGGCCGAAGGGGAAGCGCCAGGTCGAATGGCCGACGCTGGACGATGCGCAGCGCAGTGAGCTGGATCATCGCCTGACGATTATCGACTGGGTGCGCGACACCATCAATGCCCCGGCGGAAGAGCTGGGTCCTGAGCAGTTGGCGCAGCGCGCCGTCGACCTGCTGTGCAGTGTGGCGGGCGAGAAGATGAGCTATCGCATCACCAAAGGTGAAGATCTGCGTGAGCAGGGCTATCTTGGTCTGCACACCGTGGGCCGCGGCTCCGAGCGTCCGCCGGTCCTGCTGGCGCTGGACTATAACCCAACCGGCGATAAAGAAGCCCCGGTATACGCCTGCCTGGTGGGCAAAGGCATTACTTTTGATTCCGGCGGCTACAGCATCAAACAGAGCGCCTTTATGGATTCAATGAAATCCGATATGGGCGGTGCGGCGACCATCACCGGCGCGCTGGCTTTTGCCATTTCCCGCGGGCTGAACAAGCGCGTGAAGCTCTACCTGTGCTGCGCCGACAACCTCATCAGCGGTAACGCCTTTAAACTTGGCGATATTATTCATTATCGTAATGGCAAAACCGTTGAAGTGATGAACACTGACGCCGAAGGCCGCCTGGTGCTGGCGGATGGCCTGATTGACGCTTCGGCGCAGAAGCCGCAGCTGATCATCGATGCCGCCACTCTGACCGGCGCGGCGAAAACCGCCCTGGGTAATGACTACCATGCGCTGTTTAGCTTTGACGATGCGCTGGCGAATCGCCTGCTGGCGAGCGCGCAGGCGGAAAACGAAGCCTTCTGGCGTCTGCCGCTGGCCGAGTTCCACCGCAATCAGCTGCCGTCGAACTTCGCAGAACTGAACAATACCGGCAGCGCGGCCTATCCGGCTGGCGCCAGTACCGCGGCGGGTTTCCTGTCCCACTTCGTGGAAAACTACCATCAGGGCTGGCTGCATATCGACTGTTCGGCAACCTACCGTAAATCTGCCGTTGAGCAGTGGTCGGCGGGCGCGACGGGTCTTGGCGTGCGTACCATTGCTAACCTGCTGACGGCCGAGTAACGGCTTTGCCGGGTGGCGCTACGCTTACCCGGACTGGAAACTCGTATGCCCGCGTGGACGTAGCGCCGCCGGGCAATTCATTGTGAAGTAGCCAAACTATGTCTGATACGAAAAATGAATTAGAAACCTTGCTGGAAAAGGCGGCGACCGAGCCCGCCCACCGTCCGGCATTTTTCAGCGCGCTGCTTGAGGCGACCGTCTGGGTTCCGGGCAGTGCAGCCGATGGTGAGCAGATTGTCGAAGACAGCGCGCTGGATCTGCAGCACTGGGAAAAAGATGACGGCAGCTCGGTGATCCCGTTCTTTACCTCGCTGGAGGCGCTGCAGCAGGCGGTGGAAGACGAACAGGCTTTCGTGATGATGCCCGCCCGCACACTGATGGCGATGACGCTGGGCGAATCGCTGTTCCTCAACCCGAAGCTGCCGAGCGGCAAAGAGTTCACCCCGCGGGAGATCAGCCATCTGCTCGGTGAAGAGGGCAGCCCGCTCAGTACCCAGACGGTACTGGAAGGCGGCGAAGCGCTGCTGCTGTCTGAAGTCGCCGACCCGCCGGCGCAGATGGTGGATTCCCTGACCACGCTGTTCAAAACGCTGAAGACCGTCAAGCGGGCGTTTCTGTGCTCGATTAAAGAGAGCGCCGACGCGCCGGCCAACTTGCTGATCGGCATTGAAGCGGAAGGGGATATTGAATCCGTTATCCAGACCACCGGCAGCGTGGCCACCGATACCCTGCCAGGCGATGAGCCGATCGATATTTGCCAGGTGGTAGAAGGCGAGAAGGGCATCAGCCATTTTATGATTGCCCATATCACGCCGTTCTATGAAAAGCGCTGGGGCAGCTTCCTGCGCGATTTCAAACAAAACCGCATTATCTGACAGCGGGGGCGGCTGCCCCCGCTGTTTCTTTATGCTTCCAGTGTGAGGCTGAAAATCGGCTTTGCCAGGGTTAATGCAGCGCAGCAAAGATCCGCGGATAGGCTGACACCATGTTATAGAGGAGAAATCCCGTCACACACAGCGTGACAATGCCGTTGAAGAGCGCCATATCCCCACGCCATGCCCGACATCTCTCTTCGCCCAGCAGAGAACGTAGCGCTGCCACCAGCCCGCCGACCAGCATAAACGCCAGTAACACCCCTGCCATTTGCGCGATAACAATGTACCAGCCCAGCGGTGTATTCACGCCCCGAGCGCTCATCAGCGCGATCTGTGCAGGCAAGATCGTCTGGAACCCCAGAGTGAATATCATGAGAAGGTGCAGGTCCGCCAGCGGAGCGTCAAACGTGCGGGCCAGACGTCGGGCGTCACGCAGGAGCAGCACCCCTGACGCCACCGCCGCGGCAACGCTGACATGCTGGAGAATAAAAATATATAACGCCAGGGTTCCGGATCCGACCCGGGACAAAAAGAACAGATTGCAAAAGACGATGACCAGCAGGCCAAATTTTATGCCCCAGGCGCGGAGTATCTCGCCGGGCCAGCGCCGGCTTGACGCTGGGTTATGCACCATCCACGCGGCAAGGGTCGATTTTCCGTAACCGGGCGCGAGCAGCACCATCAGGAAACCCAGCAGCGCCTGATGGCCATAGGTGATCAGCGGAACCTCTTCCAGAGTGACCCCGAGAAACTGGGTATACACGGAGACCGGCGCAGGAACCACGCTTAACCATGCTCGGTTCCATTGCGGCCAAAAATAAAGGATCGCGCCGCCTGCCAGCAGGCCAGCTATGCCTCCCAGCCAGGGAAGGCGCGGCGAATAAGCAGAATGCGGGTTGGAGACTAATGCCATTTTCACTCCTTGTAGTGACATCAGGTTACGGATAAAACGCTCCCTCCTGGAGCAGGCCCCGGCGGCGCGCGTTTATCGCGCCATCCGGGGTGAGATGGTGAATTAGTCAGGGCAGCCTTCGAGCCTGGCGTAAAGATCCTCATGAATATATTCCAGCTCCAGCAAGGCGCCATCGCGTGCCTCATTGAGGGTCTGCTGATGCTGCCATTCGTCGTGGCTCTCCTCGCTGCCGGCAAAGATCCCCTGCAGATATTCTATCAGTGACGATTCCGCCAGCCAGAGATCATTCTCTTTACCTTCGAAGCGGACAACAGGATATTCACCTTGTTCATCACGTTCAGTGACATAGATAAATACCTGCTGATCTCCGGGATGGCAGAGGCGAATCAGGGCAGGAAGACGCGGATCGTCGTTCCAGATTGGCGTCAGCTCTTCAAAGTCCAGCCCGGCCATATCAAGACCATTCATGTAATAAGCATCTTCATCCAGCGAGTCGGAAAGCAGGACGCCATGTTGATCAATGGAGTCCAGAACCGATTCCAGCACCAGCTGTCCGTGGGGGCTTTTCAGTTGGCAATCGTAGGCCAACAGCGCTTTCAGACTCTCCGGAAGCGCCACGGTTTCGCTATTTTGCGGGTCACGATATTTCCGTACCCGCAGGCGATCCACTTCGTCTACGGACAATGGTTTCGGGGTGGGATTACGGTTGTGCTTGTGTACGACATCCATGAGATCCGGTAATGAAAATGCCATTATTCAATTTCCTTATATAGTGAGTGGCAGTAAAGCGAATACGGCAGGTACAAACCCTGCGGCAGCACAGAGTAACCGGTTTAGCGGCAGGCCGGAGAAAGAGGGAGGGAAAATCAGAAATTATTTAGTGACCGCGGGAGGGAACCACCCGCGGTCAGGCCGTGTTTACTGAGCGGCAGAGGCCAGTTCAATCGGCAGATCGGTCCGTGCGCCCCATTCGCTCCAGGAGCCGTCATACAGGCAGACGCCATTCACGCCAAGCGTGGTGAGGGCCAGCACGACCACCGCCGCCGTCACCCCTGAACCGCAGCTGGCGATGATTGGCCGTTCAAAATCGACACCCTGACGCAAAAAGATGTCGTTCAACTCGTCGACGGTTTTCAGTTCGCCGTTAATCACCAGCTCAGTCCACGGCACGTTAAGCGCGCCGGGGATATGCCCGCGACGCAGGCCCGGGCGCGGTTCGTCGGCCAGGCCGTTAAACCGGGCCGCCGGACGCGCATCGACAATCTGCGCCGAACCTTCATGGCTGACCAGCAGGACGTCGGTCAGGCGCTTAATTTGCTGGGGATCGAAACGCACGTCGAATTCCCCTTCAGCTACTTCCGGCACGCCTTGCTCCAGCGGCAGTTCGTCGCGCCGCCAGCCCTCCAGCCCACCGGCCAGTATGGACACCTTCTCCACGCCAAAGGTGCGCAGCATCCACCAGGCGCGAGGCGCGGAAAACAGATTGCCTTCGTCATAAACCACCAGGTGCTTATCGCTGCAGACGCCCAGCTCGCGCATGGCGACGGCAAACGCCTCGGCGCGCGGCATCATATGCGGCAGCGGGCTGGTGTGATCGGACAGCGCCTCGATATCGAAAAACAGCGCGTTCGGCACATGACCGGCGCGGTATTCCGCTGCCATATCGCGCAGGGCCTCCTGCCCGGCGGGCGCCATGCGGGCGTCGATAATCTGGATCTCCGGGTCATCAATATGTTCTGCCAGCCAGTCGGCGGCGATAAAAAACGAGGTGGACATGGGTGCCTCCGTTTTACGATTCATGACTGAATTGTCGGCGTTTTATCTCACGCTGACAAGTTAAGGACGTCAGAGTGGGGACGACGTCACGGCACTTTTCTGATTAATCGGCAGAAACCCGCGTCATCACTGTTGAGAAGTGCCGCCTTAACGCATAATAAAAAGTGATAATTTGCATCAGGCCCACCGGCCGAGGGGTTAGAAGGATGAAACCATTTCGTTTAGCGGCGCTGTCACTGGCGCTCCTTACCGCATTTTCATTAACCGGGTGTGATGACAGCGGTACGCCGCAGGCCACTGCCCCGGCGCCAGCTGCGGATAGCAGCCCAGACACGACGACAAAACCGGACAGCGCCCAGCTGGCGGCGCTGGCGGAAAAAAGTCAGGGCAAAGCGCTGACGCTGATCGACGCCTCGGAAGTCCAACTGGATGGCGCCGCGACCCTGGTGCTGACGTTTTCCGTGCCGCTGCAGCCGGACCAGGATTTCTCCCGCAGCGTACATCTGGTCGACAAGAAAAGCGGTAAGGTGGACGGTGCCTGGGAGCTGGCGCCGAATCTGAAAGAGCTGCGTCTGCGTCACCTTGAGCCAAAGCGCGAGCTGATTGTCTCGGTCGACCCGACGCTGACCGCCCTGAACAAGGCTACGCTCGACAAACCGTTCGAGAAGACCCTGGCCACCCGCGATATCGCACCGAGCGTTGGTTTCGCCAGCCGCGGCTCGCTGCTGCCGGGCAACGTGGTCGCCGGGCTGCCGGTGATGGCGCTGAACGTTGATAATGTCGACGTTAACTTCTTCCGTATTAAGCCGGAATCACTCTCCGCGTTTGTCAGCCAGTGGGAATACCGCAACTCGTTAAGCAACTGGGAGTCTGATGAGCTGCTGAAGATGGCGGATCTGGTCTATACCGGCCGCTTCGATCTCAACCCGGCACGCAATACCCGCGAGAAGCTGCTGCTGCCGCTGAACGATATCAAGCCGCTCCAGCAGCCGGGCGTCTACGTGGCGGTCATGAACCCGGCGGGCCATTATAGCTACAGCAACGCGGCGACACTGTTTACCCTCAGCGATATCGGCGTCTCGGCGCACCGCTACCATAACCGGCTGGATGTTTTTACCCAGAGCCTGGAAAACGGCGCTGCCCAGTCGGGCATTGAGGTGCAACTGCTCAATGCCAAAGGGCAGACCCTGGCGCAGGCGAAAAGCGACAGCCAGGGCCATGTCACCCTGCAAACGGATAAAGAGGCGGCGCTGCTGCTGGCGCGCAAAGAGGGGCAGACGACGCTGCTCGACCTCAAGCTGCCGGCGCTGGATCTGGCTGAATTCTCTATCGCAGGGGCGCCCGGCTTTAGCAAACAGTTCTTTATGTTTGGCCCGCGCGACCTTTATCGCCCGGGTGAAACCGTCATCCTTAATGCGCTGTTGCGCGATAGCGACGGCAAGCCGCTGGCGGAGCAGCCGGTGAAGCTGGAGGTGGTTCAGCCGGACGGCCAGGTGATCCGCTCGGTGATGAGCAAACCGGTGAATGGTCTGTACCAGTTCACTTATCCGCTCGACAGCGGCGCGGCCACCGGTATGTGGCACATTCGCGCCAGCACCGGCGATAACCAGCCGCGCGAATGGGACTTCCACGTCGAAGACTTTATGCCGGAACGCATGGCCCTGAACCTGACGCCGCAGGCGGCGCCAGTCGCGCCGGATGCCGACATCACCTTTGGCGTCCGCGGCGCTTATCTCTACGGTGCGCCGGCCAGCGGCAATCAGCTGCAGGGCAAGCTGTTCCTGCGCCCGCTGCGCGATGCCGTTGCCGCGCTGCCGGGCTTCCAGTTCGGCGATATCGCGGAAGAAAACCTCTCCCGTAGTCTGGATGAAGTCCAGCTGACACTGGATGAAAAAGGCCGTGGCGAAGTGACCACCTCAAGCCAGTGGCAGGATAGCCACTCGCCGCTGCAGGTGGTGTTGCAGGCGAGCCTGCTGGAATCCGGGGGGCGTCCGGTGACCCGTACCGTACAGCAGCCGATCTGGCCTGCCGAGGCGCTGCCGGGGATCCGCCCGCAATTTACACTGAAGGACGTTTACGATTACCGCACCGACACCACGGTGAAGCAGCCGGTGGTCGATGAGAACAGTAACGCCGCGTTTGACATCGTCTATGCCGATGCCAGGGGCGAGAAAAAAGCGGTCTCTGGCCTGCAGATACGGCTGATCCGCGAGCGGCGCGACTACTACTGGAACTGGTCCGATAGCGAAGGCTGGCAGTCGCAGTTCGATCAAAAAGATCTGCAGGAGGGCGAGGAGTCGCTGGATCTGCAGGCCGGACAAACCGGCAAAGTGAGCTTCCCGGTAGAGTGGGGCTCCTATCGCCTGGAGGTGAAAGGGCCGGACGACGTGGTCAGCAGCGTGCGCTTCTGGGCCGGCTATAGCTGGCAAGATAACAGCGAAGGTACCGGCGCGGCGCGTCCTGACCGGGTCACTATGAAGCTGGATAAACCGAGCTATAAACCGGGCGACACCATCAAGCTGCACATTGCCGCCCCGGCGGCGGGTAAAGGCTACGCGATGGTGGAATCCAGCGAAGGGCCGCTGTGGTGGCAGGAGATTGACGTCCCTGCCGAGGGGATGGATCTGTCTATTCCGGTGGATAAAGCCTGGAACCGCCACGACCTCTACCTCAGCACGCTGGTGGTTCGCCCCGGCGATAAATCCCGCTCGGCGACGCCAAAACGCGCGGTGGGCCTGCTGCATCTGCCGCTGGGCGATGAAAACCGCCGCCTGACGCTGGCGCTGGAAGCGCCGGACAAAATGCGCCCCAACCAGCCGCTGACGGTGAAAGTGAAAGCCAGCGTCAAAGAGGGCGAGGCGCCGAAACAGGTCAACGTGCTGCTCTCGGCGGTGGATAGCGGGGTGCTGAATATTACCGATTACGCCACCCCGGATCCGTGGAACGCCTTCTTTGGCCAGAAGCGTTACGGCGCAGATATCTATGACATCTACGGCCAGGTGATCGAAGGGCAGGGGCGTGTGGCCAGCCTGCGCTTCGGCGGCGATGGCGACGAGTTAAAACGCGGCGGCAAACCGCCGGTCAACCACGTGACGATCGTCGCCCAGCAGGCGCAGCCGGTGGTGTTGAACGATCAGGGCGAAGGCACGGTGACGTTACCCATCGGTGATTTTAACGGCGAGCTGCGGGTGATGGCCCAGGCGTGGACGGCCGATGACTTCGGCAGCAGCGAAGATAAAGTGGTGGTGGCCGCCCCGGTTATCGCCGAACTGAATACCCCGCGCTTCCTCGCCAGCGGCGATACCACGCGTCTGGCGCTGGATCTCAGCAATCTGACCGATAAACCGCAAACTCTGCAGGTACATCTTGCCGCCAGCGGGCTGGTGACCTTGACCGAGGGTCAGTTGCCGCCGGTGCAACTGGCGCCAGGGGCGCGCAGCACGCTATTCGTGCCGGTCAGCGCACTGGCGGGCTTCGGCGATGGTCAAGTGAGCGCGACCATCAGCGGCCTGAGCCTGCCGGGTGAAACCTTCGCCCCGCTGCGAAAACAGTGGAAAATCGGCGTCCGTCCGGCGTTCCCGGCCCAGACCGTCAACAGCGGCGCGGTGCTGCAGCCCGGCGAAAGCTGGCAGGCGCCGGCGGCGCAGAGCCAGGGCTTTGCCCCGCAAACGCTGCAGGGCCAGCTGCTGCTCAGCGGTAAACCGCCGTTGAACCTTGCCCGCTATATCCGTGAGCTGAAAGCCTATCCTTACGGCTGCCTTGAGCAGACCGCCAGCGGCCTGTTCCCGTCGCTGTACACCAGCGCGGCGCAGCTAAAAGCGTTGGGCATCAGCGGCGATAGCGATGAAAAACGCCGCGCGGCAATCGATGTTGGTATCTCGCGCCTGCTGCAGATGCAACTGGAAAACGGTGGTTTTGCACTGTGGGATAAAGAGGGGCCGGAAGAGTACTGGCTGACCGCCTACGCTATGGACTTCCTCGTCCGCGCGGGCGAGCAGGGCTATAGCGTACCGGTCAACGCCATTAATAAAGGTAACGAACGCCTGCTGCGCTATCTGCAGGAGCCGGGGCTGATGACCGTGCGCTACAGCGATGATGCCCAGGCCAGCCGCTTTGCCGCCCAGGCGTATGCCGCGCTGGTGCTGGCGCGTCAGCAAAAAGCCCCGCTCGGCGCATTGCGTGAAATCTGGAGCCGTCACGACCAGGCGCGCTCCGGCTTGCCGCTACTGCAGCTCGGCATTGCGCTGAAAACCATGGGCGATGCGCCGCGCGGCGACGACGCGATGAAGCTGGCGGTTGCCACCCCGCGCCAGGATGAGAATCGTTGGCTGGGTGATTACGGCAGCCCGCTTCGCGATGACGCCCTGAAGCTGGCGCTGCTGGAAGAGAACAAGCTGCTGCCGGAGGTGCAAAATAAGCTGTTGAGCACGCTGTCGGAAGAGGCCTACGGTCAGCGCTGGCTGTCGACCCAGGAAACCAATGCCCTGTTCCTTGCCGGACGTTCGCTGGCGGACCTGCCGGGCAACTGGCAGGCGCAAACCTCACTGCAGGCCGAGCCGCTGGCCGGCGACAAAGCGCAAACCCGCAACCTCGACGGCGATCGGCTGGCGGCGCTGCAGGTGAGCAATACCGGCAGTCAGCCGCTGTGGCTGCGCCTGGACAGCAGCGGCTATCCACAAAGCGCGCCGCAGCCAGGCGGTAACGTCCTGGGGATTGAACGCACTATTTTCGATACCCAGGGTCAGCAGAAATCGCTGACCTCGCTGCGCAGCGGCGAACTGGTGCTGGTGAAGCTGGAGGTGACCGCCAAACGCAACGTGCCTGACGCGCTGGTCGTCGACCTGCTGCCAGCCGGTCTCGAGCTGGAAAACCAGAATCTGGCCAACAGCAGCGCCAGTCTGCAGGAAAATGGCGACGCGGTGCAAAACCTGCTCAACCAGATGCAGCAGGCGGATATTCAGCATATCGAGTTCCGTGACGACCGTTTCGTCGCCGCTGTCGCTGTCAATGAAGGCCAGCCGGTGACGCTGGTCTATCTGGCGCGGGCGGTGACGCCGGGCACTTATCAGGTTCCGCAGCCGCAGGTGGAATCGATGTATGTGCCGCAGTGGCGGGCGACCGGGGCGGCCAGCGGTCCGCTCACCGTGACGCCGTAAATGCGCGTATTGCCTCGGGTAAAACGCCGCTGGCGCTGGCTGGCGGCGTTTATTTTTCTGCTGTGGCTGGCGGTGCTGGCCGCCGATCGCCTGTGGCCGCTGCCGCTGCAGGAGGTCACCCCTGCCCGGGTGGTGGTGGCGGAAGACGGGACGCCGCTCTGGCGCTTTGCCGATGCGCAGGGCGTCTGGCGTTATCCGGTGACTCTCGCCGACGTGTCGCCGCGCTATCTGCAGGCGCTCATCCAGTATGAAGACCGCTGGTTCTGGAAACATCCAGGGGTCAATCCCTTCGCGGTGCTGCGCGCCGCCTGGCAGGATTTAACCTCCGGGCGGGTCATTTCTGGCGGCAGCACGCTCACCATGCAGGTGGCGCGTCTGCTCGACCCTCATCCACGCACCTTCGGTGGCAAGCTGCGCCAGCTATGGCGGGCGCTGCAGCTGGAGTGGCATCTGTCAAAAAGCGATATTCTAACCCTGTATCTGAACCGTGCGCCGTTTGGCGGCACCCTGCAGGGGATCGGCGCGGCCAGTTGGGCTTATCTCGGTAAACCGCCCGCTCAGCTCAGCTACGGCGAGGCGGCGCTGCTGGCGGTCCTGCCGCAGGCGCCCAGCCGTTTACGTCCGGACCGCTGGCCGCAGCGGGCCCAGGCGGCGCGCGATAAAGTCCTTACTCGCATGGTCAGCCAGGGCGTCTGGCCGCAACGGGCGGTGAAGGAAGCGATGGAGGAGCCGGTGTGGCTGTTTCCGCGCCAGATGCCGCAGCTGGCGCCGCTTTTTTCACGCCGGGCGCTGGCGACCAGTCGGGATGAAAAGGTGGTGACGACTCTTGATGCCGGGCTCCAGCGGCAGCTTGAGGATCTGGCGCTGAACTGGAAATCGCGCCTGCCGCCGCGCAGCTCACTGGCGATCGTTGTCGTCGATCACACGGATATGAAAGTCCGCGGCTGGGTGGGCTCGGCGGATATCACCGACGACAGCCGCTTCGGTCATATTGATATGGTCTCGGCGGTGCGTTCGCCGGGATCGGTGCTGAAACCCTTTGTCTACGCGATGGCAATGGATGACGGGCTGATTCATCCGGCATCGTTGTTACAGGATGTTCCACGGCGTTTTAGCGATTATCGGCCCGGCAATTTTGACAGTGGTTTTCATGGCCCGGTGAGCGCCAGCGAAGCCCTGGTGCGCTCGCTGAATTTGCCGGCGGTGCAGGTGCTTGAAGCCTACGGACCCAAACGTTTCGCGGCGAATTTACGCAACGCCGGGCTGCCCCTGATGCTGCCCGCTGGCGCTGAGCCGAACCTGTCGCTGATCCTCGGTGGGGCCGGGGCACGGCTGGCAGATATCGTCGCGGCGTACAGCGCCTTTGCCCGTCACGGCAAGGCGGCGCGTCTGCGCATGAAACCTGACGCGCCGCTGGTGGAACGGGCGCTGATGTCACCCGGCGCGGCGTGGATTGTCCGGCGCATTTTGGCCGGCGAAGCGCAACCGGTTCCCGATGCCTCACTGCCGCAAGTGGTCCCGCTGGCGTGGAAAACCGGCACCAGCTATGGCTATCGCGATGCGTGGGCGGTCGGCCTCAATGCGCGATATCTGATAGGTATCTGGACCGGACGGCCTGACGGTACGCCGGTGGTGGGCCAGTTTGGCTTCGCCAGCGCCGTGCCGCTGCTCAATCAGGTCAATAATCTGTTGCTGGCGCGCCAGGCGATGAGCCGCGGCGGCCTGCCGGTCGACCCGCGCCCGCAAACGGTGAGCCGCGGGACTATATGCTGGCCAGGCGGGCAGGATCTACCGGCCGGTGACCGCAACTGCCGCCGGCGCTTAGCCAGCTGGCTGCTGGATGCCAGCCAGCCACCGACGCTGCTGCTGCCCGGGCAGGAGGGTGTGCGCGGGATCCGCTTCCCGGTGTGGCGCAACGCAGCAGGGGAAAGGGTGGCCGCGGATTGTCCGGGTGCGACAGAAACTTCTATTGATGTCTGGCCGCTACCGCTGGAACCCTGGCTGCCGGCCAGCGAGCGCCGACGTGCGCGTCTGGGACCGGTATCGACAGCGTGTCCGCCGCTGCAAACTCAGGATGCCGCACCGCTGGTGCTGTCAGGTATTCGCGAAGGGGCGGTAATAAAACGTCTGCCGGGTGAGGTGCGGGTGGTGTTACCCCTGCAAACCAGCGGTGGGGAAGGGCGACGCTGGTGGTTTATCAACGGCCAGCCGTTAGACGCTACCGGTGCGACAACCACGCTAACGCTGGATAAGCCCGGCGAGTGGCAGCTGGTGGTCATGGATGAGGCAGGACAAACGGCGGCCACCAGTTTCACCCTGCAATAACCAGGGTAAATTTGTTGTTGGCAGTTTGTGTTTCCAATACTCATCTTATTTTAACAAAATGTTACCTTCATCCGTAGGCATCGCCGACGTTGCTCATTATAATGCGCGCCAGGCCATACGATCGTATGCGCAACAACAGAACATTTAATTAGAGGTAATCATGGCTATTGAACGTACTTTTTCCATCATCAAACCAAACGCGGTGGCAAAAAACGTTATTGGCGGCATCTTTTCTCGCTTTGAAGCTGCAGGGTTCAAAATCGTCGGCACCAAAATGCTGCATCTGACCGTTGAGCAGGCTCGTGGTTTCTATGCTGAGCACGAAGGTCGTCCGTTCTTCGACGGTCTGGTTGAATTCATGACCTCCGGCCCGATCGTGGTTTCCGTACTGGAAGGCGAAAATGCGGTTCAGCGTCACCGTGACCTGCTGGGCGCCACCAACCCGGCGAACGCTCTGGCCGGTACCCTGCGCGCTGACTACGCTGACAGCTTCACCGAGAACGGCACCCACGGTTCCGATTCTGTAGAATCCGCTGCTCGCGAAATCGCGTTCTTCTTTGCTGAAGGCGAGGTTTGCCCGCGCACTCGCTAATCTCCTGCGTCTTTCACGCCACCGCTTTGTTGGCTTCATTCGCGCACCCCGGTCACATAGTTATCTATGCTCCCGGGGATTTGCGAATTCGCCGCCTCGCGGTGACCTGAAATACTTTGGAGATATAAACCTCGTCTTTTCGATCGTCGCGGCGTTGGCCTGACAATCGAAAAGCCTTAGAGGATTGAGCAGTCAGTAACAGATTTTTTCATCATTGACTGCGCGCAGGCATGGCTTCCATGCGCCAGAATTTGTAGAATATAGCGCCCCTGGACGAGCAGTCGCTCTCCGGGGCGTTTCTTTTTCAACCCACCTGGGGCCATAACGTGTAATAACGAGGCCGGAAAATATTATGTCTGAACAAATTGTCACGCCTGATACCGCCGCTCTGACGGTGCCGAACAAAGATGCCAAAATCAACCTGCTGGATTTAAACCGTCAGCAGATGCGCGAGTTTTTCAAAAACATGGGCGAGAAGCCTTTCCGCGCCGATCAGGTGATGAAATGGATGTATCACTACTGCTGCGACGACTTTGATGAAATGACCGACATCAACAAAGTCCTGCGCGGCAAACTGAAAGAAGTCGCCGAGATCCGCGCCCCGGAAGTGGTTGAAGAGCAACGCTCAACCGACGGGACCATCAAGTGGGCGATTGCCGTTGGCGATCAGCGCGTCGAGACCGTCTATATCCCGGAAGAAGACCGCGCCACCCTGTGCGTATCTTCTCAGGTAGGCTGCGCGCTGGAATGTAAATTCTGCTCCACAGCTCAGCAGGGCTTTAACCGCAACCTGCGGGTTTCCGAAATTATCGGCCAGGTCTGGCGCGCGGCGAAAATCGTCGGCGCGGTGAAGACCACCGGCGTGCGTCCTATCACCAACGTGGTAATGATGGGCATGGGCGAGCCGCTGCTGAACCTCAACAACGTCGTCCCGGCGATGGAAATCATGCTGGATGACTTCGGTTTTGGTCTCTCCAAACGTCGCGTGACCCTGTCGACCTCCGGCGTGGTGCCGGCGCTGGATAAACTCGGCGATATGATCGACGTCGCGCTGGCGATTTCCCTGCACGCGCCGAACGACACCATTCGTGACGAAATCGTCCCGATCAACAAAAAATACAACATCGAGACGTTCCTCAACTCGGTGCGTGGTTATATTTCGAAGTCCAACGCCAACCAGGGTCGGGTGACCATCGAGTACGTCATGCTGGATCACGTCAACGACGGTACCGAGCACGCCCACGAACTGGCGGCGCTGCTGAAGGACACCCCGTGCAAGATCAACCTGATCCCATGGAACCCCTTCCCGGGGGCGCCGTATGGTCGCAGCTCCAACAGCCGCATTGACCGTTTCTCCAAGGTACTGATGGAGTACGGCTTTACGACCATCGTGCGTAAAACTCGCGGCGATGATATCGATGCCGCCTGTGGTCAGCTGGCGGGCGATGTTATTGACCGAACCAAGCGTACGCTGCGTAAGCGGATGCAGGGTGAAGCGATTGACGTAAAAGCGGTCTGATAAATGATGACCCGCGCGGCACAGGCGGCGCGGGTCATATTTATGACCAATAACCAGGCGAAATACGCTGATTCGGTTAATAATTACGGTGCGTTTTTGTCGACTTTGAGGCAGTATGTAGCGGCACAACAACCGCTTAGCATTCAATTTTGATTCGTCTCTGTGATCGCGCGCCTGACAGTCCTATACTGTGAGGCTGACGTACCACAGATGTCTCGCGGCGCCGGCGTTTTCCCGCGCTGAACTTTAAATTTCACGTACCAGTAGTTGTAGCGAATGAATACTGAAGCCACTCAAGATCATCAAGAAGCAAACACCACGGGCGCGCGTCTGCGTCACGCCCGCGAACAACTCGGACTTAGCCAGCAAGCGGTGGCCGAACGCTTATGCCTGAAGGTGTCCACGGTTCGTGATATTGAAGACGATAAGGCACCTGCCGACCTCGCCTCCACCTTCCTGCGCGGGTACATCCGCTCCTACGCCCGCCTCGTACATATTCCTGAAGAAGAGCTGCTGCCGATGATGGCCAAGCAGGCGCCTATCAGGGCGGCGAAGGTGGCGCCAATGCAGAGCTTCTCTTTAGGCAAGCGTCGCAAAAAGCGCGATGGCTGGCTGATGAGCGTTACCTGGCTGGTGCTGTTTGTGGTCATTGGCCTGAGCGGTGCCTGGTGGTGGCAAGACCATAAGGCGCAGCAGGAAGAGATCTCGACCATGGCCGATCAGTCTTCCGCTGAGCTGAACGGCGGTGACGCCAACAGCCAGAACGTGCCGCTGGATACCAGCGCGCCGGTAGACTCAGGCACCGATAGCGCCGCGAACAGCGCGCCAACCGATACCGCCAGCGCACCGACCACCAGCGCCCCGGCTCAGACGCCAGCGGACAATAACGCGGTCGTGGCACCTTCTCAGGCTAATGTCGATACCGCCGGAACGGCCCCGACGACCCCGGCAACGCCGGCCTCGCCGTTACCGACCGATCAGGCGAACGTCACGACCCCAGCGGCGTCGGCACAGGATCTGGTGATGAACTTTTCCGCCGACTGCTGGCTGGAAGTGAGCGATGCCACCGGTAAAAAACTGTTCAGCGGCCTGCAGCGTAAAGGCGGCAACCTGAACCTGAGCGGTCAGGCGCCGTATAAACTGAAAATTGGCGCCCCGGCAGCGGTACAGATCCAGTTCCTCGGCAAGCCAGTCGATTTGAGTCGTTTTATCAGAACTAACCAGGTTGCGCGTCTGACCCTTAATGCCGAACAATCACCGGCGCAGTAACAGACGGGTAACGCGGGAGATTTTTCATGCATAACCAGGCTCCGATTCAACGTAGAAAATCTAAACGTATTTACGTTGGTAATGTGCCAATTGGCGATGGGGCTCCCATCGCCGTCCAGTCAATGACCAATACGCGCACCACCGATGTGGCCGCGACGGTAAGCCAAATCAAAGCGTTAGAGCGCGTGGGCGCGGACATCGTCCGCGTCTCTGTTCCGACGATGGACGCCGCCGAAGCGTTCAAACTGATCAAACAGCAGGTTAACGTGCCGCTGGTCGCCGATATCCACTTTGACTACCGTATTGCGCTGAAAGTCGCGGAATACGGTGTTGACTGCTTGCGTATCAACCCAGGCAACATCGGCAACGAAGAGCGCATCCGCATGGTCGTGGACTGCGCGCGCGATAAAAACATTCCTATCCGCATCGGCGTCAACGCCGGCTCGCTGGAAAAAGATCTGCAGGAAAAATACGGCGAGCCGACGCCACAGGCGCTGCTTGAATCCGCCATGCGTCACGTCGATCATCTCGATCGTCTGAACTTCGATCAGTTTAAAGTCAGTGTTAAAGCGTCTGACGTCTTCCTGGCGGTGGAATCCTATCGTCTGCTGGCGAAACAGATCGATCAGCCGCTGCATCTCGGGATCACCGAAGCGGGTGGCGCACGTAGCGGCGCAGTGAAGTCCGCGATCGGTCTGGGCCTGCTGTTATCAGAGGGGATCGGCGATACGCTGCGCGTCTCGCTGGCGGCGGATCCGGTGGAAGAGATCAAGGTCGGCTTCGATATCCTCAAGTCCCTGCGCATTCGTGCTCGCGGCATTAACTTCATCGCCTGCCCAACCTGCTCGCGCCAGGAGTTTGACGTTATCGGTACGGTGAACGCCCTGGAGCAGCGTCTGGAAGACATTATCACTCCGATGGATGTTTCGATCATCGGCTGCGTGGTGAATGGTCCGGGCGAAGCGCTGGTCTCCACCCTCGGCGTGACCGGCGGCAACAAGAAAAGCGGTCTGTATGAGGACGGCGTGCGTAAAGATCGACTGGATAACGACGACATGATCGACCAGCTGGAAGCGCGTATTCGTGCTAAAGCTTCGATGCTCGATGAAGCCCGTCGTATTGACGTTCAACAGCTTGAAGCAAAATAACGTGTTGGGAAGCGATACGCTTCCCGTGTATGATTGAACCTGCGGGCGCAAGGCGCCGGGGTTCATTTTTGTATATATAAAGAGAATAAACGTGGCAAAGAACATTCAAGCCATCCGTGGCATGAACGATTATCTGCCGGGCGAAACCGCTCTCTGGCAGCGCATTGAAGGCTCACTGAAGCAGGTGCTCGGTAGCTACGGTTACAGCGAAATCCGTTTGCCGATTGTAGAGCAGACCCCGTTATTCAAACGCGCGATCGGCGAAGTGACCGACGTGGTTGAGAAAGAGATGTACACCTTTGAGGACCGCAACGGCGACAGCCTGACGCTGCGTCCGGAAGGGACGGCGGGCTGCGTACGTGCCGGCATCGAACATGGTCTGCTGTACAATCAAGAACAGCGTCTGTGGTACGTCGGGCCAATGTTCCGCCACGAGCGTCCGCAGAAAGGTCGCTACCGCCAGTTCCACCAGATCGGCGCCGAAGTGTTTGGCCTGCAGGGCCCGGACATTGATGCCGAGCTGATTATGCTGACCGCGCGCTGGTGGCGTGAGCTGGGCATTGCCGATCACGTCAGCCTTGAGCTGAACTCCATCGGTTCGCTGGAAGCGCGTGCCAACTACCGCGACGCGCTGGTAGCTTACCTGGAGCAGTTTACCGATAAGCTGGATGAAGACAGCAAACGCCGGATGTACACCAACCCGCTGCGGGTGCTGGACTCCAAGAACCCGGACGTGCAGGCGCTGCTGAACGACGCGCCGGCGCTCGGCGACTACCTCGACGAAGAATCGAAAACCCACTTTGCCGGCCTGTGCGCGCTGCTCGATGATGCCGGGATCCGCTACAGCGTCAACCAGCGTTTGGTACGCGGCCTCGACTACTATAACCGCACCGTGTTCGAGTGGGTAACCACCAGCCTCGGTTCCCAGGGCACCGTCTGCGCCGGCGGTCGTTACGACGGCCTGGTTGAGCAGCTGGGCGGTCGTGCCACCCCGGGCGTGGGCTTTGCTATGGGGCTGGAACGTCTTGTTTTACTGGTCCAGGCAGTGAATCCGGAATTTAAAGCCGATCCTGTTGTCGATATATACCTGGTAGCCTCCGGGACCGATACTCAGTCTGCTGCAATGCGTCTGGCTGAGCAGGTTCGCGATGCGCTGCCCGGCGTGAAGCTGATGACCAACCACGGCGGCGGCAACTTTAAGAAGCAGTTTGCCCGCGCCGATAAATGGGGCGCCCGTATCGCCCTGGTGGTCGGTGAGTCAGAGATCGCTGACGGAAACGTGGTAGTGAAGGATTTACGCTCAGGTGAGCAAACTACCGTAACGCAGGAGAGCGTTGCCGCGCATTTGCGCACACTTCTGGGTTAATCTCCCGGGAATTATTAGTCAGGAGAAGGACTGCGTGGAAACTTTTAACAACGAGAACGATCAGGTCGATGCGCTGAAGCGTTTCTTTGCCGAAAACGGCAAAGCGCTGGCGGTCGGGGTGATTTTAGGGGTTGGTGCGCTGGTTGGCTGGCGCTACTGGACCTCCCATCAGCAGGATACGGCCAGAGATGTTTCGCTGGCTTACGAACAGGCGACTTCCGCGCTGAAATCGAATACGCCAGAAGTGCTGTCAGGGGCGGAGAAGTTCGCGGCTGATAATAAAAATACCTACGGCGCCTTCGCTTCCCTCGAGCTGGCACAACATTTTGTTGAACAGAACGATCTGCCGAACGCCGAAAAGCAGCTTCAGCAGGGGCTGGCGGCCGCGTCTGATGATAATCTGAAATCGGTTATCAATATGCGTCTTGCCCGCGTTCAGCTGCAGATGAAGCAGGCTGATGCGGCGCTGAAAACCCTCGACAGCATCAAAGGTGAAGGCTGGACCGCGATTGTGGCTGATTTGCGCGGCGAAATTCTGTTGAGCAAAGGCGATAAGCAAGGGGCCCGTGCGGCGTGGGAAGCTGGCGTGAAAAGCGATGCTTCTCCTGCGCTCAGCGAAATGATGCGTATGAAAATGAATAATTTGTCCATCTGAGAGGGACTCGATGCAATTGCGTAAATTACTTTTGCCAGGGCTGCTTTCCGTTACCTTGCTGAGCGGGTGTTCGCTGTTTAATAGCGAAGAAGATGTGGTGAAAATGTCACCGCTGCCGACGGTAGAAAACCAGTTTACGCCGTCCACGTCCTGGAGCACCTCGGTTGGCGATGGTATCGGCGAATTTTACTCTAACCTCCATCCGGCCTTCGCCGACGGCGTAGTGTATGCCGCTGACCGTAAAGGCACCGTCAAAGCGCTGAACGCGGACGACGGCAAAGAGGTGTGGTCTGTGAACCTGGCGGAGAAAGATGGCTGGTTCTCGCGCACGCCAGCGCTGCTTTCCGGCGGTGTGACCGTCTCTGGCGGCCATGTTTATATTGGCAGTGAGAAAGCGCAGCTGTATGCGCTGAATACCAGCGATGGTACCGTTGCCTGGCAAACCCGCGTTGCTGGCGAGGCGCTGTCGCGTCCGGTGGTGAGCGATGGCATGGTGCTGGTGCATACCAGTAACGGCCAGCTGCAGGCGTTGAATGAGACCGATGGTGCCGTGAAGTGGACCGTTAACCTCGATATGCCGGCACTCTCCCTGCGCGGCGAGTCTGCGCCTGCGACCGCTTATGGCGCGGCGATCGTCGGCGGCGACAATGGCCGCGTCAGTGCAGTATTGATGCAGCAGGGGCAGATGATTTGGCAGCAGCGTATTTCTACGGCCACCGGCCCGACGGAAATTGACCGCCTGAATGACGTCGACACGACGCCGATCATCGTTAACGGTGTGGTTTATGCGCTGGCTTATAACGGTAACCTGACCGCGCTGGACCTGCGTAGCGGCCAGATTATGTGGAAACGCGAGCTGGGTTCGGTGAATGATTTCATCGTCGATGGTAACCGTATCTACCTGGTTGACCAGAACGATCGCCTGCTGGCACTGACCACCGATGGTGGTGTGACCCTGTGGACGCAAAGCGATCTGCTGCACCGTTTGCTGACCGCGCCGGTGTTGTATAATGGCAATCTGGTCGTCGGTGATAGCGAAGGCTACATGCACTGGGTGAATCCGGAAGATGGCCATTTTGTGGCACAGCAGAAAGTCGATAGTTCCGGCTTCCTGACCGATCCGGTGGTTGCAGATGGTCGACTGCTGATCCAGGCGAAAGACGGTACGCTGTACGCGATTACGCGTTAATTACCGCTGTCGTGAGTGATTAAGAAACGGCCCCTGGCAGACAGGGGCCGTTTTGACTTTTTTAAAAACGTCGTTAAGACGATGTTGCTTAGTGATTGTATGAGGCATTTAACATGATACCTGTGGTCGCGCTTGTCGGGCGCCCTAACGTTGGAAAATCCACGCTCTTTAACCGCCTGACGCGCACTCGTGATGCGCTGGTTGCGGATTTCCCGGGGCTGACTCGTGACCGTAAGTACGGTCGGGCCGAAGTCGAAGGCCGCGAATTCATCTGTATCGATACCGGTGGTATTGATGGTACGGAAGAGGGCGTGGAAACCCGGATGGCGGAGCAGTCGCTGTTGGCTATCGAAGAGGCCGATGTGGTGCTGTTTATGGTCGATGCGCGCGCAGGCCTGATGCCGGCGGACATCGCCATCGCTAAACATCTGCGCTCTCGTGAAAAGCCCACCTTCCTGGTGGCCAATAAAACCGACGGCATCGATGTCGACCAGGCGATGGCGGACTTCTGGTCCTTAGGCCTGGGTGATATCTATCCTATCGCTGCTTCGCACGGCCGTGGCGTGACCAGCCTGCTGGAGCAGGCCCTGCTGCCATGGGTGGATGAGATCAGCCCGCAGGAAGAGGTGGATGAAGACGCCGAATACTGGGCAAAATTCGAAGCCGAGCAGAATGGTGAAGCGGAAGAAGAGCCGGAGGACGACTTCAATCCGCAGGATCTGCCGATCAAGCTGGCGATTGTTGGACGCCCTAACGTCGGTAAATCAACCCTCACCAACCGCATCCTCGGTGAAGATCGCGTGGTGGTTTACGATATGCCGGGCACCACCCGCGACAGTATTTACATCCCGATGCAGCGTGACGAGCGTGAATATGTGCTCATCGATACCGCCGGGGTACGTAAGCGCGGGAAAATCACCGACGTCGTAGAAAAGTTCTCGGTGATCAAAACGCTGCAGGCGATTGAAGACGCCAACGTCGTGCTGCTGGTGATCGATGCTCGCGAAGGGATCTCCGATCAGGACCTGTCGCTGCTGGGCTTTATCCTCAACAGCGGTCGTTCGCTGGTGATCGTTGTCAACAAGTGGGATGGCCTGAGTCAGGAAGTGAAGGAGCAGGTGAAGGAGACCCTCGACTATCGTCTGGGCTTTATCGACTTTGCCCGGGTGCACTTCATCTCCGCCCTGCACGGCAGCGGCGTCGGCAACCTGTTTGAATCGGTACGCGAAGCCTATGACAGCGCCACCCGCCGCGTAAGCACCGCGATGCTGACCCGGATCATGAACATGGCGGCGGAAGATCATCAGCCGCCGCTGGTGCGTGGCCGTCGCGTGAAGCTGAAATATGCCCACGCCGGAGGCTACAACCCGCCTATCGTGGTGATCCACGGTAACCAGGTGAAGGATCTGCCGGATTCGTATAAGCGCTACCTGATGAACTACTTCCGTAAATCCCTCGACGTGATGGGTACGCCAATCCGGATCCAGTTCAAGGAAGGGGAAAACCCGTTCGCCAACAAGCGCAACACCCTGACGCCGAACCAGATGCGTAAACGTAAGCGCCTGATCAAGCACATCAAGAAAAGCAAATAAGCTATCAGCAAGATTTACCCACCAACATGAATCCTTCAAAGCCCGCATCTGCCGGGCTTTTTTATTAAGGGCGATTGTAGCGACGCAACAACGCGCATGATTGGCATGTATAACTGCACGTATCCTATGAAATTTCTCATTTGTTAGCTTCGCTTGCCCAAGCAATTTTTTGAGTACGCTTTGATAATATATACGTAGAAAGTTATCGCAATGATAAGAGAGAAAACGCTTCTGGATATGTTGGGGGAATTCCACGGTGCCGTTTTCCTGTAATGCGGGAGAAACTGGAGAGTCTACTTTATGGCTGAGTATTATGGTAAGTTAGGTTTCTTCACAGGAGGGTGAAATTAATCAGCAAGGAGTGATAATGTATTACAGCAATGTCGTCATCAGCTATTTGCAGGCCAATAAAATTCTCGCAATGAAACTTGAACGCGCTGTTTCAGGCATAGAACAACGGGTTTCCAGTCAGGTTAAAACAATAGGCGCTGGCGTAACTCGGACCCTGTATTATACATCCTGTTTTACTGATGAGTATCAGGATGTATGTAAAAAGCAGAAGAATGAGGATGTTAGATTTGCTAAAGGTATCTACCATCTTTTACAGCGTAATGATATTGTATATGAAATGCTTCAAATATATTTTGAAGAAATATTTAGGCACAAAACAACAGAGCAGTTAGAGCATATTAAAAGAGTTCTGATGGCTGTTAACATTCATATCGCTGCAGACTCTCTAACCAAATCTGGATTTGTTATAGCTACGGCTACCTGTGTTTCGGTAGGCATGAAACTAAGCCTTGATATGGGAGCGATTGCTGGGCGTTCTGCGGGGGTCGCCGTTACAGTGGCTGGCGTGTATGGCGTTGTGCAGAAGGCTGCAGATAGCGCTGAGCGTCTCCGAATCTGTTATCCGGCATTCTTTTCTATACTATACGAACAAGAGCTTGAAATGATGTATTTCCTGGTGGCGCCATTATTTGAACATGCCGACGCTTTTAAAGCTCAATGGGCTTCAGAGGCAGAGATCGCTAATATCATCGAAAGAATGATTAGGTAGTGATGATGTCATTTATTAAAAGAGCGCTTTTGTGGTTGTTCCAGCAATTAATTTCGCTGTATGCCCCACCACTTTGTATTGTCATATTTGCAGTGGTTTTTTTTCAAATTTTTCCTGAGGGGCCAGTTTGGCCTGTTGGTATATTCGCTGTACTTATAATTATTATCTTTGGGCGCTATGTGAAATGGTAATTCTAACGTTATTTATGATAAGGAAATTATATGTCTACTCCCGCACATTTATGGCTTGAAGATGAAAACGGTTCTCCGATCATTGGAAGCTGCATGATGTCAACGCGTCTTGGATCTATTGAGTTAAAATCATTCTCTCATGGTATTACTATTCCAGTTGATCCAAGCTGGGGAAAACTGACAGGTACGCGTATACATCGTCCTGTGTCGATAGTGAAGGAATTCGATCAGACAACACCGCTTTTGTATCGTGCCGTGTGTGAGGGGCGCCCGATGAAGAAGGCGATTATAAAGATGTATCGCATTCTGGAGGCGGGCATTGAGGCCGAGTATTTCAACATCATCCTGGAGAACGTCAAAGTCACTACGGTTGCGCCGTATTTATCACCTACTGGTATGAGCAGTACCCACCTGGAAACGCTCGAGATGCGTTATGAGGCGATCACCTGGAAATACATGGACGGAAATATTTACTACCGCGACTCATGGAATGACCGTTGTTGTGCATGACTCCATTATTTTCACGCAAAAAATGCCAGGTATCTCGTAGTAGGTACAATTTTATACATCATTTCAAAATTGAAATTCATATTGGCGGGTTTTTTGTGGCCGCCATGCCGGTAAATGTCAAAACCTTCCGCCATAATCCCGCGATACTTCGCGGGGAACAGAGCGGCTCAAAGGTGGACTTACTATGCAGATTGGTTTTATCGGCCTTGGCGCGGTGGTGGAAACCGCCTATTTACCGGTGCTGCGTCGCCTGGGGTACGCCATCGACAACTGCTGGGGTTATGACCTCGACAGCAGCAGAGCGCTGCCGGGGATCCAGCGCTGTAGTTCGCTGTCGGCACTGCTGGCCAAACCTCTGGATACGCTCTTCATTACCACCTCATCACTTCAGCATCTGCCCGTGCTGGAGAGGGCGTTAGCCAGCGGCATTTCCCGCATTGTGGTGGAAAAGCCGATTGTGGCCAACCTTGAGCAGGCCGCCCGGCTGCGGGCGCTGCTGGCGCCGCCTGAGCAGGCCGCGCGGGTGCTGGCTCTTGACCACTGGATGGCGCGGGGCGTTGCGCTGAATGCGATTACTTCGCCGTGGCGGGCGGAAGAGATCGTCTGGCTCGAAGGCTATTTACAGGAGCCAAGCGGCTTTAACGCCGCCGGTGAGCCGGTTGCACTCAATTTTGCCACCGGGGAGCTGGATACCCGGCAGCTGCGCCACCCTGATGGGGTGATCCTCGATATTGGCACCCATGTTCTGGCGATGCTGCGCGAAACCCTGCACGCCAGCGGAAGCGATACGGCGCTGAGCCTTTCCCTTCGGGTGGCGAAAGACCGCCTCGGCCATGACATTGCCCCTGGGGATACGGTCACCGCAGAGGGGGAGGCGCATCTGCAGGGAACCCTGGGCACTATCCCGCTTAATATCTGGCTAAACAAATACGCGGGCCCCGCGGGCGGGCAAAAGGGAATGCGGATAGGGCTGCGGGACGGGCGAATCCTCATCCTCGACCGCTGCCCTGAGGGCGAAGTGGTGACGCTGCACGACGGCGAGCGGATCCAGCGCTGGACCCGCCCCGGGACGATCTATGCGCACTGTCTCGATGAGCAGATCCTCGGCGCGGATAATCTGTTTATCCGGGCGCCCGAAAGCGTGGCCGGATTGGCGCGACGTCGGCTTGAGGAAGTGGAATGGCTGCTCAGGTTGCAGCAGCAATTACGCGGCCCTCATTGAACCCGGAACATGATAAAATAGGTGCAGATAAATGTTGAAAGGAATGGTTATGGAACTTGATTGCCCTCTGTGCCACGCGCCGTTAGATGTCAAAGGCAGCAGCGCGCATTGCGCCCAGTGCGAAAGGGTATTTGCCCTCGAGGCCCGCTGCCCGGAATGCCACCAGCCGCTGGAGGTGCTCAAGGCGTGCGGCTCGGTGGATTACTTTTGTCAGCACGGGCACGGCCTGATCTCGAAAAAACGGGTGGAATTTATTCCGCTGGTTTAGTGGGTGAAGGCTTTCTGGCTCGCGTTTTTTTTACCGGCGCGATCTGCTTCACTTCGCTTTCGACCCAGCCGTCTTTCAGGCGTGTGGTGAGCAGATCGCCGGTTTTGACCTGTTTTGTCTGCTTTAGCACCGTACCGTCATTCACCGAGGTGACGCTGTAGCCGCGCGCCAGGGTGGCTAAGGGACTCACCGCCTCCAGATGGGTCACCGCGTTGCCAAACCGTTCACGCCGCTCGCTGAGGCGGCCACGCATAGTTTCCGCCAGCCGGTATTCCAGCTGCTGGATCCGCGATTGCGCCCGGTGGATCCGTGGCTGCGGGTTGTAGTGATCCAGACGTTGAACGGTGCGCTTTTGCCGCTGTTCGGCGCGCTTAAGCTGCGATTCCACGGCGATGCGCATCCGCTGGCGCAGGCGTTCCAGGGCGGTCTGCTGGCGGGCCAACCGCAGCTGCGGATGCTGTTGCTGCAGGCGATGGAACAGCTGGGTAAAGCGGCGCTGACGATTGGCGAGGAAATAGTCCATCGCCATCTCCAGACGCTGCTGTCCTGACTGCAGCTGGCGCAGCAGCTCCTGCTGATTGCGGCTGACGATCTCCGCGGCGGCAGAAGGGGTCGGCGCTCGCAGGTCGGCAACAAAATCGGCGATCGTGACGTCGGTTTCATGGCCGACGGCGCTAACGATAGGGATCTGGCTGGCAAAAATAGCCCGCGCCACCCGCTCATCGTTAAAACTCCACAGATCCTCCAGCGAACCGCCGCCGCGTCCGACAATCAGTACGTCACACTCCTGGCGCGCGTTGGCCAGCGCAATGGCGCGCACAATCTGCCCGGGGGCATCGTCACCCTGGACCGCGGTTGGATAGATGATCACCGGCAGCCCGGGATCGCGGCGCCTGAGAACATGGAGAATATCGTGCAGCGCCGCACCGGTTTTCGAGGTGATGACGCCGACGCAGTGGGCGGGTGAGGGGAGCGCCTGCTTATGTTTTTGCTCGAACAGTCCTTCCGCCGTTAACTGCGCTTTGAGCTGCTCATACTTCTGCTGTAACAACCCTTCGCCGGCGGGCTGCATGCTTTCGACGATAATCTGGTAGTCGCCGCGCGGCTCATACAGGGTGATGTTGGCGCGAACCAGCACCTGCTGCCCGTGCTGTGGGCGAAACGTCACCCGGCGGTTGCTGTTGCGGAACATCGCGCAGCGCACCTGGGCGTTATCGTCTTTTAAGGTGAAGTACCAGTGGCCGGAAGAAGGCTGGCTGAAGTTAGAGATCTCGCCACTGATCCACACCTGGCCCATTTCGCGCTCAAGCAGCAGACGCACCGTCTGATTGAGGCGGCTTACGGTAAAAATTGCGGGGGATTGAGAGGGTAACATGTGAGCAAGATCAAACTTTAAATCAGCAGGTTATTCAGTCGATAGTAACGCGCTCAGAGGGGATGGCAAGTATTATTTGCAAAAAAGGGTAGATGCAATCGGTTACGCTCTGTATAATGCCACGGCAATATTTATCCACCCTGGTCGAGATATTGCCCATGCTACGTATCGCTAAAGAAGCCCTGACGTTTGACGACGTCCTCCTCGTTCCCGCTCATTCTACCGTTCTGCCGAATACTGCCGATCTCAGCACTCAGCTGACGAAAACCATTCGTCTGAATATTCCTATGCTCTCCGCAGCCATGGATACCGTAACGGAAGCGCGTCTGGCTATTGCCCTGGCACAGGAAGGCGGCATCGGCTTTATTCACAAAAACATGTCCATCGAGCGCCAGGCGGAAGAAGTTCGTCGCGTGAAGAAACATGAGTCCGGCGTGGTCACCGACCCGCAGACCGTTCTGCCGACCACCACCCTGCGCGAAATGAAAGAGCTGACTGAACGTAACGGCTTCGCCGGTTACCCGGTGGTGACTGAAGACAACGAACTGGTCGGTATCATCACCGGCCGCGACGTGCGTTTCGTCACCGATCTGAACCAGCCGGTCAGCGTCTACATGACGCCGAAAGAGCGTCTGGTTACCGTTCGTGAAGGCGAAAGCCGCGAAGTGGTCTTCGCTAAGATGCATGAAAAACGCGTTGAGAAGGCGCTGGTCGTGGATGAGAGCTTCCACCTGCGCGGCATGATCACCGTTAAAGATTTCCAGAAAGCAGAACGTAAACCGAATGCCTGTAAAGATGAGCAGGGCCGTCTGCGCGTAGGCGCGGCGGTCGGCGCCGGTGCCGGCAACGAAGAGCGCGTAGACGCGCTGGTCGCCGCGGGCGTTGACGTTCTGCTGATCGACTCCTCGCACGGTCATTCTGAAGGCGTCCTGCAGCGCATTCGTGAAACCCGCGCGAAATACCCGGACCTGCAGATCATCGGCGGCAACGTGGCCACCGGTGCAGGCGCGCGCGCGTTGGCGGAAGCCGGTTGCAGCGCAGTGAAAGTGGGTATCGGCCCGGGCTCCATCTGTACGACCCGTATCGTCACCGGCGTAGGCGTGCCGCAGATCACCGCCGTTTCCGACGCGGTGGAAGCGCTGGAAGGGACCGGTATTCCGGTTATCGCTGACGGCGGTATCCGTTTCTCCGGCGATATCGCCAAAGCCATCGCTGCCGGCGCGGCCGCGGTGATGGTCGGCTCTATGCTGGCGGGTACCGAAGAGTCCCCGGGTGAAATCGAACTCTACCAGGGCCGTTCTTACAAATCTTACCGCGGCATGGGCTCTCTTGGCGCGATGTCTAAAGGCTCCTCTGACCGCTACTTCCAGAGCGATAACGCTGCTGACAAACTGGTGCCGGAAGGTATCGAAGGCCGCGTGGCCTATAAAGGTCGCCTGAAAGAGATTATTCACCAGCAGATGGGCGGTCTGCGTTCCTGTATGGGTCTGACCGGCTGTGGTACCATTGACCTGCTGCGTACCAAAGCTGAATTCGTACGCATCAGCGGTGCGGGCATTCAGGAAAGCCACGTTCACGACGTGACCATCACCAAAGAGTCCCCGAACTACCGTCTGGGCTCCTGATTTCTTCGCCCGACCTAGCGTCGGGCGATTTATTTACTCTGTTTCACTTGCCTCGGAATTAGCGTCAATGACGGAAAACATTCATAAACATCGCATTCTCATTCTCGACTTCGGCTCTCAGTATACTCAGCTGGTGGCGCGTCGCGTGCGTGAGCTGGGCGTCTACTGTGAGCTGTGGGCGTGGGATGTCACAGAAGCACAGATCCGCGAATTCAATCCAAGCGGCATCATTCTTTCCGGCGGCCCGGAAAGTACTACCGAAGAGAACAGCCCGCGCGCGCCGCAGTATGTGTTTGAAGCCGGCGTGCCGGTATTTGGCGTCTGCTACGGCATGCAGACCATGGCGATGCAGCTGGGCGGCCATGTGGAAGGTTCTAACGAGCGTGAGTTTGGCTACGCGCAGGTTGAAGTGGTTAACGACAGCGCGCTGGTGCGCGGTATCGAAGACTCCCTGACCGCGGACGGCAAACCGTTGCTGGACGTGTGGATGAGCCACGGCGACAAAGTCACCGCCATCCCGTCTGACTTCGTCACCGTCGCCAGCACCGACAACTGCCCGTTTGCCATTATGGCCAACGAAGAAAAACGCTTCTACGGCGTGCAGTTCCACCCGGAAGTGACCCACACCCGTCAGGGGATGCGTATGCTGGAGCGCTTCGTGCGCGACATCTGCCAGTGCGAAGCGCTGTGGACCCCGGCGAAAATCATCGACGACGCCGTCGAGCGTATCCGCCAGCAGGTTGGCGATGACAAAGTGATACTCGGCCTCTCCGGCGGCGTGGACTCCTCCGTGACCGCGATGCTGCTGCACCGCGCCATCGGCAAAAACCTGACCTGCGTATTCGTGGATAACGGCCTCCTGCGTCTGAATGAAGCGCAGCAGGTGATGGACATGTTTGGCGACCACTTTGGTCTGAACATTGTTCACGTCGAAGGCGAGCAGCGCTTCCTCGACGCGCTGAAAGGCGAGAACGATCCGGAAGCGAAACGTAAAATCATTGGCCGCGTCTTCGTGGAAGTGTTCGACGAAGAAGCGCTGAAGCTGGACGACGTCAAATGGCTGGCGCAGGGTACCATCTACCCTGACGTTATCGAGTCTGCCGCTTCCGCTACCGGTAAAGCACACGTCATTAAATCTCACCACAACGTGGGCGGCCTGCCGAAAGAGATGAAGATGGGGCTGGTTGAGCCGCTGCGTGAGCTGTTCAAAGACGAAGTGCGTAAGATCGGTCTGGAACTGGGCCTGCCGTACGATATGCTCTACCGTCACCCGTTCCCGGGCCCGGGCCTCGGCGTGCGCGTACTGGGCGAAGTGAAGAAAGAGTACTGCGACCTGCTGCGTCGTGCGGACGCTATCTTCATCGAAGAGCTGCACAAAGCTGACCTGTACAACAAAGTGAGCCAGGCGTTTACCGTGTTCCTGCCGGTTCGTTCCGTCGGCGTAATGGGCGATGGCCGTAAATACGACTGGGTCGTTTCCCTGCGTGCGGTGGAAACCATCGACTTTATGACCGCGCACTGGGCGCACCTGCCGTATGATTTCCTCGGCCGCGTCTCTAACCGCATTATCAATGAAGTGAACGGTATCTCCCGCGTGGTGTATGACATCAGCGGTAAGCCGCCAGCAACGATTGAGTGGGAATAATCCCCGGCGTTAGCTGAATGAAACGAAACCCTCTGTTTTTACAGAGGGTTTTTTACTTTATGCCTCTCCTCAATCCCATCATCCCTGGACGCTATCTGGCAGGGGGGCTGTGAATTCCCCGTTTACGGTTCCGGCAGATGTTCAGCTGGCCCATTTTTTGCCGCCGCCGGGTGGAGTGTGGGAAGTTTGCCCGGCTGTGCCTTGCCCGCCCCACGCACCATCGCCAGCGCCAGTCCGGCAACGATCAGCGTTAACCCGGTGGACACCCACATTCCGCCGATAATGCCCAGCCGGTGGTTCAGCCATGCGTAGGCAAAGGGTGAGGCAGCCGCCATCAGTTGCCCGGGGATCAGCAGGATACCGGTGCGGCTGGCATAGCTTTCTGCGCTAAACAGCGCCAGCGGTAGCGTCGCTTTGACAATCGTCACCAGCCCGTTAATCGCGCCATAGCCCAGCACAAACCCGGCTGCGAACCCGGCATAAGCCGTGCTGCTCAATCCAAGGAGAAAACAGAGCGGCATGGCGAGCGCAGTAAAACGCGTCAGCGTGAGTGGGGTGACCCGGGGACCGGCCAGCACTTCCCCCAGCCGGGCGCCGGTCTGGCCAAACCCCCACAGCATACCGACGGCAACCGGCAGACCAAAGTGGCTGATAAACTCCGGCAGATGGGTGGAGGTACCGTTGGAGATGAAGGTGATCAGCGCAATAAAGATCGCGTAACGCACTCCGTTACGCCGATCGCCCTCTGCTGTCGTCGTTGGGGCTATCATTTTCACCGATGTACTGAGTCGCTGGCGCGGCAACTGATAACTCAGACAGGCGCTCAGTACGCCAAACAGCGCATAGATCCGCAGGGCATCCTGCCAGGACATGACGGTTAATAACGCTTCGCCCAGCGGCCAGAAGAGGGCCGAAGCCAGGCCGCCGGCAAGAGTAATGTGGGAAATGGTTTTCCGCGCCTGCTGGCCGTACAGATTCACCACCGCGGCGAACAGCGCATCATACAGCGAGAGCCGCATGCCAATTCCGGTCAGCAGCCAGGCGCCGTACCAGCCGGCAAGTGAAGGACACCAGGCCATGACAGCGCAGCTGACGGCTATCAGTAAGGTTCCGCTGGTGACCACGTGCCGCCCGCCAAAGCGAGCCAGCAGTCTGGCGACGAACGGAGAAACAACGGCCATCATCAGCATGGCGAGCGTCAGGCCAAGATAGATCTGCGGTGACGTCCACCCCTTGTCGGCAGCGATGGCCTGGGCAAAGGTGCCGGGCATATAAAAAGAGATCCCCCAGTTGATCAGTTGCTGACCGCCCGCGGTGAAGGCGAGGCGTCGGGGAATAGCTGGCGTTTCCATGGTTTTCATTCCGTTAAGGCAGTTGTCCTGAGCATACCCGGCAGGCTATTGTTCTGGCATAGCGGCCACCTTATGCGCGGTATAAGAGAAACTTTGCATGACAACACTGAACCTGGGAAACCTGGCGACCTTCCGGCTGGTCGTACAACGCGGCAGCTTTTCAGCCGCCGCCGATGCGTTGGGGATCTCCCAGCCTGCCGTCAGCCTGCAGGTGCGTCAGCTGGAGCAGTTTCTACAGATCCGGTTGCTGGAGCGCACCGGACGCGGGATCAAGGCGACGGCGGCGGGAATGGCATTGCTGGCCCACAGTGAGCAGATCGATCGGGCGGTGAATAGCGCGGTGCAGTCGGTCAGCGCATTCAGTCAGGAAGTTAATGGGTCATTGACGTTAGGGACCGGGGCGACGGCCTGCATTCATCTTCTCCCACCGCTGCTGCAGCATCTTCGTCAACAGCACCCGCTGTTGACGGTGGGGGTGACCACCGGCAACACGCTGGATATCGTCCGGGCGGTGGAGGAAAACCGCCTCGATCTCGGACTGGTTACCCTGCCCGTACAGGGACGCAGTCTGGCAGTGACCTCAGTGGTTGACGAGGAGTTCGTGGTTATCCATGCTCGCCACGAAGCAGCGATGTCGGCGGTTTGTACCCCTGCCGAGCTGCAGGCGCTGCCGCTCATTGCCTTCGAAGCCGGCAGCGGCACCCGGGATCTGATTGACCGCTGGTTCCGCTCGGCGGGAATGGCGGTCACGCCGGTGATGCAGTTGGGCAGCATCGAGGCGATTAAACGGATGGTGCGGGCAGGACTGGGCTACAGCATCGTGCCCCGCATGGCGGTGGAGCAGGAGGAGGATCGCGACGGATTAAGCGTGCACTCGCTGGCGCCGCGGCTATATCGACAGCTGGCGGTAGTCATGCGTCAGGACAAAATTGTGACAAAAGGTATCGCGGAAATGCTGCGCCTGCTGCATGCCGTGCGCTTATAAATCGCCGACGGCAAAACGACTGTATCAAAGGCAGGACATCAGCCGCAGGTCGCTCTGACTGCGGAGTGTGGTGCTTCCTGTATCAGAATCAAAGAATTACTCGCGGGCTGAGGGCTCGACGGTGAGTGAAGACTCCTGCGACGTTTTTTTATCCTGGTGATGGTACCAGGCGCCGATGGAGGAGTAGACAAAGCGTCCAAAGAAGAAGAGAAAGCTGATAAGCAGTACGATACGGGTCATGCGACGGTTAAATCGATGTCGTTTACGCATACTGGGTGCCTGACTCACAAAAGGTTCCTTGAAGTATACCCGAAGATGGGCGATGGGGGTATTAAGGCACAGGAACGAGCTGGGGTCAATTGATGCAGATGTAAAAGTGCCGCAGTGAAAACATTAATTAATGTTATATAAGATAATCATCGTATTTACATGCTCACTTTATTAGCGATAAAAAGGTAAAAAAATAAGTTTTATTAATGTTAGCGTCAGTATTTGTTGATTTATATCAACAGCCCTATTTTCTTGACCACTAAAATCAGCGGACATTACCGTATCGTTATTACTTATGCGGTCAGCATGGGGTGGTTGGATGCCTGCCTGAATATGCCTCGCAGGAGCAGAGGTTCCCTGTAGAGCACCTATGAATTTATTAAAATACTATCAACAATATCGCGACAAGTGGTGGGCTTTACCGCTTGTCCTGCCTGCGCTGTTATTACCTCTTGCCAGATTGGCGAATACCTACACCATGCTGAATGGTCACATGGTATTTCTCTATTATCTTCCCCTGGCATTGGTACTCAGCCTGATGATGTTTTTCGGTTGGGCGGCGATCCCGGGTATCATCATTGGCCTGCTGCTCACGCTGGCCCGAGGAATGACGCCCGAGCAGGCTATCGGCGTGCTGTTTCATTTTCTCATTCCCTGCGTGCTGTGCTGGGGTGGGTATCGGATCTTTGTCCCCCGGCGCCAGCAGGTCTCGCATGGTAACGTCAAACTGATGCCGCATCGTCTGTTCTGGCAAATGCTACTCCCCTCGGTCATTTTTCTGATTCTGTCACAGATCGCTGAATACCTGGGACTGCATCCGCGTACGACGGAGATGACGGGTATTACGCCCTTCAGTTTACGTTCGTTAATCACCTTTCAGGCGCTGATGGTGGGGTGTCTGACGGGCGTGCCGCTGTGTTATTTTCTGCTGCGTTTAATACGCAACCCTTTTCATTTTCGCGGATTTATTTCTCAGGTTCGCTTACAAATTGATCCAAAAATAAAAACCATTGAAATCATTTGCTGGGCGGCGATATTAATCCTGCTGCTGGGTCTATTATTGATGCCACTTAATGATACCAGCACCATATTTAGCACGAATTATACGTTATCATTACTTATGCCGGTCATGCTCTGGGGAGCCATGCGTTTTGGCTATCGTTTTATCTCGCTGATCTGGACGCCGGTGTTGATCGCTGTGATCCATTTTCATTACCGTTACTTACCGGTTTATCCGAGCTATAACACCCAACTGGCGATCACCTCGTCAAGCTATCTGGTGTTCTCGTTTATTGTCGCCTACACGGCGATGCTGGCAACACAGCAGCGTCTGATCTACGCTCGCGTCCGGCAAATGGCTTTCCTCGACCCGGTCGTACATATGCCTAATTTGCGGGCGCTGAGCCGTGCGCTCAATGGCACGAGCTGGTCGACGCTCTGTTTTCTGCGCATTCCTGAGCTGGAACTGCTGGGGCGCCACTACGGGGTTTTGTTACGCATTCAGTATAAGCAAATGCTGGCGAACCACCTGAGTGCGTTGCTGCAGCCCAACGAAGCGGTGTATCACCTTGCCGGCCATGATTTGGTTTTTCGCCTTAACAGCGAAGGGCATCAGGCGCGCATTCATTTAATCGACCGCTCCCTCCGACAGTTCCGTTTTCACTGGGATGGCGTCCCGCTGCAGCCGCGGATCGGCATGAGCTATTGCAACGTTCGCTCACCGGTCAAGCATCTGTATTTGCTGCTTGGCGAACTAAACACGATTGCCGACATGTCGCTGGCCAGCGGCCATCCAGAGAATATGCAGCGCCGCGGCGCCGGCCATGTTCAGCAGGATCTGAAAGATAAAGTGGTGATGATGAATCGCATCCTGAAGGCGCTGGAACAAGACCATTTTGTCCTGATGGCGCAACCTATTCAGGGCATCCGCGGCGATAACTACCATGAAGTATTGCTGAGGATGGAAGGGGTATCAGGCGAACTGACGGGGCCAAACGCGTTCCTGCCAGTGGCGCACGAGTTTGGCCTCTCCACCCGCGTCGACCAGTGGGTCGTTGAGCACACGCTGGCCTTTATGGATACCCACCGCGAGGCACTGCCCGGTCTGCGGCTGGCGATCAATCTCTCTCCGGTCTCGCTGAGCCGCAGCCAGTTTCCTCAGGAGGTCGAGGCGCTGCTGCAGACGTACAACATTGAGCCATGGCAGATTATTTTCGAGCTGACCGAGAACTATGCGCTCAGTAACCCTGAGCTGGTCTGTCAGACATTAGAGCATCTGCGGGCGCTGGGCTGCCGGGTGGCGATCGATGATTTTGGTACCGGTTACGCCAGCTACGCCCGGTTAAAAACGATGAACGTCGACATTCTTAAAATCGACGGCAGCTTTATTCGCAATCTGCTTGCCAGCAGCCTCGATTATCAGGTAGTGGACTCTATTTGTCGTCTGGCGCGCATGAAGAACATGCAGGTGGTGGCTGAATATGTCGAGTCGCCGGAGATACGCCAGGCGGTTATCGCGCTGGGGATCGATTATTTGCAGGGCTACGATATCGGCGTACCGGTGCCACTGGCGCAGCTGGCGGAGGGGATGACTGCCTGAAGCGGAAAAAAGCCGGGCGCGATGGCCCGGCCTGGAGAATATTCAGGAGCGCGGCTCAGGCGTCTGGCTCTTCTTCAGCAATCTTCAGCAGCCATTCCGGCACACCTTCCCAGTACTGCTGCTCTTTTTCCAGATCCAACAGCACCAACGCATTCTGGCTAAACCAGTTGTGCGGGAAGGTCAGCGTCCAGTGGTGAGCTTCCGTCTGCAGCCGTAGCGTCGGCGGCGTGGTGGTGGCCTGACGCTGGTTATTCAGCAGCACGCCCAGGCGCAGCAGCTGGATCAGCGGCAGAAACTGCTTTTTCCTGAACAGCGTAAAGCGCGGCAGGTCGTCGAGTTTTATCGCTTTGCGATGATAGCGCACCAGGGTGGCCATCAGCATCTGCTGCTCCTGGTTGAAGCCCGGCAGGTCGCTGTTCTGCAGAATGTAGGCCGAGTGGCGATGCATACCGCTATGGTTGATATTCAGCCCTACCTCATGGAGCATCACCGCCCACTTCAACAGCGCCGCAAGGTGCGGATTAGCCAGCTTGGGGTTCTGTTCCTGCCACTGTTCCAGCATATGGGTGGTGGTTTCCAGCACCCGGCGTGCCTGTTCGCGATCGATGTTGTACTGATTCGCCAGACTCTGCGCCGTGCGGCTACGAATATCCTGGTGGCGGAAGCGGCCTTCCATCTCGTACAGCACGCCTTCACGCAGGGCGCCATCGGACAGACGAAGCTCTTTAATGGCTAGCGCGTCAAACACGCCGCACAGAATCGCCAGCCCCGGGGCAAAGACCGCTTTACGATCTTCAGAAAGGCCAGGCAGACTGAGCGCGTCGAAGTTTTTATGCTTCAGCAGCTCACTGACCAGCATTTCGAGGCGTTCCGGCGTAATAAACCCGTCCTTCTCACCCATGGCCACCAGCACTTCCTGCGCAGCTTTAATGGTGCCGGAGGCGCCCAGCGCCACGGTCCAGCCCTGAATACGGAACTGCCAGGCCAGGGTTTCCAGTTTTT
Source organism: Klebsiella sp. K-Nf6 (assembly GCF_002806655.1). NCBI lineage: Bacteria > Pseudomonadati > Pseudomonadota > Gammaproteobacteria > Enterobacterales > Enterobacteriaceae > Klebsiella > Klebsiella sp. K-Nf6. The sequence continues at coordinate 61,752 of NZ_PIBN01000014.1, read as the reverse complement.
GTACCGCCGCCAGGCGAGCTCGCTGGAAATTTTCTTTATTGATTGTCCCGCCAGGGAAGTAGGCCTGCGAGAAGCTCACGCAGCCCATGCGACGGCTTTCCACCAGGCGGGGTTCAAAATCTTCACCGATGACCAGCTCGGTCGAACCGCCGCCGATATCGATCACCAGCTTACGACCGCGCTCTGGCTGCGTATGCTCAACGCCCATAAAAATCAGGCGCGCTTCTTCATTGCCGGAGATGATCTCGATCGGGTAGGGGATCACTTTTTCCGCGCGTTTAAGAAACTCCGCCGCGTTGGTCGCCTGACGCAGCGTATGCGTCCCGACGATGCAGACGCTGGAAGGGGAGAACCCTTGCAGACGTTCAGCAAACAGCGACAGGCAGTTCAGCCCGCGGGTCATCGCTTCTTCGCTCAACACCGAGTTTTCATCAAGGCCATCGGCCAGATGCACGCGCTGTTTCAGGCGTCCAATGATCTGCATGGCGCCATCGACGACACGGGCGATCACCATATGAAAACTGTTCGAACCAAGATCGACCGCAGCGAATTCCTGCGGCCGAGGGGTTATTTCGTTTATTGGCATAGGTTAGTCGGGTTGTTCGAGTGATTTGAGATAATCGTAAATCGCCATCTGTGCGCGTACTTTACGGCGATTGCCGCGCGGCACATAGCGATTACTCAGTTCTTTATCAAGATAGCGTGCTTTTACCGTATCGTTGAACAAGATATCAAAAATATCCAGCACTCGCTGTTTCAGACGCGGGTCGAGCAGCGGGGCAGCAACTTCAATACGGTAATCGATGTTACGCGTCATCCAGTCGGCAGAGGAGAGCCAGACCTGTTTATCGCCACCGTTTTCAAAACAATAGACCCGGTCGTGCTCGAGGAAACGGTCAACGATGCTAATGACGCGGATATTCTCGCTGATACCTTCCAGTCCAGGGATCAGCGAGCACATGCCGCGGATCAACAGATTGACCGGCACGCCGGAGCTGGAGGCGGCGTACAGTCTGTCCACCAGCCCTTTATCCACCAGGTTGTTCAGCTTCAGCGTAATCCCGGAGGGCTGCCCGTTCTGCGCATTGGCGATCTCGCGATCGATCATCTCATACAGCAGACGGCGCGAGTTCTGCGGCGACACCAGCAGGTAATCGAAGCTGACCGGGCGGTAGGGGTTTTCAATAAAGTTAAACACGCGGCGGACTTCATTGGTAATGCGCGCATCGGCGGTTAACAGCGAATAGTCGGTGTAGATCCGCGCGGTCTTCTCGTTAAAGTTACCGGTACCGATGTGGGCGTAGCGCACCACCTCATCGCCTTCTTTACGCGAGATAAGGAACAGCTTGGCGTGGATCTTCAGACCCGGCGCGGAGAAGATAACGTGGACACCCGCTTCCGTCAGGCGTTTCGCCCAGTGAATGTTCGCCTCTTCATCGAAGCGCGCCTGCAGCTCTACCACCACGGTGACTTTTTTACCGTTGTGGGCGGCGTGGATCATCGCGTCAATGATGCGCGAATCCTTGGCCACGCGGTAGATGTTGATTTTGATCGCCAGTACGCTGGGGTCGAACGAGGCCTGACGCAGTAGCTCCAGCACATGCTCAAAAGTGTGATAGGGATAGTAGAGCAGCACGTCGCGTTCGCGAATGGCGTCGAAGCCGTTGCGGAATTTATCAAACCACAGATGACGCAGGCGCGGCATCGGCTTATTGACCAGATTCGCCTTGCCCACGTTCGGGAAGCCGATAAAGTCTTTAAAGTTGTGATAGCGGCCGCCCGGCAGCATCGAGTCGTAGTTGGAGATGGAGAGCTTATCGCGCAGCATTTCGACCATCGCATCCGGCATATCGCGCTGGTAGACGAAGCGAACCGGCTCGGCGGTCAGACGCTGCTTGAGGCTGGAAGACATCAGCTCCATCAGGCTCGACTCCATCTCATGCACCAGATCGTACTCGGCGTCACGGGTCATTTTCATCGAGTAGGCGTTCAGCGCATCGTAATCAAAGAAGCCTTTAAAGATATCATCCAGGCAGTAGCGCAGGATGTTATCCAACAGGATCATTGGCTTACGGCGGCGAGGCGCTTCCGGCGGCAGGTTTACGAAGCGCGGCACTTTGTCTGACGGAATTTCCAGCAGGGCATAGTTGATGTTTTCCCCGCGGATAATCTCCACCGCCAGATAGGTGTAATCATCTTTCAGGAACTGCACGAGGTCCGTTTCGCGGTTAATCAGGATCGGCGAGATATGCTGACGCAAATACTGTTTGAAGTAGTTGCGCAGCCAGGCCTGCTGATTGACAGACAGCTGGCGCTCGTTGATCAGGAAGATCTGGTTACGCGCCATCTCCAGCAGCAGCTCGTTGTACAGACTATCGAATTCCTGATCGGCCTTCAGAACGCGGGCCTGAATTTTGCCTAACAGGTGGCGAGAATGGGCGGTACTGCCTTGTTCTTCACTGATAATAATCCGCCGCTTAAGCTCAGCGAAGCGCACTTTGTAAAATTCATCAAGGTTGTTGGAGTAGATCCCCAGAAAGCGCATGCGCTCAATCAGCGGGTTACTCTTGTCCGCCGCTTCCTGCAGCACGCGCTCGTTAAAAGATAACCAGCTGAGTTCTTTTTCGATGTATAGCTTTTCCTGGCCCATTACCGCTCACACTCCGTTTTACTCACAGGACGTAGACTATTATGACGAATTTTTCTGCATAGCGATTTACTGTGTCACAACTATATGACAGTAAGAAGAATTATTTCTGTGAGATGTTTGATTAATAAACAATTTTAATTAAAAAAAAGCCCCGCGACAGGGACAGGCGGGGCTGTTGTTCATTCTTCAGCGGCATAGCCCTGGGGCGGAAGTTGTCGTTCATCCAGCCAGGCGTGGTTGCCTGCCATGCGCAGACGCCCATCGACGAACCAACTGATGACCAGCGGATAAATGGCATGTTCCTGGGCCTGAACCCGCGCCGTCACCTCATCTTCGCTGTCGCCAGCGAAGACCGGCACCTTGGCCTGCAGGATTACCGGACCGCCGTCCAGCTCATCGGTGACGAAGTGCACCGAGGTCCCATGCTCCTCATCACCGTTTTCCAGCACCTGACGATGCGTATGCAGGCCAGGATACTTCGGCAGTAACGAAGGATGGATGTTCAGCAGACGTCCCTGATAGTGGCTGACGAACGCCGGGCTAAGGATACGCATATAGCCCGCCAGCACCACCAGATCCGGGGCATAGGCGTCGATTTCATGCATCAGTTGCCGATCGAACGCTTCCCGGTCGGCAAACTGACTTTGCGCCAGCGCGTGGGCCGGGATGCCGGCCGCGCGCGCGCGCTCAAGACCGAACGCATCGGCCTTATTACTGAATACCGCACGCAGGGTACCGTTTATCTGTTTACGGCCGCAGGCGTCGATGATCGCCTGCAAATTGCTGCCGCTACCGGAAATCAGCACCACGATGTTTTTCATGCAATGACCACACGCTGTTCGGAATCGGAAGCTTTGATATAACCGATTTTCCACGCGTTTTCACCTTTCTCGTTCAGCAGGGCAATGGCCTTGTCTGCTTCTGCAGCCGGCAGGGCAATAACCATCCCCACGCCGCAGTTAAAGGTACGGTACATTTCATGCTGGCTGACGTTACCGGCGGTTTGCAGCCAGTTGAAGACGGACGGCCACTGCCAGGAGGACTCATCAATGATCGCCTGGGTGTTATCCGGCAGCACGCGCGGAATATTTTCCCAGAAACCGCCGCCGGTCAGGTGGGCGATGGCGTGAACGTCAACGCTGGCGATCAGATCGAGCACTGATTTCACATAGATGCGGGTTGGCGCCAGCAGATGGTCGGCCAGTGGTTTGCCGTCAAGGTCGGTAGTCTGCGGGTCGACACCGCTGACTTCAATGATCTTACGCACCAGTGAATAGCCGTTAGAGTGCGGGCCGCTGGACGCCAGCGCCACCAGCACGTCGCCGTCGGCCACTTTGCTGCCGTCGATGATTTCTGATTTTTCCACCACCCCGACGCAGAAACCCGCTACGTCGTAATCTTCACCGTGGTACATCCCCGGCATTTCTGCGGTTTCACCGCCCACCAGCGCGCAACCGGACTGCAGGCAGCCTTCGGCGATGCCGTTAATGACGCTGGCCGCGGTATCGACGTCCAGTTTACCGGTGGCGTAATAATCCAGGAAAAACAGCGGCTCAGCACCCTGAACCACCAGGTCGTTCACGCACATGGCGACCAGGTCGATACCGATGGTGTCGTGACGCTTCAGATCCATTGCCAGACGCAGCTTGGTACCGACGCCGTCGGTGCCGGAGACCAGTACCGGCTCGCGGTATTTCTGCGGCAGTGCGCACAGCGCGCCGAATCCGCCCAGTCCCCCCATCACTTCCGGGCGACGGGTTTTCTTCACCACGCCCTTAATACGGTCGACGAGAGCGTTGCCTGCATCAATATCCACGCCGGCATCTTTATAGCTGAGAGAGGTTTTGTCGGTCACTGCGAAGTCTCCACGCGTTTGCGGTAAGCAAGAAAAATCGGCGCAATTCTAACAGGGAAAGCAAACGTTTGCGAGCCTGCTTTACAGTCGGCGTGAAACAGCGGATGGATGGTCAAATTTGATACTGCTCACGAAAATGAAACCGGGTACAGTCTTGTGCTTGCCTCAGCGTAAAGGAATCCTCATCATACGACTGAAACCGGTTTCTGTGTTGGTTTGCCACGCATTTTTCCGGTGATTGACGCTGGTCAGGAGAGGGATGAATGAAAATTGCGGCATTCGATATTGGTGGCACCGCATTAAAAATGGGCGTGATGACCCGCGACGGCAGGCTGCTGGAAAGCGCGAAGCAGTCGATCAATGACAGCGATGGCGATCATATTTTACAGGCAATGCTGTCGTGGCTGGCGGCCCACCCGTCGTGTGAAGGGGTAGCCATCAGCGCGCCGGGTTATGTTGATCCGCACAGCGGCTTTATCACCATGGGCGGCGCTATTCGTCGATTTGATAACTTCGCCATGAAAGCATGGCTTGAAGCCCGGACCGGACTGCCGGTCTCAGTTGAAAATGATGCCAACTGTGTGTTGCTGGCCGAGCGCTGGCAGGGCAAAGCGGCGGAAATGGCCAATTTTCTGGTACTCACCATTGGCACAGGCATTGGCGGGGCGATTTATTGCCATCATCAGTTGGTTCACGGGGCGCGTTTTCGCGCCGGTGAGTTCGGTTACATGCTCACCGACCGTCCCGGCGGGCGCGATCCTCGTCGCTATTCGATGAATGAGAACTGCACCCTGCGAGTGCTACGCCATCGCTATGCGGAACATATCGGTGCGCCGCTGGACAGCGTGACAGGCGAAATGATTTTTGACCGCTATGACGCCGGCGACCCGGTTTGTCAGCGCCTGGTCGCTGAGTTCTTCAATGGCCTGGGTCATGGCCTTTATAACCTCGTCAATATCTTCGATCCGCAGACCATCTTTATCGGCGGCGGCATTGTGGAACGTCCAGGATTTCTGGCGCTGCTACAGGAGCATCTGGCCTGGTTCGGCATTGCCGACTATCTCGATACCGTCAGTCACGGCAACGATGCCGGCCTGATTGGCGCGGTTTACCATTTCAATCAGCACTATCGTTCGCCTGGCGACGATCGACATTAGGGAGAGACTATGTCCGGATTTAAAAAAGGTTTTCTGTGGGGCGGCGCGGTCGCGGCGCATCAGTTAGAGGGCGGCTGGCAGGAGGGCGGCAAGGGGATCAGCGTGGCGGACGTGATGACCGCCGGTGCCCACGGCGTGCCGCGTGAAATTACCGACGGCGTGGTGGCGGGGAAAAATTACCCTAACCATGAGGCGATCGATTTTTATCATCGCTATCCGGAGGACCTGGCGCTGTTTGCCGAGATGGGCTTCAAATGTTTTCGCACCTCGATTGCCTGGACGCGTATTTTCCCGCAGGGTGATGAGCTGGAGCCCAACGAGGCTGGCCTGAAGTTTTACGATGATCTGTTCGACGAATGCCTGAAACACGGCATTGAGCCCGTGATTACGCTGTCGCATTTTGAAATGCCTTATCACCTGGTCACTGAGTACGGCGGCTGGCGCAACCGGAAGCTGATCGACTTTTTCGTGCGCTTTGCCAGGGTCGTTTTCACCCGCTATCAACATAAAGTGAAGTACTGGATGACCTTTAACGAGATCAACAACCAGGCCAACTTCCATGAGGACTTTGCCCCCTTCACCAACTCTGGTCTGAGATATTTGCCGGGTGAAGACCGGGAGCCGGTGATGTACCAGGCTGCGCACTATGAGCTGGTGGCCAGCGCCCTGGCGGTGAAAGCGGCGCGCGAGATTAACCCTGCACTGCAGATTGGCTGCATGATCGCTATGTGTCCCATCTATCCGCTGACCTGCGCGCCGGACGATATGATGATGGCGATGAACGCCATGCACCGCCGTTACTGGTTTACCGACGTTCACGTGCGCGGCCACTATCCGCAGCATCTGCTCAACTATTTTGCCCGCCGCGGCTTTACCCTGGATATCACCGAAGCCGATCGCCAGGCGTTAACCGAGGGCTGTGTCGACTACATTGGCTTTAGCTACTATATGTCATTCGCTACCAAAGCCACTGAAGACAACCCCTTGCTTGATTATGATGAAACCACCAGCCTGGTCTCCAACCCGTACGTCAAAAAGTCGGACTGGGGCTGGCAGATTGATCCGGTCGGCCTGCGCTATTCGCTGAACTGGTTCTGGGACCACTACCAACTGCCGCTGTTTATTGTCGAAAACGGTTTTGGCGCGATCGATGTCCGTGAAGCGGACGGCAGCGTCAATGACCAATATCGTATCGATTATCTCTCCGCTCATATCGCGGAGATGAAAAAGGCAGTAGTCGAGGATGGCGTTGATCTGATGGGCTACACCCCGTGGGGCTGTATCGATCTGGTTTCCGCCGGCACGGGGGAAATGAAAAAACGCTACGGCTTCATTTATGTCGATAAAGATAATGAAGGCAATGGCTCGCTGGCTCGCAGCCGGAAAAAGTCGTTTGCCTGGTATCAACAGGTGATTGCCAGCAACGGGGAGAACCTGTCGTCGTCGGGTGGCGCTAACGCTTAACCGACCTACAATACTCGTAGGCCCGCGTAAGCGTATGGACTGCACCCCGCACCCAAGCCGGAGCCTTGCCTCCGGTTTTTTTGTCTCTAAATCACTTTGCTTGATATACGTCAAGCAAGATGGGTATGGCACAATCCGCAAAAAGCGGTATAATCCCGCGATTTTTTTTGTGGCCGCCCCTCAGAGGAGAAAGAGAATGAAGATTGTGGAAGTCAAACACCCACTCGTCAAACACAAGCTGGGCCTGATGCGCGAGCACGACATCAGCACCAAACGCTTCCGTGAACTCGCCTCAGAAGTGGGCAGCTTACTGACTTATGAAGCCACCGCCGATCTGGCGACCGAGAGAGTGACCATCGAAGGCTGGAATGGCCCGGTGGAAGTTGAGCAGATCAAGGGCAAGAAAATTACCGTTGTGCCTATCCTCCGCGCAGGCCTTGGCATGATGGAAGGGGTGCTGGAGCACGTCCCCAGCGCGCGCATTAGCGTGGTCGGTATCTATCGTAATGAAGAGACTCTCGAGCCGGTACCTTACTTCCAGAAGCTGGTGTCCAACATCGATGAGCGTATGGCGCTGGTGGTTGACCCGATGCTGGCAACCGGTGGGTCGATGATCGCCACTATCGATCTGCTGAAAAACGCCGGCTGCACCAGTATTAAGGTGCTGGTACTGGTAGCGGCGCCGGAAGGGATTGCCGCGCTGGAGAAAGCCCACCCGGACGTTGAGCTGTATACCGCCTCTGTCGATAAGGGGCTGAACGAACACGGGTATATCATTCCCGGTCTCGGCGATGCCGGCGACAAGATTTTTGGAACGAAATAAAACATACCGCGAAAAAAGCCGACTTTGAGAGTCGGCTTTTTTTTGAATAAAAGTAATCCACAGCAAATAACAGACGACTCTCAGAGGAATACACTATGACGCGCCGTGCCATCGGGGTGAGTGAAAGACCGCCGCTTTTACAGACAATCCCGCTTAGTTTGCAACATCTGTTCGCCATGTTTGGCGCAACGGTACTGGTGCCTATTCTGTTCCACATTAACCCGGCCACCGTCCTGCTGTTCAACGGCATCGGTACGCTGTTGTACCTCTTTATTTGTAAAGGAAAAATTCCCGCTTATCTGGGATCGAGCTTCGCTTTTATCTCCCCGGTGCTGCTGCTGTTGCCGCTGGGCTACGAAGTGGCGCTGGGCGGTTTTATTATGTGCGGCGTGCTGTTCTGCATCGTCTCCTTTATTGTCAAAAAAGCCGGTACCGGCTGGCTGGATGTGATGTTCCCGCCGGCGGCGATGGGCGCCATTGTGGCGGTTATCGGCCTCGAGCTGGCGGGCGTGGCGGCCAATATGGCCGGGCTGCTGCCGGCGGATGGCCAATCACCTGACAGCAAAACCATCATTATTTCGATGGTGACGCTGGGGGTGACGGTGTTTGGTTCCGTGCTGTTCCGCGGCTTCCTGGCGATTATCCCGATCCTGATCGGCGTGCTGGTGGGCTATGCGCTGTCGTTTGTGATGGGCGTGGTCGATACCACCCCGATTGCCGAAGCGCACTGGTTCGCCCTGCCAACCTTCTACACGCCGCGCTTTGAGTGGTTCGCCATCTTCACCATTCTGCCTGCCGCGCTGGTGGTGATTGCCGAGCACGTGGGGCACCTGGTGGTGACCGCCAATATCGTTAAACGCGATCTGATCCGCGACCCGGGCCTGCATCGTTCGATGTTTGCCAATGGCCTGTCGACGATCATCTCCGGTTTCTTCGGTTCGACGCCCAACACCACCTACGGTGAAAATATCGGCGTGATGGCGATTACCCGGGTCTACAGTACCTGGGTTATCGGCGGCGCGGCGATCATTGCGATTCTGCTCTCCTGCGTTGGCAAACTGGCGGCGGCTATCCAGATCATCCCGGTACCGGTGATGGGGGGCGTTTCGCTGCTGCTGTACGGGGTGATCGGCGCCTCGGGGATCCGTGTACTGATTGAATCGAAGGTGGATTACAGCAAAGCGCAGAATCTGATCCTCACTTCCGTGATCCTGATCATCGGCGTCAGCGGTGCTAAAGTGCACATCGGTGCTGCTGAGCTGAAAGGGATGGCGCTGGCGACCATCGTGGGCATCGCGCTCAGCCTGATTTTCAAGCTTATCAGCGTCCTGCGTCCGGAAGAGGTGGTCCTCGACGCCGCTGATAGCGAAGAGGCTAAATAACGATCTCCTGACCGGGCGGCGATCCCGCCCGGTTCTCTCCTGACCTAAATCTGTGGTAAACTCTCCGCGTTTTTCTGTAAGCCTATGTTGAGGTCCATCTGAACGCACCGGCACAGCTCTCTTTGCCACTGTATCTTCCTGACGACGAAACCTTCGCGAGTTTCTGGCCGGGTGATAATCCTTCCCTACTTGCTGCCCTCCAGAACGTATTGCGGCAGGAACACAGCGGGTACATTTATATCTGGTCACGTGAAGGGGCAGGTCGCAGCCACCTGTTACACGCCGCCTGCGCCGAGCTTTCCCAGCGCGGGGATGCGGTGGGCTACGTGCCGCTGGATAAACGGACGTGGTTTGTGCCGGAGGTGCTGGAGGGGATGGAACAGCTGGCGCTGGTCTGCATTGATAATATTGAATGCGTTGCCGGGGATGAGCCCTGGGAAATGGCTATCTTTAATCTCTACAACCGGATCCTGGAATCAGGCAAAACCCGACTGCTGATCACCGGCGATCGGCCACCGCGGCAGTTAAATCTTGGTCTGCCGGATCTCGCCTCGCGGCTGGACTGGGGGCAGATCTATAAGCTGCAGCCGCTGTCGGATGAAGACAAACTGCAGGCGCTGCAGCTGCGCGCCAGATTACGCGGCTTCGAGATGCCGGAAGACGTGTGCCGCTTCCTGCTGAAGCGGCTGGATCGCGAGATGCGCTCGCTGTTTATGACCCTCGATCAGCTGGATCATGCCTCGATTACCGCCCAGCGCAAGCTGACGATCCCCTTCGTGAAAGAGATCCTTAAGCTCTAGTCCGCCAGTGGGGCCAGCTCCTGCTCCGTCAGTCCGGTCAGATGAGCGACCAGATCGCGCGCCAGGCCACTGTGTAGCATGGCGGCGGCGATACGCAGTGCCTCTTCTTTCCGGCCTTCCTGTCGGCCTTCCTGTCGCCCCTGCGCCAGTCCCCGCTCCAGTCCCTGTTGCTCGAGATATTCCGCAATCGTCATCAACGTCTCCTTATGCTGCGGCGTACGTAACGCCAGTTCGCGAATGAACTTGACCGGCTCGCGCGTATTGCCTGCCTGTACCAGATAGTGCATCAGGGCTTGTACCTGCGATTCCGTCGCCAGTTCAGTCAATAATAATTCGCCCAGTTTGTCGAGGAGCTGCGCCAGATCGCGTTGTCGAATATGTTTTTGCAGTAACTCCAGCGTTGCCATGCGCTGGTGGGTGGCAATGTCGTCATCCGGAATGACGGTAATGTCCGCCAGCGGAAACGCTTCGTGATAAAGACGACTGGCCAGCTCCGGGGCGGTGAATTCATCGAGCCAGCGCAGTGAGAACGGGTAGGGGCTTACCTGACCATGATAGAAGAGGACAGGGATCACCAGCGGCAGACGAGCGTGACCGGCATCGAGATGACGCTGCATGGCGGCGATGGCATAGCGCATCAGACGAAAGGCCATATGCCGGTCGGGCGTGCTCTGGTGTTCGATAAGCGCATAAATATAGCCGTCTCCCGCCGTGGTTTTCAGGGAATACAAAATGTCGGCATAAAAGGGACGCAGATCGTCTTCGACAAAATGCCCCGACTCGAGATGCAGCGTACGCAGATCGCATACTTTAAGCAGCGTTTCGGGCAGATACAGTTGCAGGAAATCGCGGGCGGTATCGGGATGGGAGAGGTAGGTCTTAAACACGGCGTCATGGGGCGTGGAGGTTGGTTTTTTCATGTTCATCCGTCCAGTGGATTGAGCGATAGATGAACAGTAGCACTACCCGGCGGGCGGGAGGGATGGGCGTGGAAGATCTGGAATCGGTCACGTAAAAAAAGCGCCGCGAAAGCGCGGCGCAGGTGGGTTAGCTTACGATCTCAAGGACCTGCTCCGGCGGACGGCCAATACGCGCCTGGCCATGGCTGACGACGATAGGGCGTTCGATGAGCTTAGGATTGTCGACCATCGCCTGAATCAGCGCCGCGTCGCTAAGCGCCTGGTCGGCAAGATTGAGCGATTTGTACAGATCCTCCTTCTGGCGCATGAGCTCGCGGGGGCTCTCCATACCCAGCAGCTGCAGCAGCTGACGCAGCGTATCGGCATCCGGCGGTGTGTCGAGATAGAGCACCACCTCTGGATCGATGCCGCGGCTTTGCAGCAGGCTCAGCGTTTCGCGGCTCTTCGAGCAGCGTGGGTTATGGTAAATTTTTACCGCGTCGGTCATGGGGTCTCCTTACATTTTTTGATAGGGGCGGAAGCGGGCCTGCAGATCGCGTAGCTGGTCGATACGGGCATCGTAACGCGCCTGCTGCAGGCTACCAAGTTTCACCTGCGAGCTGGCGCTACTGAGCAGGGAAATGGCTTGATCCAACTGACCGACCAGCGCCATGCTTTCTGCCCGCGCCGCCAGCTCCTGATCGCGATTGCCCAGCGCGCCTTCCGCCTGGGCCAGCAGGTCCCAGCCGTTGCCATCCTCTTTATTGGTAAAGGTATAACGATTCAGAATGGTCGCCGCTTCCCCGGGCTGTCCACCCTGCAGCAAGGCGTTGGCCAGGTTCAGCTGCAGTACCGGATTGGTGCGCAGCTCGCGGGCGTTTTTAAGGCGGTTGATGGCGTCGCTGGTTTTCTTCTGCCCAAGGTCGATATCCGTGGCCAGGTCAAGATACCAGGCGTTTTGCGGGTCGGCGCTGAGCAGCGGCTGCAGCGTTTTGCGTGCCTGGTCAAAGTTGTTGCTTTCCATCGCCAGCAGGGCGCGGCCATATTGCGCGGCATGCTGTTGGCGGATGTTGCCCTTATCCCAGGCGTTAAGCAGATCGGTGCCCAGTTTATTGTCGCCGTTGGTGTACATCCCAAGGGTACGTGCCTTCGCCAGATAGAAGTCTGCCGAGGACTGCACGACCACCGGGCGCATCTGGTTGGCGCGGTTACGGGCATCGGCCAGTCGGCTTTCCGGCAGGGGGTGGGTGAGCAGCATTTCCGGCGGCCGCGTCGAGTAGCGCGACTCATCAAGCAGTTTACCCATAAACATCGGCATGGCCTGCGGGTCAAAACCCGAGCGCTGTAGAACCTGAATGCCAATCCGGTCGGCTTCTTCTTCATTTTGCCGGGTGAAGCTGATCATACCCTGTTGAGTCCCGGCCAGTGTCCCGGTCAGCGCCGCCATTCCGGCCTGCGGGCTGGCCATCGCCAGCAGAATCGAACCTAGGGCACCGACCCAAGTGAGCGGCGCATTGCGTTTCTGATCTTCCATCGCACGGGCGAGATGCCGCTGCGTGACGTGGGAGATTTCGTGCGCCATGACAGAGGCCAGTTCGCTCTCATTATCAGAGTAGCGGAACAAGGCGGAGTGGAGGACCACGTTGCCGCCAAAGAAGGCGAAGGCGTTGATTTGGTCGTTATTAATCAAATAGAAATGGAACGGGGTGCGCACTGAGTTCGCGTGCGCCACCAGACGCATGCCCAGCCCGTTGATATATTGCACCAGCAGGGGATCGTTAATCAGCGGCGCGCTGCCGCGCAGCTGGCGCACATAGTAATCCCCCATCTGCATTTCCTGACCAATTGACAGCGTGCTTCCTGCAGAGGTCCCCATGTCCGGCAGCGTATCTGCGGAGTCAGCAAAAGCAGGGCCTATCGAACCCAGCGTCAGCGAGGCGATGACGGTCGCCACCAGCGTTTTCTTTAACTGCCTGAACATAACCTCTGTCCTGTAATGTGGGTGTGCCAGTTTGACCGATTGTGCGACGCAATGTTCCCTGGCCGCATCCCAGCGAGTTTAGCTGGCGTTGGCCGCCTTGAAAATATGATCTTCACGGCGGAGAACGGTTTGTCTGCGGCGCATCAAAAAGCGAAGTCTTTTTTGTGACACTTCGATACAATTCCCCGGATTGTCGCCGCTTGGCCCTTCAGGGAAGGTTTTATGCTTGAGATGTTAATGCAGTGGTACCGCCGTCGATTCAGCGACCCTGAGGCGATAGCGCTGCTGGTTATTTTGCTTGCTGGTTTCGGCATCATGTTCTTTTTCAGCGGTCTGTTAGCCCCGTTACTGGTGGCTATCGTACTGGCCTATCTGCTGGAGTGGCCGACGGTTCGTCTGGAGCGGATTGGCCTGTCGCGCACCTGGGCGACCTCGCTGGTTCTAATCCTGTTCGTTGGCATCCTGCTATTGCTGGCCTTTGTGGTGATGCCGGTGGCCTGGCAGCAGGGGATCTATCTTATCCGCGATATGCCGGGCATGCTCAACAAGCTCTCTGATTTCGCTGCTACGCTGCCGCGGCGCTATCCGGCGTTAATGGATGCCGGCATCATCGATGCGATGGCGGAGAATATGCGCAATCGGATGTTGACGGTGGGCGACTCGGTAGTGAAGTACTCCCTGGCCTCGCTGGTTGGGCTGCTCACCCTGGCGGTCTATCTGGTGCTGGTGCCGCTAATGGTCTTCTTCCTGCTGAAGGATAAAGAGCAAATGCTTAACGCGGTGCGCCGTGTGCTGCCGCGCAACCGCGGGCTTGCCGGGCAGGTGTGGAAGGAGATGAATCAGCAAATCACCAACTACATTCGCGGTAAGGTGCTGGAGATGATTGTCGTCAGCGTCGCCACCTGGATAGGCTTTATTCTGTTTGGCCTCAACTACTCGCTGCTGCTGGCTGTGCTGGTGGGCTTCTCGGTGCTGATCCCCTATATTGGCGCGTTTGTGGTGACCATCCCGGTGGTGGGCGTGGCGCTGTTTCAGTTTGGCGCTGGCACCGAGTTCTGGAGCCTGTTCGCGGTCTATCTGATTATTCAGGGACTGGACGGCAACCTGCTGGTCCCGGTGTTATTCTCAGAAGCGGTCAATTTACACCCGCTGGTGATTATCCTGTCGGTGGTGATCTTTGGCGGACTGTGGGGGTTCTGGGGCGTCTTCTTCGCCATTCCGCTGGCCACGCTGATTAAAGCAGTGGTGCATGCCTGGCCGGATGGTCTGGTGGTTGACGACGACTGACGGGGTCGGGATAAAAAAAGACGCCGGGCAAGGATTTCCTCCCCCGGCGTCTTGCTTTGCATCAGGCGTTTTCTTTCAGCCAGTTCAGCACCACGTCGTGGTGATTGCTGGTTTTGAAGTCATCAAAGACATGTTCGATTTTGCCATCGGCATCGATGAGGAAACTAATACGGTGAATACCGTCGTAGGTTTTCCCCATAAAGGATTTTTCGCCCCAGACGCCAAACTGCTCGCACACCTGATGGTTTTCATCAGACAGCAGCGTGAAGTTCAGTAACTCTTTTTCGGCGAAACGCGAAAGCTTTTCCGGTTTATCGGTGCTGATACCCAGCACTTCTACACCGGCTTTCTTCAGGTCGTCCATATTATCGCGCAAGCCGCACGCCTGTACGGTGCAGCCCGGGGTCATGGCTTTCGGGTAAAAATAAACCAGGACACGTTGTCCCTGGAAGTCGGTTAAATTTACTTCCTCGCCGTCCTGGTCCGGTAAGCTAAATTTCGGTGCGATATCACCGGCTTTCAGTGGGGTCATGGGTTAAACTCCATCCTGTTCATCATGCTGTGAATAATTAACGATGTTAATACTGCCTTGTGCGTTGAGTTCTGTACATAGGGCTTTGAACGCTTGTTCGATATTTGCTGCATTTTGCGTCGCAGGACTGTGGGCAGTTATCTGGATAAAAAGCTGCGCGGAATCGCCGTCTCCCGGCTGAGTGCGGGACACCAGTTCCGCGATATTCATATTCCATGTATCGCACAGGGCAGTAAAGCGCTCGATGATATGCGGTGAGTCCGGCACCTCAACCTGGACCCAAACGGTGTTTGGCATAGCCTGCGGCGGGCGCGCGGTGGTGCGTTTCATCACGATCAACAGTTCCAGCTCCGCACCTTTCAGCGGCAGGGTTGATTCGATCAGGTTAATCGCATTCCACGACCCGGAAAGCAGCATGATAAACGTAAACTCATCACCGAGCATGGCCAGCCGGCTGTCTTCGATATTACAACCGCAGCTGCTGACGTGGCGAGTGATCGTATTCACGATGCCGGGACGGTCAGCCCCCAGGGCGGTAATAACCAGATAGTGTTGTAATGAGGCTGTCAAACCTGTTCTTCCTTTAAAAAGGTGAGGTAACATTAGGAAAGCATAAAAAAAACCGCCATACAACATCCCTGATGGCGTCGGGTCTCTTGCTTTTATTGCAGCTCCAAACGTAACATTGAGAATCTTGTCGCACTTCTGCTCTGAGGATGGCCCATGTTCACGGGAAGTATTGTAGCGCTTGTCACGCCGATGGATGAAAACGGTAATGTCTGCCGGACAAGCCTGAAAAAACTGATTGATTACCATGTCGCCAACGGAACCTCGGCGATCGTTTCGGTAGGGACTACCGGTGAATCCGCAACGCTGAGCCATGAAGAGCATGGCGACGTGGTGATGATGACGCTGGAACTGGCTGACGGGCGTATCCCGGTTATCGCTGGAACGGGAGCCAATGCAACCGCAGAGGCGATTAGCCTGACCAAACGTTTTAACGACAGCGGTGTTGTCGGCTGCCTGACGGTCACTCCTTACTATAACCGTCCGACCCAGGAAGGCCTGTTCCAACACTTTAAAGCTATCGCTGAACATACTGACCTGCCGCAAATTCTGTATAATGTGCCGTCCCGTACCGGTTGCGATATGCTGCCGGAAACCGTTGGCCGTCTGGCGGAAATTAAAAATATTGTCGGTATTAAGGAAGCAACAGGGAACTTAAGTCGAGTTCACCAGATCAAAGAGCTGGTTTCAGACGACTTTATCCTGCTGAGCGGTGACGATGCGACCGGTATGGACTTCATGCAGCTCGGCGGTGTGGGCGTGATTTCCGTCACGGCCAACGTGGCGGCGCGTGAAATGGCCGACATGTGCCGTCTGGCGCTGGCGGGTCAATTTGCCGAAGCGCGTGCGATTAATCAGCGTCTGATGCCACTGCATACAAAATTATTTGTCGAACCCAATCCTATCCCGGTGAAATGGGGATGCAAGGCGTTGGGTCTTGTGGCGACCGATACGCTGCGCTTGCCGATGACGCTCATCACTGACCACGGTCGTGAAGCCGTCACCGCCGCGCTGAAGCATGCCGGTTTGCTGTAAAGTTTAGGGAGATTTGATGGCTTACTCAGTACAGAAGTCGCGCCTGGCGAAGGTTGCGGGTGTTTCGCTGGTTCTACTCCTCGCGGCCTGTAGTTCCGACTCGCGCTATAAGCGTCAGGTGAGCGGTGATGAGGCCTATTTACAGGCATCACCGTTGAGCGAACTTCACGCGCCGGCGGGGATGATCCTGCCGATTCAGGTGGGTGATTACAACATTCCGGTGGCCAACAGCACCGGCGCGGTGGGCAAAGCGCTGGACATTCGCCCGCCAGCGCAGCCGCTGGCGTTGGTCAGCGGTGCGCGGACCCAGTTTAATGGCGATACCGCGACGCTGATGGTTGAGAACGGCCGCAGCGGCTCGCTGTGGGCGCAGGTCACCAGTATCCTTCAGTCGAAGAACTACGTTATCGCGAAACGCGATGATGCGAGCCAGACGCTGAACACCGACTGGGTTGAGTGGAACCGCCTTGATGAAGATCAGCAGTATCGCGGTCGTTATCAAATCTCCGTCAAACCGCAGGGCTATCAGCAAGCGGTGGTCGTTAAGCTGGTGAATCTGGAGCAGGCGGGTAAACCGGTTGCCGATCCGGCGTCACTGCAGCGCTACAGCACCGCCATGCTGAACGTCATTTCGGAAGGCCTTGATGCGAGCGCCACCAGCGCCCAGAACGCGGCCCAGCGCAGTGCTGGCGCCACCTTCGACGTGCAGAGCGCTGCCGACGATACCGGCCTGCCGATGCTTGTCGTTCGCGCACCGTTTAACATGGTGTGGCAACGTCTGCCGGGCGCCCTCGAAAAAGTGGGAATGAAAGTGACCGACAGCACGCGCTCTCAGGGCAGCATGGCGCTGACCTACAAGCCGCTGTCTGACAGCAGCTGGCAGGAGCTGGGTGCACGCGATCCGCAGCTGGTTTCCGGTGACTACAAACTGCAGGTCGGCGACCTCGATAACCGCAGTAGCCTGCAGTTCATCGACCCGAAAGGCCACACCCTGACGCAGTCGCAAAATGACGCCCTGGTAGCCGTATTCCAGGCCGCATTTAACAAGTAATCAAAAGGGCTGGAGCAATCCGGCCCTTTTTAATGTATAGTGACGCAAACGTGTGCGTATACACATTATCCTTCAAATCGCCTCTTTGTTGGCTGCCTTCGTTCACCCCAGTCACTTACTTCTGTAAGCTCCCGGGGATTCGCTCAGTTGCCGCCTCGATGCACTTTGAATGCTTTTGTGTATAGGCTGCGACGTATTTTTTTGGGCTTAATATCACTGGAGTGGTGAAAGATGAAAAAGCTAGCTGAGTTGTATCGTGGTAAAGCGAAGACCGTTTACAGCACCGATAATCCGGACCTGCTGGTACTGGAATTCCGTAACGATACGTCAGCAGGTGATGGCGCGCGCATCGAGCAGTTCGATCGTAAAGGCATGGTGAATAACAAGTTCAACCATTTCATTATGAGCAAACTGGCAGAAGCGGGCATCCCTACCCAGATGGAAGCGCTGCTTTCCGATACCGAATGTCTGGTGAAAAAACTGGATATGGTGCCGGTAGAGTGCGTGGTGCGTAACCGTGCGGCAGGCTCGCTGGTAAAACGTTTAGGCATTGAAGAAGGTATCGAGCTGAACCCGCCGCTGTTCGACCTGTTCCTGAAAAACGATGCTATGCACGATCCGATGGTCAACGACTCCTACTGCGAAACCTTCGGCTGGGTGAGCAAAGAGAATCTGGCGCGGATGCGCGAGCTGACCTACAAAGCCAACGACGTGCTGAAAAAGCTGTTCGATGACGCCGGTCTGATTCTGGTGGACTTTAAGCTGGAGTTTGGTCTGTTCAAAGGCGAAGTGGTGCTGGGCGATGAGTTTTCGCCGGACGGCAGCCGTCTGTGGGACAAAAACACCCTCGATAAAATGGACAAAGACCGCTTCCGCCAGAGTCTTGGCGGCCTGATTGAAGCCTACGAAGAAGTGGCTCACCGCCTGGGTGTTAAGCTCGACTAACCCGCCCGCCGCCAGAAGATAGCTTCATCTTCTGGCGCGCTTCCTGCTGTTTCCTGTGGTAATCCTGCGCTGAACCGCCTACGATCTCTGCTATTGATACATAACAGGGAATGAGGTGCTTATGCGCTGGCAAGGGCGTCGCGAAAGCGACAATGTTGAAGATCGACGTGGTCAATCAGGCTCGCCGTTTGGCGGTGGTGGAGGCGGTGGCTTCCGTCTGCCGAGCGGGAAGGGCGGCATTGTGCTGCTGATTATCGTGCTGGTGGCGGGCTACTACGGCGTGGATTTGACCGGCATGCTGACCGGGGAGCCGATGCCGCAGCAGCAGACCTCCACGCAGCGCTCCATCAGTCCGAAAGACGATGAAGCAGCGAAGTTTACTTCCGTGATTCTGGCCACCACCGAAGATACCTGGGGACCGATCTTTGAAAAGATGGGCCGCCAGTACCCGCAGCCAAAACTGGTGCTCTACCGCGGCGCGACCCGTACCGGTTGCGGCACCGGCCAGTCGGTGATGGGGCCGTTCTATTGTCCTGCCGACAGCACGGTCTATATCGATCTGTCCTTCTACGATGAGATGAAAAATAAACTGGGCGCCGACGGCGACTTTGCCCAGGGGTACGTTATTGCTCATGAGGTGGGTCACCATGTGCAAAAACTGCTGGGCATTGAGCCGAAAGTTCGCCAGCAACAACAGCATGCCACTCAGGCCGAAGCCAACCGCCTGTCGGTTAAGATGGAGCTTCAGGCGGATTGTTTCGCCGGCGTCTGGGGTCATAACATGCAGCGGCAGGATATTCTGGAAACCGGCGATCTGCAGGAGGCGCTGAATGCCGCCGAGGCCATCGGTGATGACCGTCTGCAGCAGCAGAGCCAGGGGCGCGTGGTGCCGGACAGCTTTACTCACGGCACGTCAAAACAGCGTTATACCTGGTTCAAACGCGGTTTCGATAGTGGCGATCCGGCGCAGTGCAATACTTTCGGCAGCGCGCTGTAATCCTCGCCCATGATGGACACGCTGCTTAACCTCACCGCGCAGATGGCGCGAGAGGGGATCCGTCGCCTGCTGGTGCTCAGCGGCGATGAGGCCTGGACGCAGCAGCAGGCGCAGGCGCTACGGGAGCGGCTCGGCGGCGATGGTCTGTGGGTAGGCTCCGATCCGGTTTTTGCGCCCTGCGTGGCGCCCGGCGCCCTGAAGACGCTGCTGGGGCGGGAAGTGATGCACGCCTTTTTCGATGCCCGGCGCGGGTGTGACGTGGCGGCCCTGGCGGCCCTGAGCGGAACGCTGCGGGCGGGAAGCTGGCTGGTGCTGCTGACGCCCCCCTTCGCCGACTGGCTGACCCGGGCGGATGAGGACTCCCTGCGCTGGAGCGATACTCCCGACCCTATCGTTACCCCCAACTTTGTTCACCGCTGCTGCCGGCAGTTTATCGCCGATCCGGAGGTGCTGCTCTGGCAGCAGTCGGACCGGCCGCGCTTCCCGCTGGCCGCCCCGCGCCCTGACTGGCATCCCGCCGATGGCCACCCCCAGGCCGAGCAGGCGCTAATCCTGGAGCAACTGTCGCGGCTGCCGCCCGGTATCGCGGCGGTGACGGCAGAGCGCGGGCGAGGGAAATCCGCTCTCGCGGGCATGCTGCTGCGCCAGCTTGGGGGCGAGGCCATCGTCATCGCCCCAACGCGTAGCGCCGTCGAGGTGCTGGCGAGCTTTGCCGGCGAGGCGTTTCGCTTTATGGCGCCGGATGCGCTGTTGGCGTCGCAAGAAACGGCGGCCTGGCTGATTGTCGATGAGGCCGCGTCGATCCCGGCTCCGCTTCTCCGGCAGCTGGTAAGCCGTTTTCCCCGCACGCTGCTCACCACGACGGTACAGGGTTATGAAGGCACTGGTCGCGGATTCCTGCTGAAATTTTGCGCCAGCTTGCCCCATCTGCAGTCATTCAGCCTGAGCGCCCCGATCCGCTGGGCAGCGGGCTGTCCGCTGGAGTCAGCCATCCGTCAACTGCTGATCTTTAATGATGAGGCATTTCGCGACGCGCCGACGGGGGAGGTGGTGCTGGAGGCGGTCAATCAGTCCTGCTGGCAATCGCTGCCTGCGCTACCGGAGGCGATGTATCAGCTATTGTCCGGGGCGCATTACCGGACTTCCCCGCTCGATCTGCGGCGCATGATGGATGCCCCGGGCCAGGCTTTTCACTGTGCTCGCGCCGGCGGCGCGGTGGCGGGCGCGCTGTGGCTGGTGGCCGAGGGGGGACTTTCTCCCGAACTCAGCCGGGCGGTGTGGGCAGGGTTTCGCCGGCCGCGCGGTAATCTGGTCGCTCAGTCGCTGGCGGCCCATGGCGGCAGTCCCCTGGCGGCGACGCTGTCCGGGCTGCGGGTCAGTCGGATCGCTGTCCATCCTGCCCGTCAGCGCGAAGGTCTCGGGCAGAAGATGATCGCCGATATCGCCGCCGCTGCCGCAGGCTATGACTATCTGTCCGTCAGCTTCGGCTATACCCCTGAGCTGTGGCGCTTCTGGCAACGCTGCGGGTTTATCCTCGTGCGGCTGGGAACCCATCGCGAGGCCAGCAGCGGCTGCTATACCGCGATGGCTCTGTTCCCGCTGACCGCGACGGGGCACCAGCTCGCGCAGCGGGAGGCGCAGCGGCTGCAGCGCGATGAACACTGGCTTCGCCCATGGCGGGAGGAATCCGCGCCGCTGCCGGCCGTCGCAGACGCTATGCTTAGTGATGAAGACTGGCTGGAAGCGGCGAGCTTTGCCTTCGCCCATCGCCCGTTGGCCGCGGCGCTGGGCTGCCTCAACCGCCTGCTGATGCAGGTCGACATGCCGTTACCGGCCCTGCGCGGGCGTCTGCAGGGAGAAGAGGAAGCTGCGCTGTGCGCTGCGCTGCGGCTGACGGGGCGTAAAGCCCTGCTGGCGAGATGGCGTGTTGAGGCCGCTGACGCCTTATGCTTCCTCGATGCAGCACGTGCTGAGGCGCTGCGTCAGCAGGTGGCGCATCTGCAATTTTTTTAACTAACTCATTCAGTTAAATGACATGGTCATATCTGGCGAGCGGCGTAAACTGCCCGCATACACTAAGGAGACAGCCATGAAACACGATCATTTTATTGTTCAAAGCCCTGCGACGCCTGCGCAACAGCTGTTGCTGCTGTTTCATGGTGTGGGTGATAACCCGGTCTCTATGGGGCAAATCGGCAGCTGGTTCGCGCCGCAGTTTCCCGATGCGCTAATTGTCAGCATCGGCGGGGTCGAACCTTGCGGCCCCAACGGTCGGCAGTGGTTTTCGGTGCAGGGAGTGACGGAAGAGAATCGTCAGCAGCGCATTGATGCCATTATGCCGACCTTCATTGACATTGTGCGCTACTGGCAGGAGAAAAGCGGCGTCAGCCCACTGGCCACCGCGCTGATCGGTTTCTCTCAGGGGGCGATTATGTCGCTGGAGAGTATCAAAGCGGCGCCGGCTCTGGCTTCAAGAGTGATTGCCTTTAATGGCCGCTACGCGACGCTGCCGGTGACGGCAACGACAGCCACCACCATTCACCTGATCCACGGGGGCGAAGATCGGGTTATCGATCTGGCGTGGGCGGTGTCGGCTCAGGAGGCATTACAGCAGGCGGGCGGCGACGTGACGTTAGATATTGTTGACGATCTGGGGCATGCCATTGACGATCGCAGCATGCAGTTCGCGATCGAACGTCTGCGTTATACCGTGCCGAAGCACTATTTTGATGAGGCGCTGAGCGGCAGTACGCCAAAAGGGGACGATATCATCGAAATGCTGTAACCCCGGCGGACGGGGTTACAGGCGGGCTGTACCGCGATAAAGGCAAACTTACGGTTTCTTCGACTGGTCGTGCTTCGGCCAGTCGTCGTCATCGTCCCATTTATCGTTAAAATCGCGGTGCGGCGGCAGATCGGGTTTGTTGTTAAGGAATTTTTTGTGGTCAACGCGGTTCAGATCTTTGATCACGTTGATAATCA
This sequence comes from Klebsiella sp. K-Nf6, assembly GCF_002806655.1. NCBI lineage: Bacteria > Pseudomonadati > Pseudomonadota > Gammaproteobacteria > Enterobacterales > Enterobacteriaceae > Klebsiella > Klebsiella sp. K-Nf6. The sequence continues at coordinate 39,345 of NZ_PIBN01000014.1, read as the reverse complement.
CCCCCACCAAAAAGACCAGAACCAGAATCCACCAGTGTTTAATAAGCCATTCCATGCGCGCTTCCTCTTTACGTCAATTCGTCAGGCGACCAGCTGTTCCATTACGCGTTGATACATCCGTGCCAGCAGTTGCAGGTCGGCGGCGTTCACACATTCATTAATTTTGTGAATGGTTGCGTTCACGGGGCCCAGCTCAACCACCTGCGCCCCCATGCGGGCGATAAACCGTCCGTCAGAGGTGCCGCCGTTGGTCAACAGCTGCGGTTTGATCTCATTATAGTGCTCAATTGCGCTCACCACCGCATCCACCAGCTTGCCGCGCCCGGTGAGGAACGGTTGGCCGGAGAGCCACCACTCCACGCTGTAACGCAGCTGGTATTTTTCCAGCAGGGCGACCACGCGGGCTTTGATCATCTCGTCCGTCAGTTCCGTACTGAAGCGGAAGTTGAACTGGACGAACATATCGCCGGGGATCACGTTGTTGCTACCGGTACCGGACTGCACGTTGGCAATCTGCATGCTGGTTGGCGGGAAAAATTCATTGCCTTTATCCCACTCGATATTGACCAGCTCCGCCAGCATCGGCGCCGCGCGATGGACAGGGTTATCGGCAAGGTGCGGATAGGCGACATGGCCCTGCACGCCGTGAATGGTCAGGTTGCAGGTCAGCGAGCCGCGGCGGCCGTTTTTCACCACATCGCCGACCACCTCGGTACTGGAGGGTTCGCCGACCAGACAGTAGTCCAGACGCTCATTACGCGCCATCAGCGTTTCCACCACTTTGACGGTGCCGTTTTTGGCGCTGGCCTCTTCATCTGAGGTGATCAAGAACGCCAGTCTGCCGCGATGATTCGGGTACTGCGCGACAAAACGTTCCGCCGCCACCACCATCGCCGCCAGCGAGCCTTTCATATCTGCTGCACCGCGGCCGAACAGCATGCCGTCGCGGATGGTCGGTTCGAACGGGGGGTTGATCCAGCGGTCAGCGTCGCCCGGCGGAACCACGTCGGTGTGGCCGGCGAAGGCCAGCGTCTCACCGTGGCCGCGCCAGGCCCAGAAATTCTGTGTATCGCCGAAATCCATCGGTTCAACGGTAAAGCCGATCGCACGCAGGCGTTCAATCATTAACGCCTGGCATCCCGCATCATCGGGGCTAAGGGAAGGGCGGCGAATAAGCTGCTGAGCCAGCTCAATGACCGGGCAAGACATAGACTATACCTCGTTAAACTGCTGATAACTTGCTTCACTAAAACCCAGCAGCATAGGACGACCGGGCGCGCAGAGCAATGGGCGTTTGATAATCGCCGGCATTTCCAGCATCAATGCGGCGGCAGCGTCGGCATTATCGATGCTGTTGCGCAGCGACTCGTCGAGTTTGCGCCAGGTGGTGCCGCGGGTATTCAGCAGCGCCTGCCAGCCCAGTTCGGCAATAAAAGTATCCAGTTGCGCGCGGTCAAGGCCATCGGCGCGGTAGTCATGAAACTGATACGCAATCTGATGCGCTTCCAGCCAGCGACGGGCTTTTTTAATGGTATCGCAGTTTTTAATTCCGTACATGGTGAGCATAGATAACCCTTTTACATTCAATTAAGCGGTTAACTCAGATATTTCCGAATATATAAGTCTTAATGAAATAATACGTGATTCAGATGAATAAATATAACTTTTTACCGGGGATCTCAGACAATGGACTCAGGTGATTAATTTTTGCCCACTCACGGGCGTGATGTGAGGTCATTAACAATATTGCAAAAATGTGGTTTGAGGGTGCTCTGTGTCACATAATTTTTACATGCGAGGCGGCATAGTGGCGGCATCCAGAGGTTTTATCTCTGTCAGCGGTCCACTAGACAATCAGAGCAATAGGGGAGCACAACTTCCCATCAGCAATGAAGTTATATAGAATCGACCATAATAATAAGAGAGGCTATTATGATTGAACATGAACTGGGGAACTGGAAAGATTTTATTGAAGGCATGCTTCGTAAATAAATTTCCGCAATGTGAGCAGGGGAATAACGCGAAGTAAATAAGCGCGTCATGGTTCTGAACACATAAAGAAGGCGACCTTAATGGTCGCCTTTTCTGTTATTACGCCTCGCCGCCAACGCCCGAGGTTTTATTGCGCACGCTCTTTCAGCGGAAAGCGACGGCGTACCAGCACAAAGAACAGCGGCACGAAAAAGATGGCCAGTACGGTAGCAGAGATCATCCCGCCCATCACCCCGGTACCGACCGCATGCTGGCTGCCGGAGCCGGCACCGGTGCTGGTCGCCATCGGCAGCACGCCGAAGATAAACGCCAGCGAGGTCATCAGGATGGGGCGCAGACGCTGACGGCAGGCCGACAGCGTGGCGCTGAGCAGATCCTGGCCTTTCTCGTTCAGCTCGTTGGCGAACTCAACGATCAGAATGGCGTTTTTCGCCGACAGGCCGATCACCGTCAACAGGCCCACCTGGAAGTAAACATCATTCTCCAGGCCACGCATCCAGGTCGCCAGCAGGGCGCCAATCACCCCGAGCGGGACCACCAGCATCACCGAGAACGGCACCGACCAGCTCTCGTACAGCGCCGCCAGGCACAGGAACACCACCAGCAGCGAAATCGCGTACAGTGCCGGCGCCTGAGCGCCAGAGAGGCGTTCCTGGTAGGACATGGCGGTCCATTCGAGGCCAAAGCCGGTTGGCAACTGCGCGGCCAGCTTCTCCATCATGTCCATCGCGGTGCCGGTACTGATACCCGGCGCCGCCTCACCGACGATCTCCACCGCCGAGTAGCCATTGTAGCGTTCCAGACGCGGTGAGCCTGTCTCCCAGCGTGAGGTGGCGAAGGCCGAGAACGGCACCATCGTGCCGCTGCTGTTGCGGACATACCAGAGATTAATATCGTCAGGCAGCATCCGGTATTTCGCCGCTGCCTGGACGTAGACTTTCTTCACTCGGCCGCGATCCATAAAGTCGTTGACGTAGCTCGACCCCCACGCGGTTTGCAGCGTATCGTTGATGTCGTCAATGGAGACGCCCAGCGCCTGCGCTTTACGCTGATCGATATCGACCTGCAGCTGCGGGCTGTCGTCGAGCCCGTTATGGCGGACGCGGGTCAACAGCGGGTTTTTGCCGGCCAGTTCAAGCAGCGTATCGCGTGCCGCCATCAGCGCGTCGTGCCCCTTACCGGCGTGATCCTCCAGCTCCATATCGAAGCCTGCCGAACTACCGAGGCCGCTGATGGCCGGCGGGCTGCTGGCGATGACTCGCGCTTCGTTGATCTGATTAAACGCTTTGGTGGCGCGTTCAATAATGGCAAAGGAGGAGCCGGTTTCCGGGTCGCGCTGGTCCCAGTCTTTGAGACGCACAAACATGCGGGCCACGTTCTGCCCGTTGCCGCCGGGGCCGGAACCGACGGTGGCAAATACCGACTCGACGTTCTGCTTCTCATTATTGAGGAAGTAATCTTCCGCTTTTTGCACTACTTTCAGCGTCTGCTGCTGAGTAGCGCCGCTCGGCAACTGGACCGAGGTGGTGAACATCCCGCGATCTTCCAGCGGCAGGAACGAGGTGGGCAGATGCAGGAACAGGAACACCATCCCGCCGAGCAGGACGACGTAGATCAGCATCCAGCGCAGCGAGCGGTGAAGAATTTTGCCGACAAAGGTTTCGTAGCGGCTGGCGCTGCGGTTGAAGGTGCGGTTGAACCAGCCGAAGAAGCCTTTTCTTTCATGAGATTCACCAGGCTTAACCGGCTTGAGCAGCGTCGCGCAGAGGGCCGGGGTGAGGATCATGGCCACCAGCACTGAAAGGACCATCGCCGCGACGATCGTGATCGAGAACTGGCGATAGATGGCCCCGGTGGTGCCGCCGAAGAAGGCCATCGGCACAAACACCGCCGACAGCACCATGGCGATCCCCACCAGCGCGCCCTGAATTTGCCCCATCGATTTGCGGGTCGCCTCGCGCGGCGACAGGCCTTCCTCGCTCATGATGCGCTCGACGTTCTCCACTACCACGATGGCGTCATCCACCAGCAGGCCGATTGCCAGCACCATTGCGAACATCGTCAGGGTATTGATGCTGTAGCCACAGGCATACAGCACCGCGAAAGTGCCCATCAGCACCACCGGTACGGCAATAGTAGGGATCAGGGTCGCGCGGAAGTTCTGCAGGAACAGATACATCACGAGGAAGACCAGCAGGATCGCCTCCAGCAGCGTTTTGACCACGTCGGTGATAGAGGCTTTCACAAAGGAGGTGGTCTCGTAGGCAACTTTATATTCCAGACCGTGGGGGAAAAACTGCGACAGCTCATTGAGGCGATTGATCACGCGCTCCGCCGTGGCCATTTCGTTGGCGCCGGAAGCGAGCTTTATTCCCAGACCAGAAGCGGCCTGACGGTTGTAGCGGCTGAGGTAGTCGTACTTTTCTGCCCCCATCTCGACGGTGGCGACATCGCCCAGCGTCACCTCTGAACCATCCTGATTGACGCGCAGGGTGATATCACGGAATTGCTCCGGGGTTTGCAGCAGCGATTGCGAGTTGATGGTGGCGTTTAGCGCCTGCTTATCGACCGAAGGCGTCCCGCCTAGTTGGCCGACGGCAATCTGGGCGTTCTGCGAACTGATGGCGTCGGTCACATCCTTGGTGGTCATCTGGTAGCTGTTGAGCTTCGCCGGGTCGAGCCAGATGCGCATTGAGTATTGCGAGCCGTAGGCGTCGATATCCCCCACGCCGTTGACGCGGCTGAGCGGATCCTGGATGTTACTGGCGACGTAGTCGGCAATATCTTGTTTATCCATGCTGCCGTCGGTGGAGACGAAGGCAAGGGTCAGGATATTGGTGTCACCGGTCTTGCGCACCGTCACCCCCTGGTTTTGCACCGCCTGCGGCAGTTTACGCATCGCCGACTGCAGCTGGTTCTGAACCTGCTGCACGGCTTCATCCGGGTCGGTACCGGCGGTAAAGCTGAGCGTGATCGTCGCCTGGCCAGTGGCGCTGCTCTGGGATGACATATACATCAGGTTATCGAGGCCGGTCATATTCTGCTCGATAACCTGGGTGACGGTATTTTCCAGGGTTTGCGCGGAGGCTCCGGGATAGTTAGCGGTGATCCGCACGTTCGGCGGGGCCAGGTCGGGATACTGTTCAACCGGAAGCGACAAAATGGCAAGGGTGCCCGTCAGACATAACAGGATTGCCAGCACCCACGCAAAAATGGGGCGATCGATAAAGAAATTCGCCATCAGAATAAAGACCTCATATGCACATTTTTTTGTTATTGCACAGCCTGTGCCACTTTAGCGCCAGCGCCTCCGGCAATCGTGGAGAAATTAAGGAGATAGTGTAATTTATCATGTTGCTTTTGCCGTATCGTAAAGAAACATCGAACTTTCCTGTCAGCAGGCAGACATTCAGCTTCTCTGCCGCAGCCGGGGCGCATTATCCCTTGCCGGTGTGAAACCTCATTTCAGTTAAGTCAAAAAAATTGATCCAAAACGGATTCTCTCCAGAAAAAGTTTATCCTGGGCATTTGGACATTGTTCCGGCGCCGTCTTGTCGGGTAATAAATAGGCATGCGTATTGAGGGGTTATTCACCAATAAGACAAAAGGAAGCCATGAACCACTTTATTTTGAGCGATAGTCGAAAATGTATCGGCTGCCAGGCCTGCGAAGTGGCCTGCGTAATGGCGCATAACGAGGAGCAACACGTGCTGACCCCGCAGCGCTTTTTGCCACGTATCACCGTCATCAAAGCGGAGGGCCAGCGTAACGCTATCACCTGCCGCCACTGTGAAGACGCCCCCTGCATCCGCAGTTGTCCCAACGACGCTATCGCCCAGTCCGGCGACAGCGTTCAGGTCAGTCAGGAGAAATGCATTGGCTGTAAATCCTGCATGGTGGCCTGCCCGTTCGGGGTGATGCAGGTGGTGGTGACGCCGCAGGCTGCAGGTCAGGTAAAGGCCAGCGCGCAGAAGTGCGATCTGTGCCAGGGCCGCGAGGCGGGACCGGCCTGTGTGGAAAACTGTCCCGCGCAGGCGCTGACCCTCGCCGACGATGAGACATTGACCGCGCTGGCGAAGCAGCGGCGTTTGCGCTCGGCATGCCAGGAGGCGCAGCCGTGGCAGCGCGGTACGCCGCCCTGCAGCCAGCCCAATGCTGGCGCGAAGGCCAGGCAAATGGCGATGACGCCGCCGCGCGGGGAGCCGGATAAGCTGGCGGCGGAGGTGCGTAAGAGCCACTTTGAGGAGATCTATCAGCCGTTCACCCCGACGCAGGCGCAGCAGCAGGCCGCCCGCTGCCTCACATGTGGGGAACACAGTATTTGCGAATGGACCTGCCCGCTGCATAACCATATTCCGCAGTGGGTCGAGCTGGTTAAGGCGGGGGATATCGCCGCCGCGGTCGCGCTTTCCCATCAGACCAATTGCCTGCCGGAGATCACCGGTCGCGTCTGCCCCCAGGACCGGCTGTGTGAAGGTGCCTGCACCCTGCGCGATGAAAGCGGCGCAGTCACCATCGGCAACATTGAGCGCTATATTTCCGACCAGGCGCTGGCCAGCGGCTGGCGTCCGGACCTCTCGCAGGTTAAGCCGAGCGGTAAGCGGGTGGCGATTATCGGCGCCGGGCCGGCCGGGCTGGCCTGCGCCGATGTGCTGGTGCGTCACGGCGTCCAGCCGGTGGTCTTTGACCGTCATCCGGAGATCGGCGGTCTGCTGACCTTCGGCATCCCGGCGTTCAAGCTGGATAAATCGCTGCTGGCCCGGCGGCGGGGAATTTTCAGCGAGATGGGTATCCGCTTTGAGCTCAATTGTGAGGTGGGGAAAGATATCCCCATGGCGACGCTGCTGGCCGATTATGACGCGGTGTTCGTTGGCGCCGGAACTTATCGCTCCATGAAGGCGGGGCTGCCAAACGAAGAGGCCCCCGGCGTCTACGATGCGCTGCCGTTTCTTATCGCCAACACCAAACAGGTGATGGGGCTGGCGGCATCGGCTCAAGAGCCCTATATCAACACCGCCGGGCTGAACGTCGTCGTGCTGGGTGGTGGCGATACCGCGATGGACTGCGTGCGAACCGCGCTGCGCCACGGCGCCCGCCAGGTGACCTGCGCCTATCGGCGGGATGAAGCCAACATGCCGGGCTCGAAAAAAGAGGTCAAAAACGCCCGCGAAGAGGGGGCGGTCTTTGAGTTTAACGTCCAGCCGGTGACCCTGGAGCTGGACGAGAGCGGGCGGGTGAATGGGGTACGTTTTCTGCGCACCGAACTGGGCGCCCCGGACGCGGGAGGAAGACGCCGCCCGACGCCGATCCCCGGCAGTGAGTTTGTTATGCCGGCAGATGCGGTGATCATGGCCTTTGGCTTCCACCCGCACCGCATGCCCTGGCTGGAAGCGGCGGGCGTGGCGCTGGACAGCCAGGGGCGCATCAAAGCCGGCGTCGAGAGCCGTTACCGTTACCAGACCAGTCAGGAGAAGATCTTTGCCGGCGGCGATGCCGTGCGCGGCGCAGACCTTGTAGTGACGGCGATGGCGGAAGGCCGTCACGCGGCGCAGGGGATTTTGGACTATCTGGCGCTGAAAACGACGCCGCTTCACTGACGACAAACCCGGTCCCGCAGCGTAGTATGAGGACGTCCTTTTACGCTGTGGGGTCGGTATGTCACTCAATATTCACGTCATTAAAGATAAAATCCTCTCTGAAAACTGGTTCGTGTTACGCAACATGACCTATGAGCTGACGCGCGAGGATGGCAGCGTCGTGCGCCATAAACGCGAGGTCTACGATCGTGGCAACGGCGCTACCGTGCTGCTGTACAATCGCCGCAAGCAAACGGTGGTCCTGGTGCGTCAGTTTCGGGTCGCCACCTGGGTCAATGGTAATCATGACGGCATGCTGATTGAAACCTGCGCCGGGCTGCTGGACAACGACGAACCGGAAGCGTGCATTCGTAAAGAGGCGGTGGAAGAGACCGGCTATGAAGTGGGTGAGGTGCGTAAGCTGTTTGAGCTGTTTATGTCGCCAGGTGGCGTTACCGAAGTGGTGCATTTCTTTATCGCTGAGTACAGCGATGCGCAGCGAACCACCAGCGGCGGCGGGGTGGATGATGAAGCCATCGAGGTGCTTGAGCTGCCCTTTAGCCAGGCGCTGCAGATGGTTGCTAATGGGGAGATCCGCGACGGTAAGGCGGTTATTCTGCTGCAGTATCTGCAAACCTCCGGCCTGATGTCGGGGAACTCTGACAAATCCGATTGAGTAAGCGGCTGCCGTTGTCCAGGATAGGCGCCGTGGTCGGGTTTATCTGGGGTCGGGCGGTTCATGCTTTTTCGCATCATTTATTTCCTCTTTCTGGCGGTGCTGCCTTGCTCGCAGGCATGGTCGGCACCGACGCAGCAGCGCTTCAACGACTGGCAGGTCACCTGTAACAACCAAAATTTCTGCGTCACCCGCAACGTGGGGCTGCATTATGGGCTGGTGATGACCCTCAGCCGCAGCGCCGGGGCGGTGACTGACGCCAGCCTGCGTATCGAACTGGGTGGCACCGGCAATCCGGTGGCGACGCTCGCGCCAATAGCGCCGCGCCTGCTGCTGGATGGCAAGCCGTTGTCCCTGACCGACAAGCGCTGGCACATTGAAGATAAGCTCATTAAAACCAGCGACAGCGTGACGATCGATGCGTTTCTCCAGCAGGTTCAGGAGGGGAAAACGCTCTCGCTGGCCAATGGCCTGCAGAGCATCTCCCTGCAGGGGCTGAAAGCGGCCCTGTTTTTTATCGACGATCGGCAAAAACGGGTAGGCAGCGAAACGGCCTGGGTCGGCAAAGGGGAAGAGCCACCGCTCAGTGTACCGCCGGCTCCGGCGCTGCGCGCGGTGGCGACCGCGGAAACAGCGCAGTCGCCGCTGGGGCGTGAGGAGCTCAACGATCTGATGGACTACGGTAATGAGCGGATGAACAACAGTAACTGCTCCCTCGATCCCTTCCGCCGCGAAATTCGCGTTACTGCGCTGACGGATGACAAAGTGCTGCTGATGACCAGCTGCGAATCCGGCGCGTACAACACCGTCTGGCTGGCCTGGCTGGTCTCCCGCCAGCGGCCCTATGTCGCCCGTCAGGTGCGGCTGACGCTGCCGTTTCAGCCGCCGGGCGAGGCGCCGCGGGAGATTGAGCTTATCAACGCCAGCTACGATGATCGCCGCCATGAGCTGGTGACCCTGGATAAAGGCCGCGAGGCCGGCGATTGCGGGATCCAGACCCGCTGGCGTTTTGACGGCCAGCGGTTCAGTCTCTCCCGCTACGCGCAGCAGCCGACGTGTGATAACTGGCAGGGGCCAGACGCCTGGCCCACGCTGTGGATCACCCGTTAAGCACCTGCTCCGCAGTGGTGACGATATGGTCGACCGTAAAGCCAAAGAACGGGAACAGCTGCTCCGCAGGCGCGGATTCACCATAGCCGGTCATACCGACGATCTTGCCTTTTAAGCCGACATATTTATACCAGTAGTCTGCTATCCCGGCCTCGACCGCCACCCGGGCGCTGACGTCCGACGGCAGTACCGACTCGCGCCAGGCCTCATCCTGGGCATCAAACACATCGGTGGAAGGGAGCGAGACCACCCGCACATTCACCCCGTTCGCCAACAGTTTTTCTGCGGCCAGCACGGTGATCTCCACTTCCGACCCGGTGGCGATGAGGATCAGGTCGGGTTTACCGCCGGCATCTTTCAGCACGTAGCCCCCCCGGGCGATAGCCTGCACCTGATCCGGGGTGCGCGGCATCTGCGCCAGGTTTTGTCGCGACAGGATCAGCGCCGTTGGCCCATTCTGGCGCGCAATGGCCGCCTGCCAGGCGACGGCGGTCTCCACCTGATCGCAGGGGCGCCAGGTGCTGAAGTTCGGCGTCAGACGCAGACTGGCCAGCTGTTCCACCGCCTGGTGGGTCGGGCCGTCTTCCCCCAGACCGATGGAGTCATGGGTATAGACCATGATCTGCCGGGCCTTCATCAGGGCCGCCATGCGCGCGGCGTTGCGGGCGTACTCCACGAACATCAGGAAGGTCGAGGTATAAGGGATGAAACCGCCGTGCAGGGCGATGCCGTTGGCCACTGCGGTCATGCCAAATTCGCGCACCCCGTAGTGGATATAGTTGCCCGCAGGATCGTCTTTAATCGATGTCGAGCCAGACCAGATGGTCAGGTTACTCGGCGCGAGATCCGCCGAACCGCCCAGCAGTTCCGGAAGATGTGGGCCGTAGGCGTTCAGCGCGTTTTGCGAGGCCTTGCGGCTGGCGATTTTCGCCGGCTCGGCCTGCAGCTTCGCCACGTAGTGATGGGCCGTCGCGGCAAAATCTTCCGGCAGGGCGCCATCCATGCGGCGGGTCAGCTCAGCGGCCAGCTCCGGGAACTGCTGCTGGTAGGCGGCGAATTTCTCGTTCCAGGCGTGCTCGGCTTTCTCGCCACGCGGACGCGCATCCCAGCCCTGGTAGATCTCTTTCGGGATCTCAAAGGGCGGATATTTCCAGCCCAACTGCTGGCGGGCCAGGGCCACCTCTTTTTCGCCCAGCGCCGCGCCGTGAGACTCTTCCGACCCCGCTTTGTTGGGCGAACCGAAGCCGATAATGGTCCGGCAGATGATCAGCGACGGCTTATCTTTCACCGCCTGTGCTTCCGCAATGGCCTGTTTAATGGCCTGTGGATCGTGGCCATCAATGTCGCCAATAACGTGCCAGTGATAGGCGCGGAAGCGTTCCGCCGTATCATCGGTAAACCAGCCGTCGGTTTTGCCATCGATGGAGATGCCGTTGTGATCGTAAAAACCGATCAGCTTACCGAGTCCGAGCGTGCCGGCCAGCGAACTGGCCTCATGGGAGATCCCCTCCATCAGGCAGCCATCGCCCATGAAAACCCAGGTGTAATGGTCAATAATCTCATGCCCAGGACGGTTAAACTGCGCCGCCAGGGTGCGTTCGGCGATGGCCATGCCGACGGCGTTCGCCAGCCCCTGGCCCAGCGGGCCAGTGGTCGTTTCCACCCCGGGAGTATAGCCATGCTCCGGGTGGCCCGGCGTTTTAGAGTGCAACTGACGGAACTGCTTGAGTTCTGACAGCGGCAGATCGTAGCCGGTCAGGTGCAGCAGGCTGTAGAGCAGCATCGACGCGTGGCCGTTGGACAGAATAAAGCGGTCGCGGTCCACCCAGCCAGGGTTCTGCGGATTGTGCTTGAGAAAATCGTTCCACAGCACTTCGGCAATGTCTGCCATCCCCATTGGCGCACCGGGGTGGCCGGAATTGGCTTTCTGCACCGCATCCATACTCAGGGCGCGGATGGCGTTGGCAAGCTCTCTTCGGGACATAGTTTTCTCCGTGAGACTAAAGTGACAGTTTGGCGGCAAGCAGATCTTCCAGTTTGCGTTGATCGACAGCGAACAGGCGGATCCCCTCCGCCAGCTTTTCGACTGCCATCGGATCCTGATTATGTTCCCAGCGGAACTCCGCCTCGCTGAGCGGCACCGGGCGCGGCAGGATCTGGCTGGCAGGGATCAGTTTGCGCACCACCGGGGCGTCGCTGGCCTGCAGCTCTTTTAACAAGGGCGGGGCGATGGTCAGCCGATCGCAGCCGACCAGGGCGAGGATCTGTTCGGTGCGGCGGAAGCTGGCGCCCATCACGATGGTGGTGTATTTATGCTGTTTGAAGTAGTCATAGATATTGCGTACCGATTTCACCCCCGGATCTTCCTCAACCACGTAAGGATCCAGCGGTTTACGCGCCTGATACCAGTCATAAATACGCCCGACGAAAGGGGAGATCAGATAGACCCCAGCTTCGGCGCAGGCCCGGGCCTGGGCGAAAGAAAACAGCAGCGTCAGGTTGCAGTGGATCCCCTCTTTCTCCAGCGTCTCGGCGGCGCGGATCCCCTCCCAGGTGGATGCCAGCTTGATCAGGATCCGCGACTTATCAATGCCCATCTCCTGATACAGCGCCACCAGGTGGCGCGCTTTCTCGATACTCTTCTCCCGGTTGAAGGAGAGCCGGGCGTCCACCTCGGTGGAGACCCGGCCCGGAATACTTTTGAGGATCTCCGCGCCAAAGTTCACCGCCAGCTTATCGCAGGCGTGAGCCACCTGCGCTTCGCGTCCGCCTCCTTGTTTTTTGGCCCAGGCGATGGCGTCGTCGATAAGCCCGCTATAGGACGCCAGCCCGGCGGCCTTCAGCAGCAGAGAGGGGTTGGTGGTGGCGTCTTCCGGATGATAGTGGCGAATGGATTCGATATCGCCGCTGTCGGCGACTACGGTAGTAAATTGCTTGATGCTGTCTAGCTGATTCATGGATAAGTCCTCCTGGAACAAGGTGTTACATGAGTGCTTGCCGGTATGCGGTATAAATATTGATGAGGTACATAACCAAAAAGCATAGCAGACGGGGCTATTATTGGCGGCGAATCCGGGTAACATAACCGCTATAAATTGATAACAACCAGATCATAGCGATGACCAGAGTTTGGCGGTGTTCAAAGTTTATCGCCCCGCCAGGAGGGATACTGTCTGCCACTGAAAGGTGAACGACAGGATGGTCATCACGCTTTTCCCCTACGAACGATACGTGAAAGAAAGGAATATAAAATGGATGAGCAGTTAAAACAGAGCGCCCTCGACTTCCACGAATTTCCGGTTCCCGGAAAAATCCAGGTCTCGCCGACCAAACCTCTCGCCACCCAGCGCGATCTGGCGCTGGCCTACTCGCCGGGCGTCGCGGCCCCCTGTCTGGAAATCGAAAAAGATCCGCTGGCGGCCTACAAATACACCGCCCGCGGCAACCTGGTGGCGGTCGTCTCCAACGGCACCGCGGTGCTGGGGCTGGGCAATATCGGCGCGCTGGCCGGCAAGCCGGTGATGGAGGGTAAAGGCGTCCTGTTTAAGAAATTCGCCGGCATCGATGTGTTTGATATCGAAGTCGATGAGCTGGACCCGGACAAATTCATTAACGTCGTCGCCGCCCTCGAGCCGACCTTCGGCGGTATCAACCTGGAAGATATTAAAGCGCCGGAGTGTTTCTACATCGAGCAGCAGCTGCGCGAGCGCATGAATATTCCGGTTTTCCATGACGATCAGCACGGCACGGCGATCATCAGCACCGCGGCGATCCTCAACGGCCTGCGCGTCGTTGAGAAGAACCTGTCCGACGTGCGGATGGTGGTCTCCGGCGCGGGCGCGGCGGCTATCGCCTGCATGAACCTGCTGGTGGCGCTGGGCATGCAAAAGCACAACATCGTGGTCTGCGATTCGAAAGGCGTCATCTACAAAGACCGTGAGCCTAACATGGCGGAAACCAAAGCCGCCTACGCGGTTGAAGACGACGGCAAACGCACGCTCGACGATGTGATCGACGGCGCGGACATTTTCCTCGGCTGCTCTGGTCCGAAAGTGCTGACCCCGGAGATGGTGAAGAAGATGGCGCGTGCGCCGCTGATCCTCGCTCTGGCTAACCCGGAGCCGGAAATTCTGCCGCCGCTGGCGAAGCAGGTCCGCGATGACGCCATCATCTGTACCGGCCGCTCCGACTATCCTAACCAGGTCAACAACGTGCTCTGCTTCCCGTTCATCTTCCGCGGCGCGCTGGACGTCGGCGCGACGGCGATCAACGAAGAGATGAAGCTGGCGGCGGTGCATGCCATTGCCGAGCTGGCCCATGCCGAGCAGAGTGAAGTGGTGGCCTCCGCCTACGGCGATCAGGATTTAAGCTTTGGCCCGGACTACATCATTCCGAAACCGTTCGACCCGCGGCTGATCGTCAAAATCGCCCCCGCGGTGGCGAAGGCGGCGATGGACTCCGGCGTGGCAACGCGCCCGATCGCCGATTTTGACGCCTATATCGAGAAGCTGAGCGAGTTCGTCTATAAAACCAACCTGTTTATGAAGCCTATCTTCTCTCAGGCGCGCAAAGAGCCGAAGCGCGTGGTGCTGGCGGAAGGGGAGGAGACCCGGGTGCTGCACGCCACTCAGGAGCTGGTGTCGCTGGGGCTGGCCAAACCGATTCTGGTGGGGCGCCCGAGCGTGATTGAAATGCGCATCCAGAAGCTGGGTCTGCAGATCAAGGCCGGCGTTGACTTTGAGATCGTCAATAATGAATCCGACCCGCGGTTTAAAGAGTACTGGAGCGAGTACTACCAGCTGATGAAGCGCCGCGGCATTACCCAGGAGCAGGCGCAGCGGGCGGTGATTAGCAACACCACGGTGATTGGCGCCATCATGGTTCATCGCGGTGAAGCGGATGCGATGATCTGCGGAACTATCGGCGAGTACCACGACCACTACCGCGTGGTGCAGCCGCTGTTTGGCTATCGCGGTGGCGTCAGCACCGCCGGGGCGATGAATGCGCTGCTGCTGCCGAGCGGCAACACCTTTATCGCTGACACCTATGTGAATCACGATCCCTCGCCGGAAGAGCTGGCGGAGATCACCCTGATGGCGGCGGAAAGCGTGCGTCGCTTCGGTATTGAGCCGCGGGTGGCATTGCTGTCGCACTCCAACTTTGGTTCCGCCGACTGCCCGTCAGCCAGCAAGATGCGCAAAACCCTTGAACTGGTGAAGGCGAGCGCCCCGGAGCTGATGATCGATGGTGAAATGCATGGCGACGCCGCGCTGGTGGAAAGCATCCGCAACGATCGCATGCCGGACAGCCCGCTGAAGGGGTCGGCCAATATTCTGGTGATGCCGAATATGGAAGCTGCCCGTATCAGCTACAACCTGCTGCGCGTCTCCAGTTCGGAAGGGGTGACCGTCGGGCCAGTGCTGATGGGGGTGGCGAAGCCGGTGCATATTCTGACGCCGATCGCCTCCGTACGCCGCATTGTGAATATGGTGGCGCTGGCCGTTGTCGAAGCGCAAACCGAACCGCTGTAATCTCTTTTTTTCATGTTAATGCGCGGAGAGTTTTCCGCGCACAATATCAGGCAGGCCGGCGAGTAAAAACGCTGAGCCTGCCTTTTTAATCCGCCGCTGGAGGCGACGTTCGGCATCGATGCGGCGATGAAGTCGGCCGACGTTCGGCTGGTGACCTACGTCCCGCCGCCGTCGGAAACCAACTATTCGGCCGCCTTTTTGACGGGAAGCCCGGCGGCCTGTAAAGCCGCCTGCAACGCCTTTACCGATGCCGTTCTCGATATTGCCCGTCATCCTGTTCAGCGTGCAAAACGCCTTCCATGCGATTCTGGGGATTGGTCCCAACGCCTGGCTCAAACGGATCCGCCTGAACGCCGTACGCCGGGAGCTGATAAGTCCCTGGTCAGAGCGGGAGACGGTCAAGGAGGCTGCCATGCAGTGGGGATTCTGGCATTTGGGGCAGTTCGCCACCGACTATCAGCAGCTGTTTGCTGAGAAACCGTCGATGACGCTGCACCATCGCCTGCGCCAGTGGGTGTGAGCGAAGCGACGCCGCTGCCGGATCTGGCCGTTACAGCCAGTCGCGCACCTGAATAAACTCGCTCAGCGCCGCCTCGGGACTGCCGGGCTCGGGCTGATAATCATATTCCCAGCGCACCAGCGGCGGCATCGACATCAGAATCGACTCCGTACGCCCGCCGGTCTGCAGGCCGAACAGGGTGCCGCGGTCCCAGACCAGATTGAACTCGACGTAGCGGCCGCGGCGATAGAGCTGAAAGTGGCGCTCGCGCTCGCCGAACGGCGTGGCTTTCCGGCGTTCGACGATGGGTAAATAGGCGTCAGCATAGCCGTTACCAACCGCCTGCATAAAGGCGAAGCAATGGTCAAAATCCGGGGTGTTCAGGTCGTCAAAGAACAGACCGCCGATACCGCGCTGCTCCTGGCGGTGCTTCAGATAGAAGTAATCATCGCACCATTTTTTATAGCGCGGATAGACGGCTTCGCCGAACGGCAGACACAGATCGCGGGCGGTACGATGCCAGTGGACGGCATCCTCTTCAAAGCCGTAGTAGGGGGTTAAATCAAAACCGCCGCCGAACCACCACACCGGGTCGGCGCCAGGTTTTTCGGCAATGAAGAACCGCACGTTGGCATGGCTGGTGGGCACATAGGGGTTCAGCGGATGAACCACCAGCGAGACGCCCATGGCTTCAAAGCTGCGTCCCGCCAGCTCCGGGCGATGGGCGGTTGCCGAGGCGGGCATCGCATCGCCATGGACGTGAGAGAAGTTAACCCCGGCCTGTTCGAACACGTTGCCGTCGCGCAACACCCGGCTGCGCCCGCCGCCACCGCCTTCGCGCTGCCAGGCGTCTTCAATAAACGGTGCGCCATCGACAGCGCTCAGCTGCTGGCAAAGGCTGTCCTGGAGCTGGAGCAGAAAGGTTTTAACCTGCGCGGCATCGGGTTTCATTAACGTCTCTTCGAATGGGCTTTCTGGTTATCGAACCAGTGGAAATAACTGATAATGCCGTTGGCAATCGCGGTGGCGATTTTCTGCCGGAAAGCGGTGGTGCCGAGCAGTTTCTCCTCGTTTGGGTTAGTGATAAACGAGGTTTCCACCAGCACGGACGGAATGGAAGGCGACTTCAGCACCACGAACGCCGCCTGCTCGGTATTGCGGCTGTGCAGCTTATGCACCGGTTTGATCTTTTTCAGGATATGCGAGCCCAGCGTCAGGCTGTTTTTAATGGTGTCGGTCTGCACCAGATCGAACAGCACCTGCTGTAGCAGATGATCTTTATCGGTCGCTTTCTTACCGGCAACTTCATCGGCGCGGTTTTCGCGATCGGAGAGGTATTTTGCCATGGCGCTACTGGCGCCGCGGTTTGACAGCGCAAACACCGAGGCGCCGGCGGCGCTTGGGTTGGTGAAGCCGTCGGCATGGATCGACATAAACAGATCGGCGCCGTGCTGATGGGCAATCTCCACGCGGTCGTACAGCGGGATAAAGGTATCGCCGGTGCGGGTCAGGCGGGCGTCGATGCCGTTGCTGCGCAAAATGCTGCGCACGTTCTTAGCGATCGCCAGCACCACATGCTTCTCTTTCGAACCGTTATGACCGATAGCCCCAGTGTCGATACCGCCGTGGCCCGGGTCGAGCATCACAACGCGGCGGGCGCCGGCCTTTTTAGCGGCAGGTTTGCTGTGTCCATTTGATGTTTTCAGTGGCTGCTCTTTTGCGCTGACCTGCGCGGCGACGCCGCTCAGCGTCATCGCAGCCAGCCCGGCTTTCAGCACCTGACGGCGCGAAGCAAGTATTTTTAAGGGTTTAAAAGTGCTCATTCGGCCTGAATTGTAAACAAGTGATGTCCAATGTTATATCGTATCGCGTTTGCCGTTACGACCATTCAAAATAAGAATTGTTTTACTTTTCATTTCAATACATGACAAAGTCATATTATGCCATTTTTTGCCGCTGATTTCGCCTGATATTGGCTATCAGTTATATTCGCGCCATAATCACTGTTTTTAACCGTCAATGGTGGGGAATACCATGGAGATTCGCGTTTTTCGCCAGCAGGATTTTGAAGAGGTTGTGACGCTGTGGGAGCGCTGCGATCTGCTGCGCCCGTGGAACGATCCGGAGATGGATATTGAGCGCAAGCTGAATCATGACGTCAGCCTGTTTCTGGTGGCGGAAGTGAATGGCGAAGTGGTCGGCACGGTGATGGGCGGATATGACGGTCATCGCGGATCGGCCTATTATCTCGGCGTCCATCCGGAATATCGTGGCCGGGGTATCGCGAACGCGCTGCTCAACCGGCTCGAGAAAAAGCTCATTGCCCGCGGCTGCCCGAAAATCAACATTATGGTCCGTGAAGACAACGACGTGGTGCAGGGAATGTATGAGCGGCTGGGCTATGAATACGCCGATGTCCTGACCCTGGGCAAGCGCCTGATCGAAGATGAAGAATACTGAGTTTATCCCCGCCGATTTTGATGCCCATGGCCGTCTGCGCCTGCCTTTGCTCTTCTGGTGCGTGCTGTTGTTGCAGGCGCGCACGTGGGTGCTGTTTTTGATGGCCGGCGCATCGCGCCAGCAGGGCGACGCGATTCTTAATCTGTTCTATCCCGATCACGACCGCTTCTGGCTCGGTTTACTCCCCGGCGTGCCGGCGGTGCTGGCCTTTTTGCTTAGCGGCTATCGTCAGCGCCTGCCGCGCGTGTGGCGGGCGATGCGCTGGCTGCTGGTGCTATCGCAAGTGCTGCTGTTGCTGTGGCAGCCGATGCTATGGCTGAGCGGCGAATCTCCCTCCTCGCTAACTATCGGGCTGCTGGTGGCGGATGGTTATGCCCTGTGGTGGCTGTTAACCAGCCGTCGCCTGGGCGCCTGTTTTCGCCAGACCACCTTTTAAGGGCACTTTTTGCCGATCGTGAACTCCAACATGCGTTGAATGACTCAGAAAGGATTGTGATATGAAATCGCTACGTTTAATGCTCTGTGCGCTTCCGCTGGCGCTGACCGGCTGCTCCACGATGAGCGCAGTCAACTGGTCGGCGGCCTATCCGTGGAACTGGTTTGGCTCTTCCACCGAGGTGACCGAGCAGGGAGTGGGTAAACTGACGGCTTCCACGCCGCTCAACGAACAGGCCATTAGCGATGCGCTGGGGAGCGACTACCGTTTACGCAGCGGGATGAAGACCGATAAGGGCAATATCGTCCACTACTTTGAAGCGCTGAAAGACAACAGCGTGGCGCTGACCATCAATGGCGACAACGGTACCATCAGCCGGATTGACGTGCGTGATGCCGAAATCAAAACCGCCAGCGGCGTGAAAATCGGCACACCGTTTAGCGACCTGTACAGCAAAGCCTTCGGCAACTGCCAGAAAGGCAGCAATGACAATGGCGCGGTCGTCGAGTGTCAGGCCGAGGGGAGCCAGCATATCAGCTATGCCTTTACCGGCCACTGGAGCGGCCCGGACGAGCTGATGCCCTCCGACGATACCCTGAAAAACTGGAAGGTCAGCAAAATTATCTGGCGTCGCTAAATTGATCTGAAGAGACACGACGGCCCTGAAAAACGGTTACAATGGCGCGTTAGCAACGCGACAGCGTTGTGGTTGCATCATTTCAGGAGGAGCGATGTCTCAGGTTCAGAGCGGCATTTTGCCGGAACATTGCCGCGCGGCGATTTGGATTGAAGCCAATGTCAAAGGGGACGTTAACGCCCTGCGCGAAGCGAGCAAAAATTTTGTCGATAACGTGGCCACCTTCCAGGCTAAATTCCCCGACGCCAAACTCGGGGCGGTGGTGGCGTTCGGCAATAACGTCTGGCGTCAGTTGAGCGGCGGCGAAGGGGCGGAAGAGTTAAAAGATTTTCCGGTCTACGGCAAAGGGCTGGCGCCGTCCACCCAGTATGACCTGCTGATTCATATTTTATCCGCCCGCCATGAAGTTAACTTCTCGGTGGCGCAGGCCGCGATGGCCGCCTTTGGCGACGCTATCGACGTGAAAGAAGAGATCCACGGTTTCCGTTGGGTGGAAGAGCGTGACCTCAGCGGCTTCGTCGACGGCACCGAAAACCCGGCGGGGGAAGAAACCCGCCGCGAAGTGGCGGTCATTAAAGACGGTGTGGACGCGGGCGGCAGCTACGTGTTTGTCCAGCGCTGGGAGCATAATCTCAAACAGCTGAACCGCATGAGCGTACCGGATCAGGAGATGATGATCGGCCGTACCAAAGAAGCCAACGAAGAGATCGATGGCGACGAGCGTCCGGTCACCTCGCACCTGAGCCGCGTTGACTTAAAAGAAGATGGCAAAGGACTGAAAATCGTCCGTCAGAGCCTGCCGTACGGCACGGCCAGCGGCACTAACGGTCTCTACTTCTGTGCCTACTGCGCGCGCCTGTATAACATTGAGCAGCAGCTGCTGAGCATGTTTGGCGATACCGACGGTAAACGCGACGCGATGCTGCGCTTCACCAAACCGGTGACCGGCGGTTATTACTTCGCGCCGTCGCTGGAGCGTATCCAGGCGCTGTAATTTCCCCCCTCACCCTAACCCTCTCCCCAGGGGGGAGAGGGAACCGTTCGGTGCGGTTATGGAATCGGCATACGGACTCTCTTTCTCCCTCTCCCTCAGGGAGAGGGGCGGGGTGAGGGCATCGGCGACTCAAGCGCTTCAAGTATTCTCTCCATCACCGCATCCTCATACTCTTCAAACTCATTATTCCAGAAGCGTAAAACCCGCCATCCCTGGCTCTGTAGCCAGGGCGAAACTTGTCGCTAGCAAAATGGCGGTTGCGCAGTCAGTACCCTAGTCGACGTTCTGTTGGCGTTAAGCTACGTCTGAGCTGACGAGCAAATATCGGTGTGTTTTTCATATAAACACCGTGCACGCCTGGCTGCCGTTTGTCACAATGACACGTCTAATCTGCGAGCCGCTTTCAGCAAAGCTTTGCCAGTTGCTTATTCTCTTTTCGACTTCCAAATCGCCAAACGGTATATAAAACCGTTACTCCTTTCGTACCCGTTATAAATATGATGATCATCAGAAAATGTTCAACGTTGATAAGGGTGCGCAATGGCCGTTAAATCACTGAAAAAAGGATATCTGGCGCTGGCGGCTTCCATGCTGCTGGCCGCGCAGGCGCAGGCGACGGAGCTGCTGAACAGCTCCTATGATGTCTCCCGCGAGCTGTTTGCCGCCCTTAACCCGCCTTTTGAGCAGCAGTGGGCGAAGGACAATGGCGGGGACACGCTGACGATTAAGCAGTCGCATGCCGGCTCATCCAAGCAGGCGCTGGCTATTTTGCAGGGCCTGAAGGCGGACGTGGTCACCTACAACCAGGTGACGGACGTGCAGATCCTGCATGACAAGGGCAACCTGATCCCGGCCGACTGGCAAAGCCGCCTGCCGAACAACAGCTCACCGTTCTATTCGACGATGGGTTTCCTGGTGCGTAAAGGCAACCCGAAAAACATTCATGACTGGAACGATCTGGTTCGCTCTGACGTCAAGCTGATCTTCCCGAACCCGAAAACCTCGGGTAACGCCCGATACACCTACCTGGCGGCATGGGGCGCGGCGGATAAAGCCGATGGCGGCGATAAAGCCAAAACCGAACAGTTTATGACCCAGTTTCTGAAGAACGTCGAAGTCTTTGATACCGGCGGACGCGGGGCGACCACCACTTTTGCTGAACGCGGCCTGGGCGATGTGCTGATTAGCTTCGAATCGGAAGTGAACAATATTCGTAAGCAATATGAGGCGCAGGGATTTGAAGTGGTGATCCCGAAAACCAACATTCTGGCGGAGTTCCCGGTGGCCTGGGTGGATAAAAACGTCAAAGCCAATGGCACGGAAAAGGCGGCGAAAGCCTATCTAAACTGGCTCTACAGCCCGCAGGCGCAGACCATCATTACCGACTACTACTACCGGGTAAACAACCCGAAAGTGATGGACTCCCTGAAGGATAAATTCCCGCAGACCGAGCTGTTCCGCGTAGAGGATAAGTTTGGCTCCTGGCCTGAGGTGATGAAAACCCACTTCGCCAGCGGCGGCGAACTGGACAAACTGCTGGCGGCGGGGCGTAAGTAATGTTTGCTGTGTCGTCCAAGCGCGTGCTGCCGGGCTTTACCCTGAGCCTCGGCACCAGCCTGCTGTTTGTCTGTCTGATTTTGTTATTACCGCTCAGCGCGCTGGTGATGCAGCTGGCGCAGATGAGCTGGGCGCAATACTGGGATGTGATCACCAATCCGCAGGTGGTGGCGGCCTATAAGGTGACGCTGCTGTCGGCGTTTGTGGCCTCGATTTTTAACGGCGTCTTTGGTCTGCTGATGGCCTGGATCCTCACTCGCTATCGTTTTCCGGGCCGCACGCTGCTGGATGCCTTAATGGACCTGCCGTTTGCGCTGCCGACGGCGGTGGCCGGCCTGACGCTGGCTTCGCTGTTTTCCGTTAACGGAATTTACGGTGAATGGCTGGCGAAGTTCGATATTAAAGTGACCTATACCTGGCTCGGCATCGCCGTGGCGATGGCCTTCACCAGCATCCCGTTCGTGGTACGTACCGTGCAGCCGGTGCTGGAAGAGTTGGGGCCCGAGTATGAGGAAGCGGCGGAAACGCTGGGCGCGACGCGCATGCAGAGCTTTCGCAAAGTGGTGCTGCCGGAGCTGTCGCCGGCGCTGCTGGCGGGTATTGCCCTGTCGTTTACCCGTAGCCTCGGCGAATTCGGCGCGGTGATTTTTATCGCTGGCAACATCGCGTGGAAGACAGAGGTGACCTCGCTGATGATCTTTATTCGTCTGCAGGAGTTTGACTATCCGGCGGCGAGCGCGATTGCCTCGGTGATCCTTGCCGCCTCATTGCTGCTGCTGTTTTCCATCAATACCCTGCAGAGTCGCTTTGGTCGACGCGTGGTAGGTCACTAATGGCGGAAGTTACTCAATTGAAACGCTACGACGCGCCCCGCATCAACTGGGGGAAATGGTTTCTGATTGGTGTCGGGATGGTGGTCTCCGCCTTCATCCTCGTGGTGCCGATGCTCTATATTTTTATCCAGGCCTTCAGCAAAGGGCTGATGCCGGTGCTGGAAAACCTGGCCAACCCGGACATGCTGCATGCCATCTGGCTGACGGTGATGATTGCGTTAATTACCGTCCCGGTGAACCTGGTGTTCGGTACGCTGCTGGCCTGGCTGGTGACACGTTTTACCTTCCCCGGCCGCCAGCTGCTGCTGACGTTACTGGATATCCCGTTCGCCGTCTCGCCGGTGGTGGCCGGTCTGGTGTATCTGCTGTTTTATGGCTCTAACGGCCCGCTGGGCGGCTGGCTGGATGCGCATAACCTGCAGATCATGTTCGCCTGGCCGGGCATGGTGCTGGCGACCATCTTTGTCACCTGTCCGTTTGTGGTGCGCGAGCTGGTGCCGGTGATGATGAGCCAGGGCAGTCATGAAGATGAAGCTGCGGTGCTGCTGGGCGCTTCCGGCTGGCAGATGTTCCGTCGGGTGACGTTGCCGAATATTCGCTGGGCGCTGCTGTACGGCGTGGTGTTGACCAACGCCCGCGCTATCGGCGAATTTGGCGCGGTGTCGGTAGTCTCCGGTTCGATTCGTGGAGAAACGCTGTCGCTGCCGCTGCAAATTGAACTACTGGAGCAGGATTACAATACCGTTGGCTCGTTTACCGCTGCGGCCCTGCTGACGTTAATGGCTATTCTGACCCTGTTTTTAAAGAGTATGTTGCAATGGCGTCTGGCCAATCAGAAAGAACGCGCGCAACAGGAGGGAAATCATGAGCATTGAGATTGCCAATATTAAGAAATCGTTTGGTCGCACCCAGGTGCTGAATGATATCTCGCTGGATATCCCTTCCGGACAAATGGTTGCGCTACTGGGGCCCTCGGGCTCCGGAAAAACTACCCTGCTGCGGATTATCGCCGGGCTGGAGCATCAGACCAGCGGTCATATCCGCTTCCACGGCACCGACGTCAGCCGGTTGCACGCCCGCGACCGTAAAGTGGGCTTCGTTTTCCAGCACTATGCGCTGTTCCGCCATATGACGGT
Source organism: Klebsiella sp. K-Nf6 (assembly GCF_002806655.1). Lineage (NCBI taxonomy): Bacteria > Pseudomonadati > Pseudomonadota > Gammaproteobacteria > Enterobacterales > Enterobacteriaceae > Klebsiella > Klebsiella sp. K-Nf6. The sequence continues at coordinate 15,908 of NZ_PIBN01000014.1, read as the reverse complement.
GTTCGATAACATCGCCTTTGGCCTGACCGTGCTGCCGCGCCGCGAACGCCCCAATGCGGCGGCGATTAAAGCCAAAGTGACCAAACTGCTGGAGATGGTGCAGCTGTCCCACCTGGCGGAACGTTACCCGGCGCAGCTGTCCGGCGGCCAGAAGCAGCGCGTGGCGCTGGCGCGCGCCCTGGCGGTGGAGCCGCAAATTTTGCTGCTGGATGAACCCTTCGGCGCGCTGGATGCTCAGGTGCGTAAAGAACTGCGCCGCTGGCTGCGTCAGCTGCATGAAGAGTTAAAATTCACCAGCGTGTTTGTCACCCACGATCAGGAAGAGGCGCTGGAAGTCGCTGACCGGGTGGTGGTGATGAGCCAGGGCAACATCGAACAAGCTGATGCCCCGGAGCGCGTGTGGCGTGAACCGTCGACCCGTTTTGTGCTGGAGTTTATGGGCGAAGTAAACCGCCTGCAGGGCATCATCCGCGGTGGACAGTTCCACGTTGGCGCGCACCGCTGGCCGTTAGGCTATACCCCGACATATCAGGGGCCGGTGGATCTGTTCCTGCGTCCGTGGGAAGTGGACATCAGCCGCCGGACCAGCCTGGATTCCCCGCTGCCGGTGCAGGTGCTGGAAGCCAGCCCGAAAGGGCACTACACCCAATTAGTCGTTCAGCCTCTGGGGTGGTATGACGAACCGCTGAGCGTGGTGCTGGCGGGCGATGAGGCGCCGTCCCGCGGCGAACGCCTGTTCGTTGGCCTGCAAAACGCGCGTTTGTATAACGGTACCGAGCGTATCGAGCCGCGCAGCGAGCTTGCTCTGGCGGAGTCGGCCTGATAGCTTATTGAGCAGGTCTATCGCCCGGTAAGGCTACGCTTTCCGGGCCTGGAATTTTTACGCGTCTTGTAGGCCGGGTAAGCGAAGCGACACCCGGCTTTTTTATTGAGTAAAAATCGTGAATACACTCGAACACACCATCGGCAATACCCCTCTGGTCAAGCTTCAGCGTCTGGGTCCGGACAACGGCAGTGAAGTTTGGGTCAAACTCGAAGGCAATAATCCGGCCGGCTCGGTGAAAGACCGCGCCGCGCTGTCAATGATCGTCGAAGCGGAAAAGCGCGGCGAAATTCAGCCCGGCGACGTGCTGATCGAAGCGACCAGCGGTAACACCGGTATTGCGCTGGCGATGATCGCCGCGCTGAAAGGCTATCATATGAAGCTGCTGATGCCCGACAACATGAGCCAGGAGCGCCGGGCTGCGATGCGTGCCTACGGCGCCGAGCTGATCCTGGTCACTAAAGAGCAGGGAATGGAGGGGGCCCGCGACCTGGCCCTCGAGATGGCGCAGCGTGGAGAGGGCAAACTGCTCGATCAGTTTAACAACCCGGATAACCCCTACGCCCACTACACCACCACCGGGCCGGAAATCTGGCAGCAGACCGCGGGGCGTATCACCCACTTTGTCTCCAGCATGGGGACCACCGGCACCATTACCGGCGTATCGCGCTTTTTGCGCGAACAGAGTAAACCGGTGGCCATTGTCGGCCTGCAGCCGGAAGAGGGCAGCAGTATTCCCGGGATCCGTCGCTGGCCGGCGGAGTATATGCCGGGGATCTTTAACGCTTCGCTGGTGGATGCGGTGCTGGATATTCATCAGCAGGATGCCGAGAACACCATGCGTCAGTTGGCGGTACGGGAAGGCATTTTCTGCGGGGTCAGTTCAGGCGGGGCGGTGGCGGGCGCGTTACGCATTGCCCGCGAAAATCCTGGCGCGGTGGTGGTGGCGATCGTCTGCGATCGCGGCGATCGCTACCTCTCCACCGGCGTGTTCGGCGAGGAACACTTTAGCCAGGGGGCAGGGATCTAAGCATCGAGCAGGTCGGTGCCGTAGGAATTATCGACGGTGCACAGCCAGCGCTCGCCCTGTTTCTTAAAGACATAGGTGGCGCGCCGCGTAACCTGGGATATCCCGTCCGCCGTCGGGATATCCAGCCGGGTCTCCATAATCACCAGCGCATTGCCGCCGCCTTCAATAACCTCCATTTTCCCCTGAGTCACCACCAGTCGGTGCTGGAAATAGTCGGCAATGGCGATAAAGGCTTTGCGGATATTCTCTTTCCCTCTGACCACCATGCCCGGTTTGACGACCAGCGCGGCGTCTTCTGCGTAATAGGCCATCAGGGTATCGTAATCTTCCTGCGAGATAGCGCGGTCGCAGGCTTCAATGACCGCTTTCAGTGCCAGGTCAGTGTGATGCATCTCTGGTGCTCCTTCTTGTGAGCGATTTGTCCGCCACCGGGACTGTTTTATCCGTCCGGGCGAGCAGGGTATGCAGGTAAGACTGCGCCTGTTGATCGTTTTCCCCGGGGATCCTGACGATATAGGGCTTGCCGGTGATAGACGACGATGATGCCACCTTATCAATAAATTGTTCTGCAGTATCGATACGGTTCCGCGTATTGCTTAATTTCAGCCGCAGATGTGCCACCGCCTCTTCACAACTGTGGGGATCGCCATTACGCACGAAGGTCAGCTCGTGTTTTTGCGCGAGAGCGTCCAGCATCGCATTGATGCGCGCTTGCTGGTAGGCATTGAGTTTGGCAATGACGGGAAAAGAGAGTAACAGCGCCATGACCGCGCAGAGTAGGTTTTTCATTTTGCGTCCCTTCCTGATTGGGTTGTCCGGTAAAGTCTACTCTCTTCGCGCCAGGCAAATTTCGCTTTCAGAAAAGCGCCTGTTTCCGGTTATTTTTCCGTCAACTTGTCGGAGGACGTCCATCACTCACCGATGTGGTCGGCGGGTCAACATGCCGAATGATAAGGCCTGCGTCAGGAGTGGTTTAAGACCAGCGCAATATCGGCCGCCAGGCGGGAAATCTCAGCGTCACTCAGACGGCCCAGCGACAGGCGCAGCCCGTGCGCAGGCGTCCGGACACCAAATACTTCCCCCTCGCGCACCAGCCAGCCGGCGCGGGCCAGGCGTAAGGCGTAGGGCTGGCTCGCCGCTGGCAGCGGCAGCCAGAAATTGAGGCCATCGCCTGGCGTAGCATGGCTGTAGCCGTGCCGGGCCAGCGCCGCCGCCAGTTTCTCATTCTGCTGGCGATAGTGACGACGGGTCTCCGTCATCGAGGCGATAAACGCCTCATCGGTCAGACACGCCAGCGTCAGGTCCTGTAGCAGATGGCTGACCCACTGGCTGCCGGCGTTAAGCCGCAGGCGCAGCGCCGCTGAGGTATCGGCATCGCTGGCGATAAAGGCCAGCCGCAGGTCTGGCCCGAGGGTTTTTGACATTGAGCGCACCAGTGCCCAGCGTTGCGTGCTTGCAGGAAGAGGGGAGTACCATGGGGTGGCCGACAGCAGGGCAAAATGGTCATCGACGATCGCCAGCACCTGCGGATAGCGGGCCAGCACCTCCCGCAGGGCATACGCCCGATTTTCCGTCAGACTACAGCCGGTAGGATTGTGTGCGCGTGGGGTTAAGATCACCGCCCGCGCGCCGTTGCGTAACGCCTCCTCCAGGCCGTCAGGATCCATCCCCTCAGCATCCACCGCCACCGGGCAGGGGGTAAAGCCGGCGTAACGCACCATATTGATGCTGCTGAGAAAACAGGGATCTTCGACCACCACACCGTCGCCGGGCAGCAGCAGAGCGCACAGCAGACGCTCCAGGGCGTCAATCGCCCCGCTGGCGAGATTCACCGTAAAGGGAACCGCTATCTCTTCGGCAAACCACGCCTCGGCCCATTGACCAAGCCGCGGCTCGATGGGAGCATCGCCATACAGGCGTGGTGTGCGGGCAAGCTGGCCCAGATAATGGGTTAATTCAGGCAGTCTGGCGGGGTCCGGGTTGCCGCTGGAGATATCGTTCAGCGGCGTCGTTGGGTCACCGCCCTCCAGCGCCGGTAGCGGATCCCGTGCTTTAATGGCCGTGCCGTTCCGTCCCTGGCTGACGGCCAGCCCGGAGGTGACCAGCCGTTTATAGGCGGCGGCGACGGTATTGCGATTCACCTCCAGCTGGCTGGCGAGCTCGCGTACCGGCGGCAGAACCTCTCCGGGCCGCAACCCGCCGCTCTGCACCAGATGGCGGATATGATCGAAGATATCGCTGGCGGTTTTTCCGGCAAACATTATTGACCTATGACAAAATGAAATTTAGCATAGGACGAATCATAATCAGTGCGTGACCCGCTGTCCAGCGGGGGGAGAAAAGATGGGCCAGCAAGATGACATACAATCAGTGCTCTTTCACGACAAAAGCCGGGCGTCGGAAGTCGATATCGTCGCCGTGCAGTCCCAGGTAGTCTATGGCAGCGTTGGCAACAGCATCGCGGTTCCGGCGATTAAACAGCACGGTTTGCGCGTGCTGGCGGTGCCGACGGTACTGTTCAGCAATACGCCCCATTATGAGACGTTCTATGGCGGCATTATCCCGGAGGAGTGGTTTGTCGGGTATCTGCAGGCGCTGGAGGAGCGCGACGCGTTGCGTGAACTGCGTGCGGTGACCACCGGCTATATGGGCAACGCCGTGCAAATCGAACGTCTGGCGCAGTGGCTGACGCGGGTGCGGGCCCGCCATCCCGGGCTGTGCATTCTGGTGGATCCGGTCATCGGCGATGTCGACAGCGGCATCTACGTTAAGGCTGAGATCCCGGACGCTTATCGTCAGCATCTCCTGCCGCTGGCGCAAGGGATCACCCCCAATCTGTTTGAGCTGGAGACGCTGAGCGGCAGGCGCTGTCGCAATCAGCAGGAGGCGGTCGCCGCGGCGCGAAGCCTGCTGTCAGATACCCTGAAATGGGTGGTGATCACCAGCGCGCCGGGAGAGGCGCGTTCGACGATAAATGTGCTGGTGGTGACGGCCGATGCGGTGGAGGTGGTGACCCACCCGCGGGTGGAAACGGACTTAAAGGGAACAGGCGATTTGTTCTGTGCAGAGCTGGTGAGCGGTCTGCTCACCGGCCTGGCGCTGGGGGCAGCGACGCAGGCTGCCGCCCGGCGCGTGCTGGAGGTCATGAACTGGACTGCCGCACAGGGGTGTGACGAACTGATCCTGCCGCCACGGGAGAAAAACAGATGAAAAGCTATCGGTTAGTGATTCGCCAACAGGGGCGCATTGTCGGTCATTTTGATACCACAGGGGAGGCGGCGCTGGAGGATGCCTGCGTGGCGCGGTCGCTGTTCGGCCTGGCCGGAGGGTACCAGTGCGATCTGCTGGTCTCTGACAGTGAGCGTCGTATTCTGGAGAGCACGCCGGAGGGATTGCGCATTTTGTCCCGGGAGAAATGCTATCAGCCGGTGACCAGCGCGATATAAAAAAAATGGCGCCTTTCGGCGCCATTTTTATGCAGCAAGCATTACTTCTTGATGCGGATAACCGGGGTTTCACCCACAGTCACGCTACCGGACAGTTTGATCAGTTCTTTGATCTCGTCCATGTTGGAGATAACCACCGGAGTCAGGGTAGACTTGGCTTTCTCTTCCAGCAGCGGCAGATCGAATTCGATAACCGGGTCACCGACTTTCACGCGCTGGCCTTCTTCAGCGATACGCTTGAAGCCTTCGCCTTTCAGTTCAACGGTATCAATACCGAAGTGAACGAACAGCTCGATGCCGCTATCAGATTCAATAGAGAACGCATGGTTGGTTTCGAAAATTTTACCAATGGTACCGTCTACCGGCGCGACCATTTTGTTGCCGGTCGGTTTGATGGCAATCCCATCGCCCACAATTTTTTCCGCAAAAACCACATCCGGCACGTCTTCGATGTTGACGATCTCACCGGAGAGGGGAGCAATAATCTCAATAGTTCCGGTGTCTTTCTTGTCATCAGAAACCAGAGATTTCAATTTATCAAACAAACCCATGATCTTCTCCTAAGCAGTAATTTGGGCCGCGCATCTCTTGGATTAGCAGATTGTTTTTTCTTCAATGAACTTGTTAACCAGCGTCATTAACTCGTCCGTTGTCGGTTGAGCAAGAGCCTGCTCTGCTAATACTTTCGCATCTTCGAAGTTCGTATTACGAATAATCTTCTTGATGCGCGGGATGGAAATGGCGCTCATAGAGAATTCGTCCAGCCCCATACCCAGCAACAGAAGTGTAGCACGTTCATCGCCCGCAAGCTCACCGCACATGCCAGTCCATTTACCTTCAGCGTGAGAAGCATCAATAACTTGCTTAATCAGATTCAGTACAGACGGTGACATCGGCTGGTAAAGATGTGAAATCATATCATTACCACGGTCAACTGCCAGAGTATATTGCGTTAAATCATTGGTGCCGATACTAAAGAAATCAACTTCTTTGGCCAGATGACGAGCAATGGTCGCCGCAGCCGGTGTTTCCACCATCACGCCGATCTCAATGGATTCGTCAAATGCTTTACCTTCGTCACGCAGTTCCTGTTTGTAGATTTCGATCTCTTTCTTCAGCGCACGCACTTCTTCAACAGAGATGATCATCGGGAACATAATGCGCAGTTTACCGAAAGCGGAGGCACGCAGGATGGCGCGCACCTGATCGCGCAGGATCTCTTTACGATCCATCGCGATACGCACGGCACGCCAGCCGAGGAACGGGTTCTCTTCTTTCGGGAAGTTCATGTACGGCAGCTCTTTGTCGCCGCCAATGTCCATGGTACGCACGATAACAGCCTGAGAGCCACAGGCTTCAGCCACCGCTTTATAGGCCGCAAACTGCTCTTCTTCAGTTGGCAGCGCGTCACGGTCCATGAACAGGAATTCAGTACGATAGAGGCCTACGCCTTCGGCGCCGTTGCGCTCAGCACCTTCGACATCGCGAACGGTACCAATGTTGGCGCAGACTTCAACCTGATGGCCGTCGAGGGTAATCGCCGGCAGATCTTTCAGTTTCGCCAGTTCGGCTTTTTCTTCCGCAACCTGAGCCTGCAGATTACGCAGCGCTTCAATTTGCTCGTTAGACGGGTTGACCAGAACCTGGTTGTTCACCGCGTCGAGAATCAGATAGTCGCCGTTTTTCACCTGCGCCGTGATGCCGCCGGTGCCCACGATGGCCGGCAGTTCCAGGGAACGCGCCATGATGGAGGTGTGAGAGGTACGGCCGCCCGCGTCGGTGATGAAGCCCAGCACTTTTTTCAGGTTCAGCTGTGCGGTTTCAGACGGGGTCAGATCGGCGGCGACGAGGATGACTTCATCCTGAATCGCGCTCAGATCGATAATCGACAGACCAAGGATGTTGCGCAGCAGGCGCTTACCGATGTCACGTACGTCAGCCGCACGTTCTTTCAGGTATTCATCGTCCAGCTCTTCCAGGGCAGTGGCCTGACCTTCGATAACTTCATTGGCTGCCGCGTCGGCAGTCATGTGCTTATCTTTAATCAGGGCTATGATTTCCTGCTCAAGCTCCTCATCTTCCAGCAGCATGATATGCCCTTCGAAGATGGCTTCTTTTTCTTCACCGAAAGTTTCACCAGCTTTGGTTTTGATGACCTCCAGCTGGGCGGAGGCCTTGGCGCGGCCGCTCAGGAAACGTTCGACTTCCTGATCAACCTTATCGGCAGAAATTTTCTTCCGGTCGATGACAATTTCATCTTCCTTCAGCAGCAGTGCTTTGCCGAAGGCGATACCCGGGGATGCTAAAATGCCTGAAATCATAACCCTACCTTACTTGTGACTGATATGAAAAAGAACCCGTGAACTTACTCGAGTTCAGCCATCAGTTTAACCAGATGCTCAACAGCTTTCTGCTCATCTTCGCCTTCAGCGGAGAGGGTCACTACGGTGCCCTGGGTCAGGCCCAGAGTCTGCAGTTTGAACAGGCTTTTGGCGCTGGCGCTTTTGCCGTTGGAGGTTACAGTGATCTCAGAAGTGAAGCCTTTAGCTTCTTTAACAAACTGAGCAGCAGGGCGGGTGTGCAGACCGTTCGGAGCGGTAATGGTAACTTCTTGCTGGAACATTATATTTCCCCAACTTATAGGTTTAGTGTTGTGGACCTAAAGTCTAGTCTAACGACTCGACTTTAGCCTGTATTGTTAGCGCCGGCGTTACGTTTCCGGCCTTGGCGTCGGCAGCGCCTGGCGCTGCGAAGACCTGCGGGCCATTGACGTCTAGCACGTCATTAAACATTATGCCGCGAAAGGAAGACTTGAACCAAATCATAAAATCGATTCAGCTGGCGGAAATCCTCTTCTGAATAATTTCGCGCATCAAAATAAATGTGCTGGTTAAATACCAGACCCTACGAGGTGAATCAATGCCAGGAGGGGTAAAACTTTGACGTATGCCACAAAAAAGCACCTGAAAAGGTGCTTTTTTACACATTATTTACAAGCTGGCACTACTGTTGCAGTTCTTTCTCAGTGAAGAGATCGGCAAATAGCGCGGTGCTTAAATAACGCTCACCAGAGGAAGGCAGGATAACCACAATATTCTTATTGGTAAAGGCCTCATCTTGCTGCAGCTTCAGCGCGGCGGCAACGGCGGCCCCGGAAGAGATACCCGCCAGGATGCCTTCTTCTTCCATCAGACGGCGCGCCGTGGAGATAGCTTCCTCGTTGGTAATGCCGATCACTTTGTCCACCAGCTTCAGATCCAGGTTGCCAGGAATGAAGCCGGCGCCGATACCCTGAATTTTGTGCGGACCCGGCTTGAGCTCTTCACCTGCCAGCGCCTGGGAGATGACCGGCGAATCGGTCGGTTCGACCGCGACGGTGATCAGATCTTTTTTGCCCTTGGTGTTTTTAATGTAGCGGCTGACGCCGGTCAGCGTACCGCCGGTGCCTACGCCAGAGATAAAGACATCCACCTGACCATCGGTGTCTTCCCAGATTTCCGGGCCAGTGGTCTTTTCGTGGATTTCCGGGTTAGCCGGGTTGCTGAACTGCTGCAGCAGCAGGAATTTTTCCGGGTTGCTGGCGACGATCTCTTCCGCTTTCTGAATGGCGCCTTTCATGCCTTTTGCGCCTTCGGTCAGTACCAGGTTGGCGCCCAGCGCTTTCAGCAGCTTGCGGCGCTCGATGCTCATGGTTTCCGGCATGGTTAGCGTTAGCTTGTAACCACGGGCCGCCGCCACGTAGGCGAGGGCGATACCGGTGTTGCCGCTGGTCGGTTCGACCAGTTCCACGCCAGGTTTCAGAACGCCGCGCTTTTCAGCATCCCAGATCATATTGGCGCCGATACGGCATTTTACGCTAAAGCTCGGGTTACGAGATTCTACCTTTGCCAGGATACGGCCGTTACCAATGCGGTTCAGTCGTACCAGCGGCGTGTGACCGATAGTCAGGGAGTTGTCTTCAAAAATCTTACTCATGGCCCGTCCTTAACTGTATGAAATTTGGGGGTACGGCATCAGCATACCCGCTTAAAGAATATGCGGAAGTAAGGATTTAGCATATCTATATGCGGAAGGGAAATAATGATAAGCAAGAAGGAATAAGCGAGATATAAGGAGCGGCCTCAGCCGCTCCCGGGCAGACGCGTGACGCTACTTCCAGACCGCGTGCTTATCGCGATAGCAATCGACCCACATCGCGGTGGCGCCGCAGATGGCCACCGGCAGGATCACCAGGTTTAACACCGGGATCATGGTAAACAGGCTGGTGAGCGCCCCAAACTGCATATTTATCACTTTGCGGCTGCGCAGCGCTTCGCGCATGGTCTTGAAGGGGACCTTGTGATTATCAAAGGGATAATCGCAGTATTGAATCGCGAGCATCCATGCGCTGAACAGGAACCAGAGTACCGGCGCGACGGTCTGCCCCACGCCGGGAATAAAGTAGAGCAGCAACAGCACGATGGCGCGGGGCAGGTACCAGGCCAGCTTCTGCCACTCACGCTTCATGATGCGCGGAATATCCTTCATGATGCCAAAGACGCCGACGTCCGGCGGGGTGGCGCCAGTCAGACGCGCTTCCAGCTGTTCCGCCAGCAGGCCGCTGAACGGCGCAGCTATCCAGTTGGCGATAGTCGAAAAGAAGTAACCAAACACCAGCAGAATCGAGAGCACCACCACCGGCCACAGCAGGTAGTTAAGCCACTGCAGCCAGTCCGGCACATGGCTCATCAGCGACGGGATCCAACTGTCGAGACGGGTAAACAGCCACCAGAAGGCTCCGCCCATCAGCAGCACGTTAACCAGCAAAGGCAAAAAGACATAACGCCGTATGCCCGGCAGCCCGATGAGTTTCCAGCCCTGCGAAAAATAATAAACGCCGCTACGCGGGGTCGGTGCGGATGATGAAACCATAGCCAGGCAATGCTCCTTTTTTAACATCCAGTGTGAATGCTCGCTTATTTTATCGGGTCGCCAGACAATAACCAGTTAGGAAATGTTCGAAAAAACAGCAAAAAGCACGATTTAGTTCATCTTTATGTGGTGAAAGCCACCGACGCACTTGCACTTGAGGTAATCGGCAAATACTCTTAGTGAGTAAATGTTTGCCGTGGTGGCAAGGTGTTAGAACAACAGAGAATATAATGATGCAGGATTTGCGTCTGATATTAATCATTGTTGGCGCGATCGCCATAATCGCTTTACTGGTACATGGTTTCTGGACCAGCCGTAAAGAACGTTCTTCGATGTTTCGCGATCGCCCACTGAAACGTATGAAGTCGCGCGACGATGAGTCGGAAAACGAAGACTTTGATGATAATGTTGAAGGCGTAGGTGAAGTCCGCGTTCATCCGGTCACTCACGCCCCGCACGGCGCGCATGGGGAGCATGAAGCCCCTCGTCAGGCGCCGCAGCACCAGTACCAGCCGCCTTACGAGCGCCAGATGCAGCAGCCTGTGCGTCCTGAAGAACCGGTTCGCCAGCCGCAGCAATCGCCGCGTCAGGCCCCGGTTCAACCGCAGGGACAGCAGCCTGCGCCGCATGTGGCTGCGCAGCCTGGCTGGCAACAGCCGCAGCCCGCGCAGCCGCCCGTGCAACCCCAACATCAGCCGCAGCCCGTTGTGCAGCAGCCTGTCGCACCGCAGCCGGTGACGCCGACCGTCGCTCAGCCGCAGCCCGCTGCCCCGCAGCAGCCTGCGCCACAGCCTGTTGCCACGCCGCAGCCAGCCGTCGCCGAACCGCAGCCGGTAGAGCCGCCGCAGCCGAAAGAGCGTAAAGAGACGGTCATTGTGATGAACGTCGCCGCCCATCATGGCGCACAGCTTAACGGCGAGGTGCTGATCAACAGCATCCAGCAGGCCGGCTTCAAGTTTGGTGAAATGAATATTTTCCACCGCCATCTGAGCCCGGATGGCAGCGGTCCGGTGCTGTTCAGCCTGGCCAACATGGTGAAACCGGGGACGTTCAATCCGGACAGCATGGCGGACATGATGACCCCTGGGGTGACTATCTTTATGCAGGTCCCTTCCTACGGTGATGAACTGCAGAACTTCAAGCTGATGCTGCAGTCTGCGCAGTATATCGCCGATGAAGTGGGCGGCGTGGTGCTTGACGATCAGCGTCGCATGATGACGCCGCAAAAACTGCGTGAATACCAGGATCGTATTCGCGAAGTGAAAGACGCGAACGCCTGACGTCCCGCGTTATCTCAACTCCTTCTCAACCCCCGCCTGTCGGGGGTTTTTTATCATTGATGGTGTGATATGGAACTGATCGAACAACAACTGACTGAACTGCGAACCACGCTTCGCCATCATGAATATCTGTACCACGTTATGGACGCGCCCGAAGTGCCCGATGCGGAATATGACCGCCTGATGCGCGAGCTGCGTGAGCTTGAGAGTCAACATCCGGAGCTGATTACCCCGGACTCGCCGACTCAGCGGGTGGGGGCGGCACCACTGACTGCCTTCAGCCAGATCCGCCATGAAGTGCCGATGCTGTCGCTGGACAACGTGTTTGATGAAGAGAGCTTTCTCGCCTTCAACAAGCGGGTACAGGATCGCCTGAAAAGCACTGACGATCTCACCTACTGCTGCGAGCTTAAGCTCGACGGCCTCGCGGTGAGTATTCTCTACGAAAACGGCGTACTGATGCAGGCCGCGACCCGCGGCGACGGTACCACCGGCGAGGATATTACCTCCAATGTGCGAACCATTCGCACTATCCCCCTCAAGCTGCATGGCGAGAATATCCCGGCACGTCTTGAGGTGCGTGGTGAGGTTTTCCTTCCGCAGGCCGGGTTTGAAAAAATCAATGAAGAAGCGCGCCGCACCGGCGGAAAAGTGTTTGCTAACCCGCGTAATGCGGCGGCGGGTTCGTTGCGCCAGCTCGATCCGCGCATCACGGCGAAGCGACCGCTTACTTTCTTCTGCTACGGCGTTGGCGTGCTGGAGGGCGGTGAGCTGCCGGCCAGCCACTCGGCCCGTTTGCAGCAGTTCAAAGCCTGGGGACTGCCGGTGAGCGATCGCGTCACCCTGTGCCATACTCCCGAGGAAGTGCTCACTTACTATCGTAAAGTCGAGGAAGATCGTCCTCATCTGGGCTTTGACATTGATGGCGTGGTGATCAAAGTCGATTCGCTGGCGCTCCAGGAGCAGTTGGGTTTCGTGGCCCGCGCGCCGCGCTGGGCCGTGGCCTTTAAGTTCCCGGCACAGGAGCAGATGACTTTCGTCCGGGATGTGGAGTTCCAGGTTGGGCGCACCGGGGCGATCACGCCAGTGGCGCGCCTGGAGCCGGTCCATGTCGCCGGCGTGCTGGTGAGCAATGCCACCCTGCATAACGCCGATGAAATCGAACGCTTAGGTCTGAAAATCGGCGACAAGGTAGTGATTCGCCGGGCAGGCGACGTGATCCCGCAGGTGGTCAATGTGGTGCTTTCCGAGCGTCCAGCGGATGCCCGGGATGTGGTCTTCCCGACCCACTGCCCGGTATGTCAGTCTGACGTTGAGCGAGTGGAAGGCGAGGCGGTAGCCCGCTGTACGGGCGGCCTTATCTGCGGCGCGCAGCGTAAAGAGTCGCTTAAGCACTTCGTTTCCCGTCGCGCGCTGGACGTTGACGGCATGGGCGACAAGATCATCGACCAGTTGGTGGAGAAAGAGTACGTCCATACTCCGGCGGATCTGTTTCGCCTGAGTGCCGGGAAACTCACCGGGCTGGATCGGATGGGGCCGAAGTCCGCGCAAAATGTGGTCAATGCTCTGGAAAAAGCCAAAGAGACGACCTTCGCACGCTTCCTCTACGCGCTGGGTATTCGCGAGGTAGGCGAAGCGACGGCGGCGGCCCTGGCGGCGCATTTCGGCACTCTTGAAGCCCTGGAGCAGGCTTCCATTGAGGAGCTGCAAAAGGTCCCTGATGTTGGCATCGTGGTTGCCACCCATACCTTCAACTTCTTTGCCGAAGAGAGCAACCGCGATGTCATCGCACAGCTGCTGGCCGAAGGCGTTCACTGGCCAGCGCCAGTCGTGGTGAAAGCGGAAGAGATTGATAGCCCGTTTGCGGGTAAAACCGTGGTCCTGACCGGCAGCCTGAGCCAGCTGTCGCGGGATGACGCCAAAGCGCGTCTCGTCGCGCTGGGGGCGAAGGTGGCAGGTAGCGTGTCGAAGAAAACTGACCTGGTAATTGCCGGCGAAGCGGCGGGTTCTAAGCTGGCGAAAGCGCAGGAGCTGGGCATTGAGGTGATTGATGAAGCCGAAATGATGCGCCTGCTGGGAGAATAACGTGGATAAAGCGCAGTTGGTCGAAATAGCCAATACCGAGATGCCGTTCGGTAAATACAAGGGACGTCGTTTAATCGATGTCCCGGAAGAGTATTTACTGTGGTTTGCGCGTAAGGATCAGTTTCCTGCCGGTCATCTCGGCGAGCTGATGGCGTTGACCCTGCTGATTAAAACCGAGGGGCTGAGCGATCTGGTTCAGCCCCTGAAGAAAGCGCGTTAAGCTTTGGCGGCGTTGGCCTTTTCCTCAGCGAGACGCGCATCGGTTTGCTGCTTGTAGCGCCGCGCCAGCACCGCGCAGACCATCAGCTGGATTTGGTGGAAGATCATCAGCGGCAGCACCATGATGCCGAGGATGGAGGTCGGGAAGAGAATATTGGCCATCGGGATGCCGTTGGCCAGACTCTTTTTCGAACCGCAAAAGACGATAGTAATCTCATCGGCTTTGTTAAAGCCGCAGCGGCGGGCGACGAACACGTTAACGGCGATGACAATGGCCAGCAGCACCAGGCTGACCACCACGATAAACAGCAGCGATCCCAGACCGACTTTATGCCAGATGCCATTCACCACCGCCTCGCTAAAGGCGGAGTAAACCACCAGCAGAATCGAGGTCTGGTCGGTCTTACCAATCCACTTCTTATGCTTCGCCACCCAGTTGCCGATCCACGGCCGTGATAAGTGACCGAGTACGAAAGGCAGCAGCAGCTGCAGCATGATTTTACCGACCTGCTCGAGGCTGCCGCCTGCGCCATGAAGGTTCATCAGGACGCCCACCAGCAGCGGTGAAACAAAGATCCCCAGCAGGCTGGAGGCCGAGGCTGAGCAAACCGCCGCCGCGACGTTGCCTCCGGCCAGCGAAGTAAAGGCGATAGCGGATTGCACGGTGGCCGGCAGAATGCACAGATAGATAAAGCCGCTGTAGAGCATCGGATCGACATTCACCGGCGCCCACCAGGCAAACAGAACCCCGAGTACCGGGAAGAGAATAAAGGTGCTGCACATCACCCACAGATGCAAACGCCAGTGGCCTCCGCCGGCGATAATCGCTTCCCGGGAGAGTTTAGCGCCGTGCATAAAGAACAGCAGGGCAATGGCGGCGGTGGTCAGATGTTCAAAGAAGGGAACGAAAGCGCCACGGGCGGGGAAGAATGAGGCCAGCAGGACAACGGTGACCAGGGTTGCCGTAAACGGATCGAGAATGCGGAAAAGTTTCATAAACGCTCCTGAAAAGAGATGCGCTATTGTGCTTTTTTTCATTTGAGAAATAAAATTGATTTATTGCATCTATTCATGAATAAAAAAGATGAATTACTCTCTGCGTCAGTTAAAAGTATTCGTCACCGTCGCCCGGGCCAGAAGCTTCAGCCGGGCAGGGGAGATGATTGGCTTAAGTCAGTCGGCCGTCAGCCATAGCGTCAAGGAGCTGGAGCACCAGACCGGCGTCCGGCTACTCGACCGTACCACTCGCGAAGTCGTGCTTACCGAAGCGGGTCAGCAGCTGGCGGGGCGACTGGAGCGTTTGCTCGATGAGTTGACGATTACCCTGCGTGACGCCGGGCGCGTCGGCCAGCAGATGAGCGGTACCGTCAAGGTCGCCGCCAGTCAGACGATTTCCGCCCACCTGATTCCGCAGTGTATTGCTCACAGCAACCGTCGTTATCCTGATATCGATTTTGTGTTGCACGACCGGCCACAGCAGTGGGTGCTGGAGAGTATTCGCCATGGGGAAGTGGATTTCGGCATTGTGATTGACCCTGGCCCGGCGGCAGATCTGCAATGTGAAGTGGTCCTCGCGGAACCCTTTTTGCTGCTCTGCCGGGAGGATCATCCTTTTGCCAGCCTGACGGAGGTGCCGTGGCAAGCCCTGCAGGATGAGAGACTGATCCTGCAGGACTATGCCTCCGGCAGCCGTCCGCTGATTGATGCGGCCCTTAGCAGGCTGGCTATCCGGGCGAACATTGTGCAGGAGATTGGTCACCCGGCAACGCTGTTTCCGATGGTAGAATCGGGAATTGGCATCAGCGTTCTGCCGGCGCTGGCGCTGCCGTTACCGCAGGGGAGCCATCTGACGGTGAAGCGGCTGACCCCGGTGATGGAGCGGCAGCTGATGCTGGCATGCCGGAAAAATCGCTCGCTGTCGACCGCCGCTCAGGCGTTATGGGAAATTGTGCGTGAAGAAGGGGCAAACTTAACCGCTGCGAGGGTGGAAGATCCGCTGTATCAGCGCTGACAGGGGGAGTGCTGCGGGGTGAACTCGCGGCAGGGCCGCAAACTGCGCATAGCAAAAAGGCGCCTTTAGGGCGCCTTTTTACATTGGTGGGTCGTGCAGGATT
>NZ_PIBN01000013.1:0-158323 GCF_002806655.1 Klebsiella sp. K-Nf6 | reverse complement strand
CCATCGGGGCCCCCGGGTGGCCGGATTTGGCTTTCTGTACAGCGTCCATGCTCAGCGCACGAATAGCGTTAGCAAGCTCTTTACGTGAGGACATTTTGACTCCAGTTCGGACTGTTGAAGGCCATGCCCTTAACGACTTGACGAGAGCGCGTTTTGGGCTACGCCGGAAAAAAGTGTGAACAATGTAACCCAAGCGACAAGTCATGTACATGGAGCATCCTTTTGCCCTTTAAGAAATCTCTGGAACAGGTTGTGCTACCCCGGAATCCGCTCGCCCGCATCCTGCGATACTCTTTATAATTTACGCAGAATACGGTTCCCTGCCGTCGCCGTATTTTCGGATAAACAACCATAAGATTGTGGAAGATAAAAAATGAAAATTCGCTCAACCGTACTTGCTCTTGGGATCGCAGCAACCCTCACCGGATGTCAGAACATGGACTCCAATGGTCTGCTCAGCTCAGGCGCCGAAGCCTTCCAGGCGTACTCCCTCAGCGATGCGCAGGTGAAAACCTTAAGCGACCAGGCCTGTAAAGAGATGGACGCCAAAGCGAAAATCGCCCCGGCCAGCAGTGAATACAGCCAGCGTCTGAGCAAAATCGCGACCGCGCTGGGCGATAACATCAATGGCCAGCCAGTGAACTACAAGGTCTATGAGACCAAGGATGTGAACGCCTTCGCGATGGCGAACGGCTGCATCCGCGTTTACAGCGGGCTGATGGACCTGATGAACGATAATGAAGTTGAAGCGGTTATCGGCCACGAAATGGGCCACGTTGCGCTGGGCCACGTGAAGAAAGGCATGCAGGTCGCGCTGGGCACCAACGCCGTGCGTGCGGCGGCGGCCTCCGCCGGCGGCATCGTCGGCAGCCTGTCGCAGTCGCAGCTGGGCGATTTAGGCGAAAAACTGGTGAACTCGCAGTTCTCCCAGCGTCAGGAATCGGAAGCGGATGACTACTCTTATGACCTGTTGCGTAAGCGCGGCATCAATCCGTCGGGACTGGCCACCAGCTTCGAAAAACTGGCCAAGCTGGAAGCCGGTCGTCAGAGCTCTATGTTTGACGATCACCCGGCCTCAGAAGCGCGCGCCCAGCATATTCGCGATCGCATGAAAGCCGACGGGATTAAATAATCGACAGCGGGAGGCATTATCGCCTCCCTTTTTTTATATACCTGTAAAAATATTTAGCCGCATGAATTGATAATTTAAGCGCACAAACCGTTAATTATTGTTGCACCTCGTCACAGCCAATTATTTTAAGCGCTGCCACTCAGCAAAATATTATTTGGCAAATGAAAAACGGTGTACACAATCCGCCTTTCAGAACCGCGTTCCTCCAGATAATAAATAGTCCACCCCTCTTCGCCAAACGCAGCCGGCGTGCGCCACACGGCTTGTTTCCTGGCGATACCATTGCTCACACAATGATTGCTTTCGACATTATTTCAGGAGAATATCGCGACTGCAGTGATTCCATTGAATATATCGACAGACAGAGAAGTGCCTTCAGTGAAAAAAGAATTATCCTTAATTGCACTTGGCATAATTGCCGCCGCACCGACTTTCGCCAGCCAACAATCCGCCAGTCAGGGCTTTATTGACGACAGCCATCTGGATCTCTTTTTACGTAACGCGTATATCAAACGTGATTATCGCGATGGGTTGCCGGATAAAGCCGAATGGGGCCAGGGGATTATCGCCACCTTCGAATCGGGCTTTACCCAGGGACCGGTCGGCTTTGGCGTGGACGGTATCGCTCAGTATGCGGTGCGCCTTGACGGCGGTCGCGGGCGCAGCGGCGCGGGCGGGATCGACTTTTTCGCCCAGGATGACGATGGCCGCGCGAAATCCGACCTCGCGAAATTCGGCGCTACCGGCAAAATGCGCTTTTCGAATACCGTGCTCAGCTACGGCAGCCAGCGGCCGATGCTGCCCATCGTCTACGCTGACGATTCACGCCTGCTGTACGAGAGCTATACCGGCACCATGCTCACCTCACGCGAAATCGACGGTCTGGAAATTAACGCCGGCTACCTGACCGATCAGCAGCGCAAAAGCGACGACAGCCATAACAGCGGCCTGAAAAGCCTGACCTTCGGTGGGGCAAGCTACCGGTTCAACGACCAGCTCAGCGGCGCGCTGTACGCGTCACACGTCGAAGATGTGCTGAACAAACAGTATCTTGGCCTGAACTACAAGCAGCCGTTCGCCGCCGACCAACAGCTGGTTCTCGATTTCAACGGCTATCACTCACGCCTGGATCAAGAATATGCCGACGCCAATGACACCGGGCGCAGCAACAGCATCTGGAGCCTGGCCGCCAGCTACATCTGGGATATTCACACCTTTAAAGTCGCTTATCAGCAAAGCAGCGGCAGCACCGGTTACCACTACGGCGGTTACCAGAACCAGGGGGGAGTTGGCGATGGCGGGAACACCATCTGGCTGGCCAACTCCTACTGGTCTGATTTTAACGGTGAAGATGAACGCTCCTGGCAGGCATCGTACGGACTGGATTTTGCCGGGCTGGGATTACCGGGGCTGACCTGGACCACCGCCTACGTGCGTGGTGATAACATTAAAACGTCAGAGACCAGCAACGGCAAAGAACACGAATGGTTCAACCAGGTTCAATACCAGGTGCAAAACGGCGTGGCGAAAGATTTGAAATTCAGACTACGCTATTCGGTGCTGCGCGTTTCCAGCAACGCCAGCGACTATAACGTTAGCGGGAATGAAGTCCGGTTCTACGTCGAATATCCGTTTAACGTGTTTTGACGCGATGATGACCCCTCTCCTGTGCGCCGGCCCTCTCCCGGCGCGCAGGAGCACTCGCCCGGCGCCTTGATAACCCCTCTGTGCCGCGCGCAACCCTCTCCCGGGAAGGGAGAGGGTCGGGGTTACCCGGCTTATTCGCCCTTCTTCGCCGCCTGGATGTAGAGCATTTCCAGAGCGAGGGTCGCCGCCGCCAGAGCGGTGATTTCGGACTGATCGTAGGCCGGAGCGACTTCCACCACGTCCATCCCAACGATGTTCAGATCCTTCAGGCCACGCACCAGTTTGATCGCCCGGTCTGAGGTTAACCCGCCGATAACCGGGGTCCCGGTGCCTGGCGCAAACGCCGGATCCAGACAGTCGATATCAAAGGTCAGGTACACCGGCATGTCGCCGACGATCTGCTTCACCTGGGCAATCACGTCATCAACGCTGCGGTCGTTGACCTGGCCGGCGTCGAGCACGGTAAAACCATTGTCTTTATCGAATTCAGTACGGATTCCGATCTGCACGGAGTGGTTCGGATCGATAAGCCCTTCGTTCGGTGCGGTGTAGAACATGGTGCCGTGGTCGAACTCGCAGCCGTTGGCGTAAGTGTCGGTGTGGGCATCGAAGTGCACCAGCGCCATTTTACCGAAGTGCTTAGCGTGGGCGCGCAGCAGCGGCAGGGTAACAAAGTGGTCACCGCCGAAGGAGAGCATGCGCTTGCCTGCCGCCAGCAGTTTCTCGGCGTGGGCCTGCAGTTTCTCGCTCATTTCACGCGCGTCGCCGAAGGCGTACACCAGATCGCCGCAGTCCACCACGTTCAGGCGTTCGCGCATGTCGAAGTTCCACGGGAAACGGTTGTGCTCCCAGGCGAGGTTAGTGGAAACCTGGCGGATCGCCGCCGGACCATGACGACCACCCGCGCGCCCGGAGGTCGCCATATCAAACGGCACGCCGGTGATGACCCAGTCCGCATCGCTTTCATACGGCATGAAGTTCATTGGCAAACGCAGAAAGCCAAAGGCGTTGGATACCAGGGAGTTATCGTATTGATGACCTAAAGTGCTCATGGATATGACCTCTTCTCGCAGTCGTGGAACGTAAAAAATAAGTATAAAAAAACCCCTCCGCGTCGTTAGGCCCGACGAGGAAGGGTTTGATAGATAAATCGCTTATTGGCGTGAATTATCGCCGGTAATGCATACGGGTTCAAGTGAGTATCGCATTCTGCCGGATGACGGCTTCGCCTTATCCGGCCTACCTTCACAGGCCCGGTAAGCGCAGCGCCACCGGGCATCAATGGTTACTCGTCTTCCAGATAAGTATAGCCGTACAGTCCCGCCTCAAACTCTTCGAGGAACTGCTGCTGCAGCGCGTCGTCCAGGTCGGTGTTTTTCACCTGATCGCGGAACTGGGTCAGCAGCGTGTTCGGATCCAGCTGCACATACTGCAGCATATCCGCCACGGTATCGCCCTCGTCGGACAGCTCAACCTCAACGCTGCCATCAGGGAAGACGAACACGTCCACCGCCTCGGTGTCGCCGAACAGGTTATGCATGTTGCCGAGGATCTCCTGATAGGCCCCGACCATAAAGAAGCCCAGCATCGGCGGGTTCTCCGGGTCGTATTCCGGCATCGGCATGGTGGTGGCGATCCCATCGCCGTCCACATAGTGATCGATGGCACCATCGGAGTCGCAGGTGATGTCCAGCAGCACCGCGCGGCGCTCCGGCGACTTGTTCAGCCCTTCCAGCGGCATCACCGGGAACAGCTGATCGATCCCCCAGGCATCCGGCATCGACTGGAACAGCGAGAAGTTGACGTAGATTTTATCCGCCATGCGTTCCTGCAGCTCATCGATGATGGGACGATGCGCGCGGTTGCTCGGGTCGAGCTGCTTCTGCACTTCATGACACATGTTCAGATACAGCTGTTCGGCCCAGGCGCGCTCCTGCAGGTTGAAAGTGCCGGAGGAGTAGCCGATATGGATATCGTGCAGGTCCATCTGGCTATCGTGCAGCCATTCGCGCAGCGAGCGGCGGTTGCCGGTCTCGTGCATCTCCAGCCAGGTTTCCCACATGCTCTGCAGCGGACGCGCGGCGTCTTCCGCCGGCGGGGTCGCCTCAGTGTATTCGTTACGCTCCACGCCGATGATGTTGGAAACCAGCACGGTATGGTGCGCGGTCACCGCGCGGCCGGATTCGGTGATCACCGTCGGGTGCGGCAGGCCGTTCTCTTCGCAGGCATCGCCGATCGCCCAGATGATGTTGTTGGCGTATTCATTCAGACCGTAGTTCACCGAGCAGTCAGACTGCGAGCGGGTCCCTTCATAGTCCACGCCCAGACCGCCGCCGACGTCAAAGCACTGAATGTTGACGCCCAGCTTATGCAGTTCGACGTAGAAACGCGCGGATTCACGTACGCCAGTGGCGATGTCGCGAATGTTGGCCATCTGCGAACCGAGGTGGAAGTGCAGCAGTTGCAGGCTCTCAAGATGCCCTGCGGCACGCAGGATCTCGACCAGCTGCAGTACCTGGGTCGCCGCGAGGCCAAACTTGGACTTCTCTCCGCCGGAGGATTGCCATTTGCCGGAGCCCTGCGAGGCCAGACGCGCACGCACGCCGAGGCGCGGCACCACGTTCAGGCGCTCGGCCTCTTCCAGCACGATGGCGATTTCCGACATCTTCTCGATGACCAGATAGACCTTGTGGCCCATCTTCTCGCCCACCAGCGCCAGACGGATATATTCGCGGTCTTTATAGCCGTTACAGACGATGACGCTGCGGGTCATCCCGGCGTGCGCCAGCACGGCCATCAGTTCCGCTTTCGAACCGGCTTCCAGTCCCAGCGGCTCGCCGGAATGGATCAGCGATTCAATCACGCGACGGTGCTGGTTAACCTTAATCGGGTAGACGAGGAAGTAATCGCCGTTATAACCGTACGATTCACGCGCGCGTTTGAAGGCGGCGTTGATCGAGCGCAGGCGGTGCTGCAGGATCTGCGGGAAGCAGAACAGCGCCGGCAAACGTTGCCCTTGCGCCTCGCGGGCTTTGACTAATTCCGCGAGGTCCACGCGCGCTTCCGGGACGTCCGGATCCGGGCAAACGCTGATGTGGCCCAGTTCGTTGACGTCATAATAGTTATTGCCCCACCAGGCAATATTATAAGTACGCAGCATCTTGCTGGCTTCCTGGGAGCTCATCGCTACCTCCTGCATGGAACGTAGTACACCGTGTTCGCCTGCTGACGAAGGCGAAACCATAGACATGTCGTCAGACATAGCGAACCTCAATTTTTAATAATAAGTGTAAGACAGTTAACTACTATCGCAGTCCAAAGATGCGATAACAACCCATGAACAGTCCTAAAGCCCAGCACTATCTGCTGGTTTTGCGACTGCGCGACCGGTTTCTTATTCATATCATCGTAAAACACGTAGCCGAACAGAGTATGACAGTCCGGAGAAACCACGAGAAAACTCTTGCCTGGCAAGAGCGCCCTTGTTCAGTTTTCTGACGACCGACCGGCCCTGGAATCCTGAGAAGCGCCGAGATGGGGTGAACATCGGCTGGTTTGCATGAGAGAGATGCAGGTTGCGGAGTGCTGACGCGCGACAGAACGACGCGACGAATCAAGCGAAAAACGTTGGTTCATTATCTGGTATCACCTCCACACCGCCCTGCGACAGGGTCGGCGACAAGCCAAAGCTATACATACCGGGCAACAGGCGCTACGCCGCTGCGAGATTCTGTAAATACAGACTGCTTAACCCGGCTGGAAGTGGCACCACAGGGCGATGCCCCGTGCGCTTTTTTAATGAGCCGCGCGCGGCGTTTTATACCGAGAAGCAGGGTAAAAAGCAAAATAAAAATGTGTGCGTTTGCGTGGTTGTCAGGAAAATTTGCCAGGCGGGTTTTCCCATAAATGCGACCGCCATCAAAAAAGGCTGGAAATGGGCTCAAGAATTGACCTAAAATAGCCATCCAGAAGTTAATCCGTCTATACTGATTAACACTCAGACTGCTCGTGTCGCTACCTGCGCGGCTTTGCGCTGATTATCCACCAAAGCCACATTACACAACAGTATGAGCTATCCGAATCGTCCACAGGTGAAATAAAATATGGCAAAACACCTTTTTACGTCTGAGTCCGTATCAGAAGGGCATCCTGACAAAATTGCTGACCAAATCTCTGATGCCGTGCTGGATGCGATCCTCGAGCAGGATCCGAAAGCACGTGTCGCATGTGAAACCTATGTCAAAACCGGCATGGTGCTGGTAGGCGGCGAAATCACCACCAGCGCATGGGTTGATATCGAAGAGATCACCCGTAACACCGTCCGCGAAATTGGCTACGTGCATTCCGATATGGGCTTTGACGCCAACTCGTGTGCCGTTCTGAGCGCCATTGGTAAACAGTCTCCGGACATCAACCAGGGCGTCGACCGTGCCGACCCGCTGGAACAGGGCGCAGGCGACCAGGGTTTGATGTTTGGCTATGCGACCAACGAAACCGACGTGCTGATGCCAGCGCCGGTGACCTATGCTCACCGTCTGGTGCAGCGCCAGGCTGAAGTACGTAAAAACGGCACCCTGCCGTGGCTGCGTCCGGATGCGAAAAGCCAGGTGACCTTCCAGTATGACGACGGCAAAATCGTCGGCATCGATGCGGTGGTTCTGTCCACGCAGCACGCGGAAGATATTGACCAGAAATCTCTGCAGGAAGCGGTGATGGAAGAGATCATCAAGCCGACCCTGCCGACCGAATGGCTGAGCGCTTCGACCAAGTTCTTCATCAACCCGACCGGACGTTTCGTTATCGGCGGCCCGATGGGCGACTGCGGTCTGACCGGTCGTAAGATCATCGTTGATACCTACGGCGGCATGGCTCGTCATGGCGGCGGCGCGTTCTCCGGTAAAGATCCGTCTAAAGTTGACCGTTCCGCAGCCTACGCGGCGCGCTATGTGGCGAAAAACATCGTTGCCGCAGGCCTGGCCGATCGTTGTGAAATCCAGGTCTCCTACGCTATCGGCGTTGCTGAACCGACTTCCATCATGGTGGAAACTTTCGGCACCGAGAAAGTGCCTTCTGAACAGCTGACCCTGCTGGTGCGCGAGTTCTTCGACCTGCGTCCGTACGGCCTGATTCAGATGCTGGACCTGCTGCACCCGATCTACAAAGAAACCGCTGCCTACGGTCACTTTGGTCGCGAGCATTTCCCATGGGAAAAAACCGACAAAGCGGCTCTGCTGCGCGAAGCGGCCGGTCTGAAATAACCTCCCCGTTTCCTCTCTTCAAGGCCAGCCTCGCGCTGGCCTTTTTGTTTCCGTCGCCCTCCCCCTGCGCCTCGCTTCAGCGGAACGCTGCAACATGATGAAAGCGATTACATAGTGATGAATGCCACTTCCTGCCTACAGCAGGCATTTCATGCGTGTTTTTTTCACAATGTTACATATTGTTTCGGTCAACTCTGATTACCGTTTTTCAAATTGTCGACTATCCTTGCATATACTGCTGATTTAAAAAGCATTTAATGCATTACGTTTCTTTACCTTTGTGTAAACGATTACACAGCCGTGACTATAATCACGTTTTTTTACCGTCGAGTGTCCTACCCTAACCATCGACAGAATCAATAACTCAACTGGAGGGCGTTATGCCTGACAACAAAAAACAAGGGCGTTCGAACAAGACCATGACGTTCTTCGTCTGCTTCCTCGCCGCACTGGCTGGCCTGCTGTTCGGCCTTGATATCGGTGTTATTGCGGGTGCCTTACCCTTTATTGCCAATGAGTTCCAGATTTCAGCCCATACCCAGGAGTGGGTGGTCAGCTCCATGATGTTCGGTGCCGCCGTCGGTGCGGTCGGCAGCGGCTGGCTCTCCTTCAAACTGGGCCGTAAAAAAAGCCTGATGATCGGCGCCATCCTCTTTGTCGCCGGCTCTCTGTTCTCCGCTGCCGCGCCAAACGTCGAGATCCTACTGGTTTCCCGCGTGCTGCTGGGCCTGGCGGTGGGCGTTGCCTCTTATACTGCACCGCTGTATCTGTCGGAAATCGCGCCAGAGAAGATTCGCGGCAGTATGATTTCGATGTACCAGCTGATGATCACCATCGGGATCCTCGGCGCCTATCTCTCTGACACCGCCTTCAGCTATAGCGGCGCGTGGCGCTGGATGCTCGGTGTGATCATTATTCCGGCGATTTTACTGCTGATCGGTGTCATCTTCCTGCCGGACAGCCCGCGCTGGTTCGCTGCGAAACGTCGCTTCGTTGATGCTGAACGCGTGTTGCTGCGTCTGCGCGATACCAGCGCCGAAGCGAAACGTGAGCTTGACGAGATCCGCGAAAGCCTGAAGGTGAAACAGTCCGGCTGGTCGCTGTTCAAAGACAACAGCAACTTCCGCCGTGCGGTGTTCCTCGGTATTTTGCTGCAGGTGATGCAGCAGTTCACCGGCATGAACGTCATCATGTACTACGCACCGAAGATTTTTGAGCTGGCGGGCTACGCCAACACCACCGAGCAGATGTGGGGGACGGTGATCGTCGGTCTGACCAACGTGCTGGCCACCTTTATCGCTATCGGTCTGGTCGACCGCTGGGGTCGTAAACCGACGCTAATCCTCGGCTTTATCGTGATGGCCGCGGGCATGGGCGTGCTGGGTAGCATGATGCACATCGGCATTCACTCCTCTACCGCGCAGTACATCGCCGTCCTGATGCTGCTGATGTTCATCGTCGGTTTCGCCATGAGTGCCGGTCCGCTGATTTGGGTACTGTGTTCCGAAATCCAGCCGCTGAAAGGCCGCGACTTCGGCATCACCTGCTCCACAGCGACCAACTGGATTGCCAATATGATTGTCGGCGCCACCTTCCTGACCATGCTCAACTCGCTGGGCAGCGCCAATACCTTCTGGGTGTACGGCGGTCTGAACGTGCTGTTTATCCTGCTGACTATCTGGCTGATTCCGGAAACCAAAAACGTCTCGCTGGAACATATTGAACGTAACCTGATGCAGGGTCGTCCGCTGCGTGAAATCGGCGCCCGCGACTAACCCGCCTGAGCTTCCTCCCCTCCCGGGAGGAAGCTTCCTCTTGCTCTCCCCCGCCCGTCGCACTATCCTCTGGCGCTATGAAAACACCCCGTATTCCCATCGCTATTCAGCAGGCCGTGATGCGCAGCCTGCGGGAGCATCTCGCCAAAGCGAACCTCAAACTGGAACGCCGCTACGCGGAGCCGACGCTGGTCTACCAGCAGCGCGGTACCTCCGCCGGCACCGCCTGGCTGGAGAAAAACGAAATTCGTTTAAACCCGGTGCTGCTGCTGGAAAATCAGCAGGAGTTTATCGATGAAGTGGTACCGCACGAGCTGGCGCACCTGCTGGTCTGGCAGCACTTTGGCCGCGTCGCGCCGCACGGTAAAGAGTGGAAATGGATGATGGAGAGCGTCCTTGGCGTTCCCGCGCGTCGCACCCACCGTTTTGAACTCGATTCGGTCCGCCAGAACACCTTCCCCTATCGCTGTCGCTGTCAGCAGCATCAGCTCACCGTCCGTCGCCATAACCGGGTGGTGCGCGGCGAGGCCACCTACCGCTGCGTTCACTGCGGCGATCTGCTGGTGGCTGAAAAATAACCATCGGAATTAATTAGAAACTTTCTGATCTGACTGATTGCATCCGGCACCCTCATTCGCTACGTTGCGGGCTCGTTTTGACACGGAGTTAACGATGTCCCGTATGCATGTTTTAGCCGTAGCGGTATTGAGCACGGCAGTCAGTGGCCCGCTTGCGGCCGCCGGTATTAGTAGTTTTTCCCAGGCCAAGGCCGCTGGCGTCAAAGTGAACGCCGACGTTCCGGGCGACTTTTATTGCGGCTGTAAAATCGACTGGCAGGGTAAAAAAGGCGTTATCGATCTGGAATCTTGCGGCTATAAAGTGCGTAAAAATGAGAACCGCGCCAGCCGGGTTGAATGGGAACACGTGGTGCCAGCGTGGCAGTTCGGCCATCAGCGCCAGTGCTGGCAGGAAGGCGGGCGGCAAAACTGCGCCAAAGATCCGGAGTACCGCAAGATGGAAAGCGATATGCACAACCTGCAGCCGGCGGTGGGAGAAGTGAATGGCGATCGCGGCAACTTTATGTACAGCCAGTGGAACGGCGGTGAAGGCCAGTACGGCCAGTGCACTATGAAGGTCGATTTTAAAGATAAAGTCGCTGAGCCCCCTGCCCGCGCCCGCGGCGCCATCGCCCGCACCTACTTCTATATGCGCGACCGCTACCAGCTGAATCTTTCCCGCCAGCAAACTCAATTGTTTACCGCCTGGGATAAACAGTACCCGGTCACCGCCTGGGAATGTGAGCGCGATGAGCGCATCGCGAAAGTGCAGGGCAACCATAATCCGTATGTCCAGCAGGCTTGCCAGGCGCAAAAGAGCTAACCTACACTAGCGGCAATTGTTAATTTGCAGCCCTGTGCTTCCCGCCCGGTGGCGGGAAGCTGGCATCTGCGCAACGAACGGAATATCAAGCATGCGCATTCCTCGCATCCATCATCCAGAACGCCTCATTGTCGGCAGCCAGATTGCGCTGAGCGATGACGCGGCCAACCACGTCGGTCGCGTCCTGCGCATGGCCACCGGTCAGCACTTACAGCTTTTTGACGGCAGTAACCAGGTGTTTGACGCCGTCATCACCGAGGCTGGCAAGAAAAATGTCACGGTTGAGGTGCTCAGCGGCGACCCCGACGATCGTGAATCGCCGCTGCATATTCACTTAGGCCAGGTGATGTCGCGCGGTGAAAAAATGGAATTTACTATCCAGAAATCGATCGAACTCGGGGTAAGCCTCATAACGCCACTGTTTTCCGAGCGCTGCGGCGTTAAACTGGACGCCGAACGTTTGCAGAAGAAGATCCAGCAGTGGCAGAAAATCGCTATTGCCGCCTGCGAACAGAGCGGTCGTAACGTGGTACCGGAAATACGTCCGGCTATGCAGCTGGAAGAGTGGTGCGCCGAGCAGGACAGCGGGCTGAAGCTCAACCTGCACCCGCGCGCCAGCGCCAGCATTAATACGCTGCCGCTACCGGTTGAACGCGTCCGTTTGCTGATTGGTCCGGAAGGTGGGCTATCGGCAGAAGAGATAGCGATGACCGCGCAATACCAGTTTACTGATATCCTGTTGGGACCGCGCGTTCTGCGTACAGAGACTACTGCGCTCACCGCCATCACCGCCCTGCAGGTGCGTTTTGGCGACTTAGGTTGAGGCGTTAACGGAGAAGAACCATGATCAAGCTTGGCATCGTGATGGATCCCATCGCAACCATCAACATCAAGAAAGACACCAGCTTCGCTATGTTGCTGGAAGCGCAGCGTCGCGGCTATGAACTCCATTATATGGAGATGAACGACCTCTATTTGATCAACGGCGAAGCCCGCGCCCGTACGCGCACGCTGAGCGTCGAACAGAACTACGATAAATGGTATGACTTCACCGGTGAGCAGGATCTGCCGCTGGCCGATCTTGACGTTATTTTGATGCGTAAAGATCCGCCGTTCGATACCGAATTTATTTATGCGACCTACATCCTGGAGCGGGCAGAAGAGAAAGGCACGCTTATCGTCAACAAGCCGCAGAGCCTGCGCGACTGTAACGAGAAACTGTTCACCGCCTGGTTCTCTGAACTGACGCCGGAAACGCTGGTCACCCGCAATAAAGCCCAGCTGAAAGCCTTCTGGGAAAAACACGGCGATATCATCATGAAGCCGCTCGACGGCATGGGCGGCGCCTCTATTTTCCGCGTCAAAGCCGGCGATCCGAACCTTGGCGTGATCACGGAGACCCTGACCGAGCTCGGCAGCCGCTACTGCATGGCGCAGAACTATCTGCCCGCCATTAAAGACGGCGACAAGCGCGTGCTGGTGGTGGACGGCGAGCCGGTGCCTTACTGCCTGGCGCGTATTCCGCAGGGTGGCGAGACCCGCGGTAATCTGGCCGCTGGCGGCCGTGGCGAAGCTCGCCCGTTGACCGAAAGCGACTGGGAAATTGCCCGCCGCGTCGGCCCGACGCTGAAAGCCAAAGGTCTTATCTTCGTCGGCCTGGATATCATCGGCGACCGTCTGACGGAAATTAACGTCACCAGCCCCACCTGCGTGCGTGAGATTGAAGCCGCCTTCCCGGATATTTCGATCACCGGCATGCTGATGGACGCTATCGAAAGACGTATCACCAAATAAACACCAGGGCGGATAAACGTCCGCTCATGGCGCAGCGAGCGCGGTTGACCGCGCTCGTGAAACGCTGCCAGCCAGGCGCCACTCGGGCGCCAGCCAGATAAAGTGCATCGACACTATTCTACTTTGCCCGCATACTGGGTGTTGCTTTTTGAACCAGGAACAGAACCTCTGACAATGAATTTACAGCATCACTTTCTGATTGCCATGCCTGCGCTTCAGGATCCTATTTTCCGCCGCTCCGTGGTCTATATCTGCGAGTATAACGACGAGGGAGCCATGGGCATTATTATCAATAAGCCGCTGGAAAATCTGCAGGTGGAAGGGATCCTTGAGAAGCTCAAGATTGTTCCGGAGCCGCGCAATCCGGAGATCCGTCTGGATAAACCGGTGATGCTGGGCGGCCCGCTGGCGGAAGACCGCGGCTTTATTCTGCATACCCCACCCTCTGACTTCTCCTCGAGTATCCGCATTTCGGATAATACAGTGGTCACCACCTCGCGGGATGTTCTTGAAACCTTAGGTACCGACAGACAGCCGGGCAACGTACTGGTTGCGCTGGGCTACTCCTCATGGGAGAAAGGGCAACTGGAGCAAGAGATTTTAGATAATGCCTGGCTCACCGCCCCTGCTGACCAGAATATTCTCTTCCGCACGCCCATCGCCGATCGCTGGCGCGAGGCGGCTAAACTGATTGGTATCGACATTGTGACGATGCCAGGCGTCGCGGGGCATGCATGATGAGCGGAACCTTTCTCGGCTTTGATTTCGGCACCAAAAGCATCGGCGTGGCGGTGGGGCAACGCATCACCGCAACCGCGCGACCATTACCGGCGCTGAAGGCGCAGGACGGTAAACCGGACTGGAATATCATCGAAAAACTGCTCAAAGAGTGGCAGCCTGAGGCGGTGATCGTTGGCCTGCCGCTGAATATGGACGGCACCGAGCAACCGCTGACGGCGCGCGCACGGAATTTCGCCAATAAAATTCATGGCCGCTTTGGCGTCGCGATCGTCCTTCACGATGAACGTCTGAGTACGGTGGAGGCTCGGGCAGGCTTATTTGAACACGGCGGCTACCGGGCGCTGAATAAAGGTAGCGTTGATTCGGCTTCAGCCGTGGTCATTCTGGAAAGCTACTTCGAGCAGAGCTTTTAGGCTCTGCTCTCCTGCGCCGCCGGCAAATTGCTGACGGCGCGCTTCAGGCCGCTTAGTGGCGCAGATGTTCGTTCGCCCAGCTCACCGCTTGAGTACGATTCTTCACGCTCAGTTTACGAAACACATTGTACAGGTGCGTACGCACCGTGTTCTCGCTGATAAACAGGGCACGGGCAATATCCAGATTCGTCGCCCCACAGCGCAGCTCGTTGAGGATCTCACATTCCCGCTCAGTGAGTGGCGAGTTCTCAACGGGCGCCGATGCATGGTCCGCAGCGTACATCGCCGGGTGCATCACGCTCAATTCAGCCGTCTGTTCGCCGTTCAGTACGGCCTTAACGCCCTCAATTAAGCGCGATTCATCATCGTCATGGCGGAACACGCCATATAAAGCCGGCCACTGCGCCATTTCGTATAACTCATACTTTTGTGCGCTATTAATAATCAACAAGCGAGGATTATCTGCCTGCAGTCGAATAATGTTTCGCCACACCCCATTTAATTTCTTATTTGACACTGCAATATCAAATAATATTACCGAATCTTTCGCCAGGCGCTGCGCCAGTGGTTTATTAATGTTTTGTAAAACCACTGGTGCCATCAGGGTTTCACTCAGATAGCTGGCAAAGGCTTTGCTTTGAATTGACGGGTGGGTAATAAATGTAACCTGACGAGAAGATGATGAATTTCCATTAAAATTAATCACTTAAAACTCTCCTTAGCTGCTACCCACCGCCATGGTGGTTAAATGAATAAAAAAATATACAAACAGTCGTGAATTTATAAATAGCCTTGGCAACTTACAAATTGAAACGTTATTCCATGAGAATCATCCTATTCCCGTAAACAGCATAAATCGAATACCTCAAAGCTGTCAAAAGGTAATCAAACTTTTTTCCTGGAAATGCGTATTCACTGTCGACATATCGCAACTGAATGTGTTATTTGAATTTATTCAGAATGGTTATTTGTATTACCAAATAATATAAATAAACAGCCATCAAACATTCAGTTAACATATCATTTAACCCACCCTGCCTGCTTCACGCTTCTCTTACAGCTCGCCTGCGGCGACACGTTGCTGAAAACTCTGTGTAAATGTCAGCATTCCGGCCTGCATCCCGGTCTGCATCACGCCGGGCAACTGGTGCACTTTTCCTTCACGGATCAAATTCGCCACGGCGGGGGTATTGACCAAAAGCTCGTATAGCGCAACTCTCCCGCCCTGACGTGCAGGTAACAATTTTTGCGCCAGCACCGCGCACAGGCTTCCGGCCAGCTGACTACGAACCTGATCTTTCTCCTCTGCCGGAAAGACATCGATCAATCTCTCCACTGCCGGCGCCGCACCGCGGGTGTGTAACGTCGCCATCACCAGATGCCCGGTCTCCGCAGCCGTTAACGCCAGACGAATGGTTTCGCTGTCGCGTAGCTCGCCGAGCAGGATCACATCCGGATCCTGGCGCAGCGCCACGCGGAGCGCCGCGGCGAATGAAGGACAGTGACGGCCAACCTCCCGCTGCTGGATCAGGCAGCGCTCGCTGTGATGAATAAACTCTACCGGGTCCTCCAGGGTCAGAATATGGCCATCAAGACGCTGGTTGAGATGCCCCACCATCGCCGCCAGGGTGGTCGACTTGCCGCTGCCCGTCGCTCCGGTGACCAGCAGCAGGCCACTCTCTTCCGCCAGCAGTTCGCTCAGGGCAGGCGGGGCGCCCAGCGTCTCCAGACGCGGGCACTGTTCAGGAAGGAGCCGCAGCACCAGCGATATTCCACGCGTATGGGCGAAAGCGCTGGCACGCAGCCGCGAACCGCAGGCCAGGGTCAGCGCAAAGTCAATCTGGCCCTGTTCCTGCCAGTGCTGTAACTGTGCGGCATCAAGCCAGCAGTTGAGTAAATCCGGGATATCCGGCGCGGGAAAGGGGGCGGGCTCCAGCCTGCCCTGCCGCCGCCAGCGCGGTGCGGCGGAATTGCACAGGTGTAGATCGGAGACATTATGCTTTACACTAAGGGCTACGATTTCTTCCAGCTTCATAACTCATCCTCGGAATATGAACGATATTGCGCATAACCTGGCACAGGTCCGGGACAAAATCTCCGGTGCCGCCGCTCGTTGCGGGCGTGCGCCAGAAGAAGTGACATTGCTTGCAGTGAGTAAAACAAAACCTGCGAGCGCGATCGAAGAAGCCATCGCGGCAGGCCAGCGGGCATTTGGTGAAAACTACGTCCAGGAGGGCGTGGAAAAGATTAACCATTTCCAGCAGGCCGGCGTCAGTGGGCTGCAGTGGCACTTTATTGGCCCTCTACAGTCCAACAAAAGCCGGCTGGTGGCAGAGCATTTTGACTGGTGCCACACTGTCGATCGGCTGAAAATCGCCACCCGCCTGAGCGAACAGCGCCCGGCGCATCTGCCGCCGCTGAAGGTGCTGATTCAAATCAACATCAGCGATGAGCAGAGTAAATCCGGCATCCCGTTGGAAGCACTCGATGCATTAGCGGCGGAGATCGCTGAATTACCTCATCTGGAGCTGCGCGGCCTGATGGCCATCCCCGCGCCTGAGTCAGAATATGTAAGGCAGTTTGCCGTCGCCCAGCAAATGGCGGTAGCATTTGCGCGATTAAAAACGCGGTACCCCACGGTCGATACGTTGTCTCTGGGAATGTCGGACGATATGGAAGCCGCAATCGCGGCGGGAAGCACGATGGTGCGCATCGGCACAGCTATTTTTGGTGCGCGCGACTACAGCAAATAATAAGGAATCTGAGGAACGCCATGAAGACGTTGACTTTCCTGCTTTCAACGGTCATTGAGCTTTATACGATGGTCGTGTTGTTACGCGTCTGGATGCAGTGGGCGCGCTGCGACTTTTACAACCCGTTTTCGCAGTTTGTGGTGAAGGCCACGCAGCCGATTGTCGGGCCGCTGCGCCGGATTATCCCGGCGATGGGGCCGATTGACAGCGCCTCGCTGCTGGTGGCATTTATTCTCTGCGTCATCAAAGCGATCGTGCTGTTTATGGTGATCACCTTCCAGCCGATCATCTGGATCTCCGCCCTGCTTATTTTGCTGAAAACCATCGGCTCATTGATCTTCTGGGTGCTGCTGTTGATGGCGATCATGAGCTGGGTCAGCCAGGGCCGTAGCCCGGTAGAGTACGTGCTGATGCAGCTGGCGGACCCGCTGCTGCGCCCTATCCGCAACCTGCTGCCGTCGATGGGCGGTATCGATTTCTCACCGATGGTGCTGGTGCTGCTGCTGTACGTGATTAATATGGGCGTCGCCGAGGTGCTGCAGGCCACCGGTAACGTGCTGCTGCCGGGGCTGTGGATGGCGCTATGAGTGCCGTTGAAACCTGTGCTGACGGGCTGGTGCTGAGGCTGTACATTCAGCCGAAGGCCAGCCGCGATAGCATCGTGGGCGTACATGGCGACGAGCTCAAAGTCGCCATTACCGCCCCGCCCGTTGATGGCCAGGCCAATGCCCACCTGGTGAAATTTCTCGCCAAACAGTTCCGCGTCGCCAAAAGCCAGGTACTGATTGAAAAAGGCGAGCTGGGTCGCCATAAGCAAGTTAAAATCATCGCCCCACAACAGATCCCGACTGCGGTCGCGGCGCTAACTGAATAAACAGGATTCATCATGCAAAAAGTCGTCCTCGCGACCGGCAACGCCGGTAAAGTGCGCGAACTGGCCTCGTTGCTGGAAGATTTTGGTCTCGATATCGTCGCTCAGACCGAGCTGGGCGTGGACTCTGCGGAAGAGACCGGCCTGACCTTTATTGAAAACGCGATTCTGAAAGCGCGTCATGCGGCACAGATCACCGGCCTGCCGGCCATTGCCGACGATTCCGGTCTGGCCGTCGATGCTCTTGGCGGTGCGCCGGGTATTTACTCCGCCCGCTATTCCGGCGTCGACGCCACCGACCAGCAGAATCTTGAGAAGCTGCTCGACGCATTAAAGGACGTGCCGGACGACCAGCGTCAGGCGCAGTTCCACTGCGTGTTGGTCTATCTGCGCCATGCCGAGGATCCCACGCCGCTGGTGTGCCACGGCAGTTGGCCTGGGGTAATCACCCGACAAGCCGCCGGTACGGGTGGCTTCGGCTACGACCCGATCTTCTTCGTCCCGTCAGAAGGGAAAACCGCGGCCGAACTGAGCCGTGAAGAAAAGAGTGCGATTTCCCATCGTGGGCAAGCGCTAAAACTGTTACTGGAAGCATTACGTAATGGCTAATTTGCCGCCGCTGAGTCTCTATATTCATATTCCCTGGTGCGTGCAGAAATGCCCGTACTGCGACTTTAATTCGCATGCGCTGAAAGGCGAGGTGCCGCATGACGATTACGTCCAGCATCTGCTAAACGACCTGCAGGCCGATGCGCAATATGCCCAGGGACGGGGAATAGGCACTATTTTTATCGGCGGCGGTACGCCGAGCCTGCTGTCCGGCCCGGCCATGCAAACTCTGCTGGATGGCGTCCGCGCCTGCCTGCCGCTGGCCGTTGGGGCGGAAATTACTATGGAAGCCAACCCGGGCACCGTGGAGGCCGATCGCTTCGTTGATTACCAGCGCGCCGGAGTGAACCGCATCTCCATCGGCGTACAAAGCTTTAGCGAACCGAAGCTGCAGCGCCTGGGGCGGATCCACGGTCCGGAAGAGGCCAAACGGGCGGCACGTCTCGCCAGCGGCCTGGGCCTGCGCAGCTTCAATCTCGACCTGATGCACGGTTTGCCGGACCAGTCGCTGGAGGAGGCGCTGGACGATCTGCGTCAGGCGATTGCGCTGAATCCACCGCACCTGTCGTGGTACCAGCTGACCATTGAGCCGAACACCCTGTTCGGTTCCCGGCCGCCGGTGCTGCCGGATGACGACGCGCTATGGGATATTTTCGAGCAGGGGCATCAGCTGCTGAGCGCCGCCGGCTATCAGCAGTACGAGACTTCCGCCTACGCTAAACCGGGCTTCCAGTGTCAGCATAATCTCAACTACTGGCGCTTTGGCGACTACCTCGGCGTCGGCTGCGGCGCGCACGGTAAGATAACCTTCCCTGACGGACGCATCCTGCGGACCGCCAAAACCCGCCACCCACGCGGGTATATGGAGGGCCGCTACCTCGAGCGTCAGCATGATGTGGAAGAGGCGGATAAACCGTTTGAGTTCTTTATGAACCGTTTCCGCCTGCTGGAGGCCGCGCCGCGCGCAGAATTTAGCCGCTATACCGGTCTTGATGAAGCGGCGATCCGCCCGCAGCTGGACGCGGCGATAGCCCAGGGGTATCTACAGGAAGACGAGCAGAACTGGCAGATCACCGAGCACGGTAAGCTGTTTTTGAATTCCCTGCTTGAGTTATTTCTGAACGAGTAAACGCAGAGGCGGTCCTGTCGGAAAGCGGACCGCCATGTCTTTATTTCAGCGAGCCAACCAGCGATTTCCGGCTATCCTCCAGCGAGACCACCCGGCTGCAGACGTCCTTACCAAACTGCTGGAAATCGGCCTCCTGGTTTTTCCATTCATCCTGGATCGCCGTTTGCAGGCCGCCGAGGCTGCCGAGAATGCCCTGCAGCGGGTTGCCGCCGCCTTTGAGCACCGCTTTCGCGCCCATCTCGTTAATACTGTCCTGCAGAATGCCGCCCATCGCCTGATTCACCAGTTGCTGGCCATCGGCGCGTACCTGGTCGATAGCTTTATAGTGGAAGGTCAGGCCATCGCTGCGGCGCTCAATGATGCGGTTCATCTGTTCTTTCAGCTGCGCGTCCAGCTTGGTCAGGCGACCATGCATGCTGCTGTTGGCGCCAACCTGTTCAGTGATGATTTTATCCAGCGCCTTACGGCCTTTTTCGACTCGCGAACGCGCACCTTCGTCAATCCACGGCAGGCTGCTGCGCAGGCTGGCCTGGTAATCCTGCGCCTGTTCGCGCTGGGCGGCGCTCAGAGTATAGGCTTTACCGTTAAAGGTCAGGTTGCCGTCCGGCTTTATCACCAGATTGCCGTTTTCCCCTTTCACCTGCACCTGCTGCGGGCTAAGGATCACATCGTCACGCGGCGTGACGCTACATTGGTAGTCCGCATGGGCAGACAAAGCGGTGACGGAGAGCGCCACCGCCAGCAGCGTTTTACGCATCATAAAACTCCCTTAAGACAAAACGGGCCGGCAGTTGCCGACCCTTGTCAAACTTAGTCCCACCAGACGTCAAAAAGTTCGCTGGTGCGCACATCCTCTAACTTACGCGCTTCCAGCCATTTGCGTACGATGGCCTGATGCTCTTCGGTGCACTTACCGATCTCCTGCATGCAGATGAGACCTTCCCAGGAGAGATAGCCGCTGCCGTCGAAGGCCAGCTTGTTCGGCTCAATCACCTCTTCGATCAGATCGTTGACCGTCTGGTCGATCTGCTCTTCGGTGGTCCCTTCCGGGAAACGCCAGGCGACGGAGAAGCCTAACTCCTGAAACTCATCGATATGCATTTTTTTACGCAGACGACGGCTACGATTCTTGGCCATTATTTCACCCTCTCGAACATTAAGTCCCATACGCCGTGGCCGAGACGATGACCACGCTGTTCAAATTTGGTTACCGGGCGCGATTCCGGGCGCGGTACGTAATCGTTGCTTGCCGACTGGTTACGATAGCCTTCCAGCGAGGACATCACTTCCAGCATATGCTCGGCATAGGCTTCCCAGTCGGTCGCCATATGGAAGACGCCGCCGAGTTTCAGTTTGCTTTTGACCAGCTCAGCGAAAGGCGGCTGCACGATACGACGTTTATTATGACGCGCTTTATGCCACGGGTCAGGGAAAAACAGCTGCACCATATTCAGTGAGTTATCCGGGATCATGGTATGCAGCACTTCCACCGCATCGTGACACATCACACGCAGATTTTGCACACCTTCTTCTTCAGCAGAAGCCAGACAGGCGCCAACGCCCGGGGAGTGCACTTCAATGCCAAGGAAATTCTGTTCCGGTTTGGCTTTTGCCATCGCCACCAGCGAAGCCCCCATGCCGAAACCAATTTCTAGTGTGACCGGCGCTTCGCGGCCAAACAGGGCAGCGAAATCGAGCGGCGCATCGTTGAATTCAACGCCCATCACCGGCCAAATGTTATCCAGCGCATGCTGCTGCCCTTTCGTCAGGCGCCCCTGGCGACGGACGAAGCTACGAATACGGCGCAGCGGGCGGCCGTTTTCATCGAATTCCGGAGAAATGACGTCGTTTTTCATAAAAGTTAAGTCTGCTAGTGAAAGTGTTCGGAAAACGGGCATTATCCAAAGTTACCCGGCGGATGCAAGGGTTTACAGCCACTCGCCCTTGTGCTGCAATCTGCCACCCTGTAATCGCGATCCCGGAGCCATAGCTTTGACTTTTCTCGCCGCGCAATTTTCAGCCCAGGTTCTGGACTGGTACGACAAATACGGGCGTAAAACCCTGCCCTGGCAAATCGCCAAGACGCCCTACAAAGTATGGCTCTCCGAAGTGATGTTGCAACAAACCCAGGTGACCACGGTAATCCCGTATTTTGAACGCTTTATGGCGCGTTTCCCAACGGTAGTGGATCTCGCCAACGCGCCGCTGGATGAAGTGCTGCATCTGTGGACCGGTCTCGGCTACTACGCGCGGGCGCGCAACTTGCATAAAGCCGCCCAGCAGGTGGCGACACAGCATGGCGGCATCTTCCCGCAAACCTTTGACGAAGTGGCAGCGCTGCCCGGCGTCGGGCGTTCAACGGCAGGGGCGATTCTGTCGCTTTCGCTCGGTCAGCATTATCCGATTCTCGACGGCAACGTGAAGCGCGTGCTCGCCCGCTGCTATGCTGTCAGCGGCTGGCCGGGGAAAAAAGAGGTCGAAAAACGGCTGTGGGATATCAGCGAAGAGGTGACCCCGGCGCAAGGGGTAGAACGCTTCAACCAGGCGATGATGGATCTCGGGGCGATGGTTTGCACCCGCTCGAAGCCGAAGTGCGAGCTGTGCCCGTTGAGCAACGGCTGCGTGGCCTATGCGAACCATTCATGGGCGGAATATCCGGGCAAAAAACCGAAGCAGATCATCCCGGAACGCACCGGCTATTTCCTGCTGATGCAGCACGGCGACGAGGTGTTTCTCTCCCAGCGTCCACCTGTGGGTTTGTGGGGCGGATTATTCTGTTTTCCGCAGTTTGCAGACGAATCCGGGCTGCGCGAGTGGCTGGCGCAGCGTCAGATAAAGACCGATAATCTGACGCAATTAACCGCCTTTCGCCACACTTTCAGCCATTTCCACCTGGATATTGTGCCGATGTGGCTTACAGTGCACTCATCTGGCGCATGCATGGATGAAGGCAACGCACTCTGGTATAACTTAGCGCAGCCGCCGTCGGTCGGACTGGCGGCCCCCGTGGAGCGCTTGTTGCAACAGTTAAAAGCCGGAACGCCGGTATAAATTTTCGGCTATCAAAGAGGATTGATTATGAGCAGAACCATTTTTTGTACTTTCCTGCAGCGTGAAGCGGACGGCCAGGATTTCCAGCTGTATCCGGGTGAGCTCGGCAAGCGCATTTACAACGAAATCTCCAAAGAAGCCTGGGCGCAGTGGCAGCACAAGCAGACCATGCTGATCAACGAGAAAAAACTCAGCATGATGAACCCGGAGCACCGCAAGCTGCTGGAGCAGGAGATGGTGCAGTTCCTGTTTGAAGGGAAAGACGTGCATATCGAAGGCTACACGCCGCCAGAAAAACAGTAAGGGCCCTGTGGCCTTTTAAAAACAAACACAACACGCACGCCCGGAATGATGAAAAAATACTTAGCGCTCGCGCTGATTGCGCCGTTGCTCGTTTCGTGTTCCAGCTCCAATAAAAAAGGCACCGAATATAACGAGGCCTGGGTCAAGGACACGAACGGATTCGATATCCTGATGGGCCAGTTTGCCCACAACATCGAGAACATTTGGGGGTATAACGAAGTCCTGCTCGCCGGGCCGAAGGACTACGTCAAATACACCGATCAATATCAAACCCGTAGCCACATCAACTTTGATGCCGGGACGATCACCGTCGAGACCATCGCGGGCACCGATCCGCGCGGACGACTGCGCCAGGCGATCATCAAAACGCTGCTGATGGGCGATGACCCCAACTCCATTGACCTCTACTCCGACGTCGATGATATTCAGATCTCCAAAGAGCCGTTCCTCTATGGTCAGGTGGTCGATAACACCGGTGAATCCATCCGCTGGGAGTGGCGCGCCGCGCGCTATGCCGATTATCTACTGCAAACCCGTCTGAAGAGCCGCAGCAACGGCCTGCGCGTGATCTACAGCATCACCATCAATCTGGTACCGAACCACCTCGACAAACGTGCGCATAAGTATCTCGGCATAGTGCGTCAGGCCTCGCGTAAATACGGTGTTGATGAGTCGCTGATCCTCGCAATTATGCAAACAGAATCATCGTTTAACCCGTATGCGGTGAGCCACGCCGATGCCATGGGGCTGATGCAGGTCGTCCAGCACAGCGCGGGGAAAGACGTCTTCCGTTCGCAGGGCAAATCCGGCCTGCCGAGCCGCAGCTATCTGTTTGACCCGGCGAATAACATCGATACCGGCACCGCTTATCTGGCGATGCTGAACAATGTTTATCTCGCCGGCATCGATAACCCAACCTCGCGTCGCTACGCGGTGATCACCGCCTATAACGGCGGCGCCGGCAGCGTACTGCGCGTGTTCTCCAGCGATAAAGTCCAGGCGGCGAACATCATTAACAGCATGGCGCCAGGCGACGTCTACCAGACGCTCACCACCCGCCATCCGTCGGCCGAATCGCGCCGGTATCTGTATAAAGTTAACACTGCGCAGAAAAGCTATCGCCGCAAATAACCCCCCTCTCTTACAGGCCCGGACATCGCACTGGGCCTCTCTTTTTTATAGGACATACTTCGTAATATCTTTTCGATTTTCTGCGGCAGTTAACAGAAGCTTCTCACCCCTGAATGATAGAATCGCATCAAAATAACGGTGGTTATGTTATTTAATAAACATAACAAGCCCATATTCGTGAGGATAAATACATGAATCTTAAGCTGCAGCTAAAAATACTGTCGTTCCTGCAGTTCTGCCTTTGGGGGAGCTGGCTGACCACGCTCGGCTCGTACATGTTTGTCACGCTGAAGTTTGACGGCGCGGCAATCGGCGCAGTGTATAGCTCGCTCGGCATCGCCGCCGTCCTGATGCCAACGCTGCTCGGCATCGTCGCCGATAAATGGATCAGCGCTAAATGGGTTTACGCCGTTTGCCACCTGGTGGGCGCGCTGACGCTGTACCTCGCGGCGCAGGTCACCACGCCGGGTGAGATGTTCCTCGTGATCCTCCTCAACTCGCTGGCCTATATGCCGACGCTGGGGCTGATTAACACCATCTCCTACTACCGCCTGCAGTCGGCAGGACTGGATATCGTCACCGATTTCCCGCCGATTCGTATCTGGGGCACCATCGGCTTTATCTTCGCCATGTGGGGCGTGAGCTTCTCGGGCTTTGAGCTGAGCCATATGCAGCTCTATATCGGCGCGATC
Source organism: Klebsiella sp. K-Nf6 (assembly GCF_002806655.1). NCBI lineage: Bacteria > Pseudomonadati > Pseudomonadota > Gammaproteobacteria > Enterobacterales > Enterobacteriaceae > Klebsiella > Klebsiella sp. K-Nf6. The sequence continues at coordinate 133,644 of NZ_PIBN01000013.1, read as the reverse complement.
CTGTCGGTGGTCCTGGCGCTGTTCACCCTGACGCTGCCGCATATTCCGGTCGCTAACGCCCAACGCAATCAGAGCTGGACCGAGATGCTCGGCCTGAACGCCTTTGCGCTGTTTAAAAACAAGCGTATGGCAATCTTCTTTATCTTCTCGATGATGCTCGGCGCCGAACTGCAAATCACCAATATGTTCGGCAACACCTTCCTGCATAGCTTCGATAAAGATCCACTGTTCTCCGGCAGCTTTATCGTCGAGCACGCCTCGGTGCTGATGTCGATTTCGCAGATCTCCGAAACGCTGTTTATCCTGACCATTCCGTTCTTCCTCAGCCGCTACGGCATTAAGAACGTGATGCTGATGAGTATCGTCGCGTGGATGCTGCGCTTCGGCCTGTTCGCCTTCGGCGACCCGACGCCGTTCGGCACCGTACTGCTGGTGCTGTCGATGATCGTCTACGGCTGCGCCTTCGATTTCTTCAACATCTCCGGTTCGGTATTCGTTGAGAAAGAAGTGCGTCCGGAAATCCGCGCCAGCGCCCAGGGGATGTTCCTGATGATGACCAACGGCTTCGGCTGCATTCTTGGCGGGATGGTGAGCGGCAAAGTGGTTGAGCACTTTACCGTCGAGGGGATCACTAACTGGCAGAGCGTATGGCTGATTTTCGCTGGCTATTCGCTGGTGCTGGCCTTTGCCTTCGTGGCGCTGTTCAAGTATCAACACGTCAGACAGCCTGCCGCCGCGCGCCAGAGCGCCTGATCGTCATTGCCCGGTGGCGGCTGGCGCCTTACCGGGCCTACAGAATTTGTAGGCCGGATAAGGCGCCAGCCGCCATCCGGCAAAAATACGCGCACAATACCTGGTCGCGGTTTACGCTTTCAACACATACCCGTACAACCGCTTAATGCCATCTGGATCCGTTTCGCTATAGACCCCCTGCAGCTCCGGCGAGAATCCCGGCAGCATATTGACGCCCTCCTCCAGCGCGAGGAAATAGCGCAGTACCGCCCCGCCCCAGATCTCACCGGGCACCACGCATAATACCCCTGGCGGATAGGGCAGCGCCCCCTCTGCCGCAACGCGGCCTTCCGCCTCGCTCAGACGCACCAGCTCCACGTTGCCGCGGATAAATTCGCGGTTAGCATCCTGCGGATTCATCACCACGCGCGGGAAGCTCCGTTTACGGAACATCTCCTTTTGCAGGCTCTTCACATCAAAGCTGACGTACAGATCGTGCATCTCCTGGCACAGCTCGCGGAGGGTGTAATCGCGATAGCGCACCGGATATTTGTTGTAGATGGTCGGCAGCACGTCAGCCAGCGGCGTATCCGATTCAATATGCTGTTCGAACTGTCCCAGCATCGCCACCAGCTGCGCCATTTTTTCGGCGCTCTCCGCTGGCGTCAGCAGGAATAAAATCGAGTTGAGATCGCACTTCTCCGGCACGATGCCGTTTTCACGCAGATAATGCGCCAGAATGGTCGCCGGGATGCCGAACTCACTGTACTCCCCACTCTCAGCGTCAATGCCCGGGGTGGTCAGCAACAGCTTGCACGGGTCGACAAAATACTGGTCGTCCGCATAGCCCTCAAAACCATGCCAGCGCGCGTCCGGTTCAAAGCTGAAGAAGCGGCGCTCCCGGGCGATCGCCTCGGTCGGGTGATCCTGCCATGGCCGCCCCGCCACCACCGGCGGAATAAAGGGCTGGATCATCTTGCAGTTAGCGATGATCGCTTTCCGCGCCTCGATGCCCAGCGCCACGCACTCGGCCCACAGGCGGCGGCCGCTCTCGCCTTCATGAATTTTGGCGTTGACGTCCAGCGCGGCAAACAGCGGATAGAACGGGCTGGTGGAGGCATGCAGCATAAAGGCGTTATTCAGCCGCTTGTGCGGACAGAAGCGCGCCTGGCCGCGCAGATGGTTATCCTTTTTATGGATCTGCGACGTCTGCGAGAAGCCGGCCTGCTGCTTGTGCACGGACTGGGTGACAAAAATACCCGGATCGTCCGGGGTCAGCTCCAGCAGCAGCGGCGAGCAGTCGGCCATCATCGGGATAAACTGCTCATAGCCCACCCAGGCCGAGTCGAACAGGATGTAATCGCAGAGGTGGCCGATTTTATCCACTACCTGGCGGGCGTTATAGACCGTGCCGTCGTAGGTCCCGAGCTGGATCACCGCCAGACGAAACGGGCGGGAGGCATTGGCTTTCTCTGGCGCCGCTTCGCGGATGAGATCCCGCAGGTAACGCTCATCAAAGCAGCGCTCGTCAATGCCGCCAATAAAGCCGAACGGATTGCGCGCGGCTTCAAGATAGACGGGCGTCGCTCCCGCCTGAATCAGCGCCCCGTGATGGTTTGACTTGTGGTTGTTACGATCGAACAGCACCAGATCGCCGCGGGTCAACAGCGCGTTGGTCACGACTTTGTTGGCCGCCGAGGTGCCGTTAAGGACGAAGTAGGTTTTATCCGCATTGAACACCTTCGCTGCGAATTTCTGCGCGTGCTTGGCCGAGCCTTCGTGGATCAGCAGATCGCCTAATTTTACGTCGGCGTTGCACATATCGGCGCGAAAGACATTTTCGCCAAAAAAGTCATAGAACTGACGGCCTGCAGGGTGCTTTTTGAAAAACGCTCCGTGCTGATGCCCCGGACAGGCAAAGGTGCTGTTATCCATCTCGACGTACTGGGTCAGAGTATTGAAAAACGGCGGCAGCAGACGCGCTTCATAATCACAGGCCGCCGCCTCCAGCTCCAGCCACTCCTGATCTTTACCGGCGATCACCGCCTGTACACCCTCTGGCTTCTCGACCGCCGTCTCACTCAGCAGGTAGACCGGCAGATTAAATCCGCTGCGTCTGAGGAGGGCAAGGATGCCGCTGCGACTGTCAGCCGCAGTGATGACGACGGCCGCCACATCGGTAAAATCGGTACTGTCCAGCGCCACAACGCGACGGTGGGTGGACAAGCGGGTGACCAGCTCGCAGCTGGCGGCAATGTGCATGGATTTCATAAGCGCAAATGCCCGTATCGGGAGTGTAAAAATCTCAGACAAGGAAACCTTGCCCAACGATGTGTCCGGGTCTGACGGATTTCAGCTCCGACCGCCGGACATCAGTAAAAGCAGACGCGTCCGATCTTACTGTTGCCCTACAGTGAGCATACGTGTCCTTCACCGCATGGTGAACAGAGGGGTAAGCGTAGCAAGATGAGGCAGCCCGCGCATCTGTGCGCGACGTCGCTGGCGAGATAATGGCAGTGTCGTCATCGGCGGCCTCATATCAGGGAGGAGAAAATTCGCGCAATCATGGCACCTTTCCCGAACAGGCGCAAGATGAAAACCGTATGCACTTATATCACGGATACACAAGCTTTCGCGGCGGGTTAACGTCATAATAATGCGGTTATCAGGGATATTTAACAGGAGTCAGCGTGGTTACAGGACCTTTTATTAACGCCAGCGCGGTGCTGGTCGGCGGTGTGCTGGGCGCCTTGCTCAGTCAACGGTTGCCGGAACGGATCCGCACATCAATGACCTCAATTTTTGGCCTGGCATCATTAGGCATCGGCATTTTACTGGTCATTAAGTGCGCCAATCTGCCGGTGATGGTGCTGTCGACCCTGGTGGGGACGCTGCTCGGCGAAATATGCAATATGGAAAAAGGCATCAATACGCTGGTCAGTAAGCTCCAGCAGTTGATGTCAGCGAAAGGCAAGAAAAAGGCCTCGGCTCATGACTCTTATATTCAGAGCTATGTGGCGATTATCGTCCTGTTCTGCGCCAGCGGCACCGGCGTCTTCGGCGCCATGCGCGAAGGGATGACTGGCGACGCCAGCATTCTGATTGCCAAAGCGTTTCTCGACTTTTTCACCGCCACCATTTTCGCCTGCACCCTGGGCATTGCCGTCGCCGCCATCAGCGTGCCGATGCTGCTCATCCAGCTGACTCTTGCAGCCTGCGCGGCGATTATTATGCCGCTCACCACGCCGATGATGCTGGCGGATTTCAGCGCCGTCGGCGGTATGCTGCTGGTGGCCACCGGGCTGCGCATCTGCGGGATAAAAATGTTTGCCGTGGTGAATATGCTGCCTGCGCTGGTGCTGGCGATGCCAATTTCAGCGGCCTGGACGCTGTTTTTTGCCTGAAGACGCGTGCTTTTAGCGCAATGTGGTGATAGATTGTTCAGTCTGCTGCAAAACAGATAAATTTCGTTGACGAGGCGCGGCGATTACGGTTTAATGCGCCCCGTTGCCCGGATAGCTCAGTCGGTAGAGCAGGGGATTGAAAATCCCCGTGTCCTTGGTTCGATTCCGAGTCCGGGCACCACTATTCAAAGCCGGTTGGTCAGATTTGCAAGATGCAATCCTGACGGACACGAAGGCGAGCCAGTAAAAACACGATGTAACGCTGTTACTTGTGGTTGAAAAAAGGCTCTTGGAAAACAGACTTGCTCCAACAAGTCTGTTTTTTCGCATCTGATATTTACAAGAAATCTTTTCAATGTCAAATAATGTAAGTATTTGACGCCATTCCTGAAGCCTTCCTCACTACATCAATTCGGTTTCGAGTATATCCCGCAGACTATCAACACTTTCATCAATGTATTCCAGCGTCGATGTAATGCTGACATGGCCCAGCAGTTTCTTCACCGCGTACAAATTACGTTCAGGTGATTTCATCATGTGCGTTGCCACCGTATGGCGGAACCGGTGCGGCGTGATCGTAAACTTACACTCCCGGGACAAGCGGCGGAAGAACGCTCTCAGCGGGTACTCGTTCATCACCTCCGGATACTTACTCTTTCTCATCAGGTCGAACCAGCCTACATTGAACACCTGATCGTCCGGCTCCATCCCTGCCTCACCGGCTTTTCTCACCAGTTCCTCCAGCGACGGATACAACAACGAGACAATCGGAACACGGTGCTCGCGATGGTTTTTCGCTCCCTCGATATTCAGGTCAATCCATCGTTCCTCAAGATTGATATCGCCCAGCCGGATATGCAGAAGCTGGTTCTGCCGTATCGCGGTGTAGCGAAAAACATTCATCACCGTCAGCCAGAACCACACCGGACGCAGAGCGTTTCTACGACCATTGAACATACTGCTGTTCCCCTTCCCTGTCTCAGCGTCCAAATGTTGTTCCATCAGTCGGTACATCGCGTCCATTTGCGTCTGTGTCAGCGTCTTCTTCTTTTTCGTGCCTGGGCGAACGACCGCACCGTTAAAAGGGTTTTCGGCCTGCGGCAACAACCCCTGCTTGATACCAAAATTAAACAATGCCCTCATGTGGGCAACTTTGTTATTCCACGTTCGGGTCGCACAGTTCTGGTCATTCAGTACCGTATGACGCCACTTCAGCACCGTCAGGTGATCGATCTTCGTAGGGTTAAACGGTGTGAATCCTTCGAATGAGCGGACCACTTTCTGGTAGCTCCACTCCGTCGCCGGTCGTAATGATTTACTGTAAAAATACTGTTCAGTAAGAAGACCAAAGGTACACGAATCCATTAGAATATCCTTATATAACAATCAATAACGGGTTATCCCCTGGATTGTTATCGCTGTCATAGACCTTGCTGGCAAGTACCAGGTAGCCGCTCAGTTTCTGAAAGCGCCCTTCCCGTTGCTCGTTCTGGTACAACTGGCAGGTATACATCGTGCCATTATCCTGCCGGTGATGGCCCAGCCGCTCAAACGCTTTCTGAAGCCGAGCCTTATCCTCTCCCGGCGCGTTCGTCTCCGTCAGATACTGGTGAAAAATCCCCGGCGCACGCAGAAACACGTAACCGGCAACCAAGTGAATCCGCCCGTCAGGTTTGTTCGGAATCAGACTACCGGCACGACATCCTGTGACCAACCATTGCCAGAATGCCTCTCCGGGATCGTTCAACTCGGCGGATGGCGTGATTTCTCCGGTTTCTGCTGCATCAGCGCTGGCAAAGCCCATCATCACCAGCAATGCATCAGTATCATCCGGTTCCTCTTGCCCATCCGGGGATAGCTGGCCAACATCCAGCAGCGAAACAGATTCTGCGGCCAGAAGGTTTTCCTCTTCGGAGTACGACGCAACCAGCTCTGGCACATCATCAGCTAATCCGGACAGCAGCGAATCACCCTGCAATGATTCAGCCAGGACTGGAACTATTGCCGCCGGTGCAACCAGTGTCTCACTTTCCGGCGCTCCGGCAGTGAGGCGTATAGCCTCAGACACAATGGCATTGACCACACCCGACTGCGCCCGGAAGCCAGTCAGGTACGTTGACAGGGTCTTGATGGCCTCCGGCCAGCTACTCAGCCAGCCAATCGCTTCAGGAGGAATAATCTTCCACGCCAGCTTTGCGCCAAAACTTTGCAGCCGTTCCGGAGACTGTTCCGGTTCAAAACGAAAGCGATAAGGTTCTGGAGGCGCATCCAGTAACGGAAACCAGCGTTTACCGTTCTCCAGCTCAACGTGAAGATGACAAAGATACTCAAGCGAAGGCAACATAGCCGCATAGACCACCACCGCATTCCAGGCCGCGCTCTGCGCCGCCTGCTCTTCCGGCGGTGCGCCAACTGGCAGCATGTAGCTTTTCGACAACCGCGCCGCATACGACACAGTTTCCAGCATATAGTCAGCCATCCCCCCGGGGCGGGCATATGGCCCACTTTCCTTAAGAGGAAATTGCTGCATCAGAGTCACGCAATGCTCCAGCGGAGCAAGGTAATACTGGCGATACATGTCTTTCGGCAGGGACGAATAATCCCAGAGCGATTGCAGCCATTGCTGACGACGGGTTGACGCCAGCAGTTCACTGGCGGTCATGGGTAGAAAGTAGCCTGGAGGTAAAGAGAGTTCTATCGACTTAATGGTCGGCGGAGCATCCGGGCGTGAACGCCCTGGGCGGAGAAAAGATTTAATATTCAACATAGTAGGGTTTTCTGCGTTAGAAATTCTGCTACGTTAAACCCAGGAAGAAAAAAGGCCAACTATCTAATCAATATCTCTAATCCATAAATTTATCAGTTCCTTGGCTTAGCCTTCAGACTTAAATCTCTACACCAACGTGATCTAATAGGCATTTTTAACTTGCAATTATTGACATTTATGATGTTTCCCATATGATGTACATTGTCAATAGGCACGATGTGGGTCAGCTGAGTTAACTCAGTGATGGGGTTCAATTCCCCTACGCCGTATCTCTTATTTGGTAATATTTTATATTATCTTGGTTAATCCGTTTCAATTCATTTATGACACTGACATCTGCCACTAAATAGTTTATATCTTTTGCTTGACTAATATCTTCTGCATTTATACACAAGCAATCTCTCATGTTTGCTCTATTTAAATTTGCCCCTGTGAATTTAACTTTATCGAATCGTCCCCCTCTGAAATCGCAACTCTTAAACTGACCATTAGACAGTATACCACCAGTGAAATCACAACCTTTGAAAGTAACATTCTTACATTTGACATGATTCATTTTCACATTAGAAAGTTTACAATTTTCAAAGACTACATTTCTCATGGTTGTATTATCAAAACTTACAGCATGTAGATTTGTGTTTTTAAAGAAAACATCATTCATGTAAATACCTTCCATTCTAGCGCCGATAAAATCACTATCAATAAACTCTAAGGATCTTATCTCAATTCCTTCGCCAGATAACTCCATTCTTTGTAAGGAAAATGACTTAATACCTAACTCATTTAACCTTCTAAATAATCCTATTTTTTTTAAATTGACTTGCGATTCATTATACTTAGATATATCACCTAATTCATCAATCATCTGTTCCTTAAATTGCTTCCTAGAATTTCGATCTTGAAAGTAAAAAAGTAACAATCCAAAAAACAAAAAATCAATTAGAGATGAGTTGAGATTAATAAGTACGCCATCCCAAAAAGCCTTATTATATATACCAATTGAAAAATTAGGGAGTATATATTTACTAAGCACAGGGAATAACAACGATATCAAAACTGTAATAGCAAAAAAAACAATAAAAACAGAAGAAATAAACTTCATAGGATGGTTTTGTAACTTATTGTACCAAAAAATAATTTTGTTTTTTACATCATTCAGTTCCATTCTGGCTCACTCTATAATATTGTCATCAGCACAAAATTAATATCTTAAAAACTGGCCATCCTAAATTGGATGACCAGAATATATAATAACTCGTATTCTTATTACAATGAAGACATGAATGTACGTTCACATAAAACTAGGTATTCAAACGCTTCCCGGGCAAAGCGAGCGGCACGAAACACTGCGCGGTTATCTTCCTTCAGCGTTTGCAGCCACGATGCAATATAGCTTTCATGTTGCAAGTCGCCATGGATGCCAACTTCAGCACACAGAAAGGCCGCTCCCATCTCCGCGATCAATTCTTCAAATCCATAAACTGGATCGCCAAACTTCTGTGAGGTAGAAACAATGCCTTCACGCGCCAGTCGCGAAGCGTGACCGGTGGAATGCACCAGTTCATGCAGCAGCGTACTGTAGTAGTCTTCCGCCGAATCAAACTGAGCAGCTTCCGGCATCATGATGTGGTCAACACCCGGGCGGTAATACGCACGATCCTGATGACGATGTATCACAGACACGCCGCTACAGGTTGCTATCTGTTCTGCCCGGGTAATACGTTCCACGTCGGGCAAAACCGGTATTGCCGGGCAAAGTTTATCGGGCAGGTTTTCACACTGCTCAACGTTGAAGAGGTGGAAGCTGGTCATAAAACAGCGATCCCGCATGACCACCTCACCGTTCTCATCAAACACCGGCTGGCCGCTGTTATCCGTAGCTTCTTTCTGGAACGGTTTAAACAGCGTCACCAGCGTCGATTTTTCACCTTTCCGGACATTACCACCTGCATCCAGTGCCTGTTTGAAGGTCAGCCAGCGATTTGAGTGAAATCCCTTATCGGCGGCATCGATCCATAACAGCATCACGTTAATACCGCTGTAGTTCCGGCCAGTGATGGCATTAGCAGGCAACCCCTCCTTTCCGGTTTGCCACGCTTTACGCCAGGGTGTCGTCCCATTCTCCAGCGCCGTAATAATCTTATCGGTAACGGTCTGGAACAAATCCTGCCGTGGGACAGATTTGCGGTTGGTAGTTTTCTTCGTCATATGCCATTCCCGTCAATAAAAAACGGGGATGGCTCCCAAACGGGGAACAATCCCCGTTTGGGTTAAAGTGAAAAGTCAGTCCATCGCAGCCATAGCTATCGATTCATCCATGCCAATCTTGAAAAAATAATCCCAGGTTCCCGGACATACCGCTCTGGCAAGCTCAATAACCTCATCAAAAAGAGTCTTGCATGAAGGGTGCGCATAACGCGGCAAATCGCCAGCACATCCCCACGCAAAGGTTCGGGCCAGACTGGCAATCGTCCACTGATTATCCGTGAAGTTATCCTCATCCTGTTGTGTTCCGATATCCAGACGTTCGAATGCGGCCACAGCCAACAAGTCACCTTCAAGTTTTGCCAGCTCGCATAAATTTTCAGCAGAAAATACGCTATTTGTCTGGTCTGTAATCATGGTCAGTTCCTCAATAATTAAAAAGGAACCGTCCTCCCCACCGGGAAACGAGTTCCCTGTGGGGGTGATATGGATTTATGTAACCAGACAGAAGAATCCCTACCCGGGCTAAAGTAAAAAATCAGTCTATCGCGGCCATAATCTCGACCGACTCAGAGTGATCCAACGCGTAATCACGCAAAGCGTGGTAAAGCAGGATATCGCTGTCCTCTTCCGTCGTATTGGCAATCTGCCCGAGGGCAAACAAAGACAGCGTGATGCCAAAAAGACGCTTAGCCCACGCAAAAAACGGAGCCACACGACGTGGAGTATGCAGATATTTCAGAAGAACCAGGCCAAAGGGAACAGGCTGCATATCGATCGTCGTTACGTTATCCATGACATACCTCCCCGGAAACCAGCACACCGTTAACGCGTTCCTGCAAACGCTTCCTGGCAGAAAGAAAATTTCGCCGGTCACGTTCAGTTGCACGCTTACAGTTGATATCCGCTGTGATTTCCAGCGCCATAATGGACTGACTACGCCAGGAAGCTCGTTCATCATTCCCCGCGCAAGCGTTGTAATGAACAATCGCCTGACGGAATAATCGCTCAGTCGTATTGCGATAATCCGCAACCGGAAGATAAGTGTATTTCGATGTCATACTGATATCCCTGTGAATAAAAGCAGGGATCGCTCCCTGAAGGGAAATCAATCCCCGCAAGGGTCAAGGTAAGGTTTAAGCGAGACAGCCGTACTGGTGCCTGAAGCCGTGTTCCGTCAACGTTCTTTCTAATTTCCGGACCGCATCAAGCATTTCATCGCATTCGCTGTTAGTCATGACAAAATCACGCATCGTGTTCCATGTCAGACTTTGAGTCAGATGCGACAATGCCAGCGCTTCGTCATCAGTCAGTTCAAGCTGAATTTTCATCTCTCATTCTCCCAGGGTTACTACCAGTGCATCATCAACATATCTGGCGACAAAGTTTTGCGTCCGTTCGGCAGTTTCGCCTCCCAGACGGACAAACAACGTCAGAGAAAATGTCACCTGCTGAATGTCGGGATCTGGACGATGGTTCCAGGCATCCTGCGCGGCTTTAATGAGCGCAAATTGCCGACGTTCCCACTGGGAAAAATCAAACACTTCAATAGCGTGTTCCCAGGCCGGGAGCGTGATAGAAACAGGCGTAAATGCCAGAGATAAACGAGTAGTCATCGATGTATTCCTTACATAAAAAAGGGAACACCGATCCCCTGCGGGAAACGTGTTCCCTTAGGGTGAGTGACAACATTGATAGCGGAAAATCCGCTGTGGTGAGAAGTGTACCTTCATCGCAAAAGCGACCGCTGTTTTCAAAGGCTAAACAACGTTACCGCCCGAAGGCATCGTCTCTCAGGTCATGACAATTTTGGCTGGTAATCACCCGAAGGCGTCCCTCTCAGATTACCGGGACATTGGCTGTTGTCGGAGACAACGGATTAACGTTTAAATGCTATCGCTTATATTCCACAGAGGCAAGCAGGTTTAATTATTCCTCGATATCAGGTTTATTATAGACACGTTCAATATAACGCCCGCGACCATCACCGTGTCCCAGATCCATAGACACCATGGCTTTCGCCTCATCGTCACTCATCCCTTTACTTTTATGATATTCCATCGCTTCGCCTGCCCAGGCATATCGCAGACTATGAGGCGCATATTTCCCCACTAACCCCGCATTTCTGACAATATTTCGATAACGATCAATTGCTGATTTCAAATCTGGTTTATCAACCAGCTTACCATTCTGTTCAGCAGCAACTTTCAGAGCATTATTAACAGCGATTAACATTTTATCGCGATCTATAATAGTCGTATCTCTTGGCCTCCCTCCTTTTGTGCCAAATACGATCCTGATGCGATCATCACCATGCGATAATGCACGTTGCCAAGTTTTTAATGATTTAACAGATTGCACTGCTTCTTCTGTCCTCAGACCAAAACAACGAGCAACCTGCATTGCAGCGGCTACGCCAACGTCTTGCCTCTCTGAATAAGCGAACGCTGCGAGATAGCGTTCGCTACTTATTGCGACTTTAGTACCGTCACGACTGGCATCGGCTAATCCGAGAGCTGAATTACTTAATTTTTCATGACCCGGATCAGCAAGTTTTGTCCGACCGGCAACGGTCAGCATATTTCTGATTGCGGCCATTTCATTCTGCATTGTTCTTTTAGATATCCCCTCAGCCTTGCGACTCTTGACATACAGCTCAATATGATTGGTTTTTATATGTTTCACATCCCGGATCTGAATATTTAACTTAGCTATTCTCTCCGCTACACGGGAGGCGATCTTTGAACGATCCGCGATAGTCTTGAACCCACCACCTCCCTGCCTTGCCAGCGTAACCAACTGCTTACTTAATTTCGACATACCTGTCCCCTTTCACAAAGAAATACAGATCAAGCTCTTCTCCAGAAATATGGAAACGAGCGCGATCTATATTCTGAATTTTCATACAGAACATGAGTGGTACATCTGGCCCCGACGGCACGGTTAGGTTTTGCGCTTCCTGCGTCTCGACGGGTATCTGTGCATCGGGGTGACAACATGTTGAGTTTTTACGAGGTTCCCCAGCTCGCAGAGCTGTTCGCGGCGTATGCCGTCCTGACGTTAGTCAGACTACCTCCATACGTCAGCTTTCACTGACATTGCCATTGATACCGAGTCGAATTTTCTCCTGAAGTTGATACGCCTGCTCTCATGGTTTCTCCGTGAATGGATGCGTTCCGTGATAAGACGTTATGGTTAAAAAGTGTGCTTAAAGATGCTATTTCCCCAGTCTGAACACCGTGACTACGTGTGCGTCAGACTGTACAGAGTGCTGAAAGACCGCATTCCGTCTGCTAAGACGATGCCCTTTAGCGCAGCGTCACTTGGTATCGCTACCGCTCTTACACAAGTGACGCTGCGCATATCCCATCGCCAAATGCTGCTCTTGCAGATGCCAAATGTTCCAATTGGCATAGCAACGAGCCGCAAATGTTGCCGGGATAAGCTGGACGTAAGTCCAAAGGAAAACAGCTTTAAGGATTTCGGGCAGACATTGTTGCCCTGCGTTGAAGTGTACCTTTATCGCGTTTGCGATCACCGTTCTCAAAGGTTAAACGGTGTTACCGCCCGAAGGCATCGTCTCTCAGATTACGACGATTTTGGCTGCGGCCACCCGAAGGCATCAGTCTCAGGCCGCGCTTCTTTCCCTATGATATTGGCTTACGATCACCCGAAGGCGCTTCTCTCAAATCGCTGGCGCAGTTCCGATTGCGCTGAAGCATTGGCTGTTGTCGGAGACAACTGTGTAGCAAATGCAGAATATATTACCTCAGAATAATTATCAATATAATATTCACATTAATATAATAGGACTATCAGACATTTTCCTAGATGCGGTCAATGGTTTTCCATTACCTTTTTTCATTCTTATAATCTGGCCTACTATCCCATAAAATGCTGGGGTTATTCCCGGTATATTCTTATGTTCCCCGTGATCATTATAGCTAGCCATTTCACCAAATTGGTGCCATAAACCATTGCGATCTATATAATCATTGACGTGTTTTTGCTCCGTACATTTTTCACTCTTGAAAATCTCAATGTAATGCATTACTTGTTTTGCTTCTAATAAACACAATCCATTTTTTGATTCATATCTATCAGAATGAAATTCAACCCCTTTCAGTAAAGGAGTTATTTCTTCATCAGGAATATCAGTATAACAACTCCATATATTGTTAACTGAAATTCCTTTTACCGTTTTTTTTAATTGAGTACCAAAAATAAAAATCATCGTAATTATTATTTTTAATTAGATTTCGGGAGTTTTCACTCTTAATATCTCCAATATGAAAAAACACCATAAGATCACGCTGAACAAAATTACTTGTCGTAAATGGAATACCTTCAATAAAACCATATCCTTTAGATAGATATTTGACTACTTTTCCGTAATATATCATTATTAAATCACCTTAAAATATTATTTTACAAATTATATACTCGAGAACAAAAGCATTCATCAATTATGTGAAAGGAATTATTTCATTCATATAGCTGATGTAAAATGGATTATTGTATCTTCTCAGGAAAAGTGCTGAAATTTTATTTTGACTGGCCTTACTAATATGCTAGGGTTCTCTTATCAGGAGGGACTTACAATGAAAGATAGCGATAAAGCATCACCTCAATCAGATGTGTGGGCGATGATCTTCAATGGCTTAGTTGAAGCTATAAAGATGATTTTTTCAGTTATCCTTGCTATCGCTGCCGCTGGGAGCAAAACCTCTCACCCAGCGACTCCATCTATGGAATCAGAAGACCATCATTCTGGTTTCCGTAATGGTCATAGTGGACCAGGTTATTATGATAGTAACGATCACAAGTTAAGGCACTTTGATGATTAACTTCTGAATAAGACGTTTACACAGAATCATAGATAGGATCTTATTTAAGCATCATCAGTTGTGAGGGCCGTATATAATTTTTTTCCCTCCTCTCTTATTTCTTCGCGGAGAGATTCCAAAGTATCTATGTCATCTACCGGTAGCTTAATTCCTCTTTCCTTTCTGTCATTGTATGCTTTATTTGCAACTTCCTCGTAGCGTGCAGCTTCCTGCAAATATCCCTCAGCCTTACTGTAAATAGTTTCTAATAAACCAGGCGTTGCATTAATAACATCTGATACTTCTTTTGCATATTCATCCTTCACCAAGCCAGCAATGGCCTCGACCCCGGCCTGTATACCGTGACACATCATCATAGAATTCCCTTCCTTAAGATAATGAACGCACATCATTAATGGCATCTGCTCAAAAGATAGGAGTGCTGAGCGATGTGATGTGCTAGCGAAATCAATCAGTTTTTTATAATCCTTTTTATTTTTTTGTTTTGTTACTAACCAAGTTACCCCTGCAGTGAGGATGCAGGGAATAACAGTAAAAGTGGATACCAACCATTGAAAATCAGTCATTTAAATAAAAGCCATGTGAGATAATGTACATACTATGCATTATTCACCAACGCTATTATTTGATTAATGGTGCTGATTCCGTGGGTTGATAGATTCCTCACGTTGGACGCGACTCCTGCCAGCAACTCAACATCCACCCAACTTGCTCAATTGTCCACAGACATAAGCAGCTAACGCTTCCTCGATAGCGACACGATATGATTTCGTACCCATGCATCAGTCAGCGGATGCGCATTTAGCAAGGCAACCTCAATGCTAACTCCTTGTGCAAACCAACAGTTGCAAAGACAAAGCAGTGTCACAATTGGCTACGTATTTACACGTCACCTAGCATACTCTACATTAAAAGCAGCGATCACTTTATCGTGTAGCGCCGCGCATTCCTCATAAATAGCGTTTAGAGCTTCATCGCGATCCACTGGAATTTTAGCCACCAACTTAATACGCTCCTCACGAGTCGCCTTAGCTAGAGTAGCCATCTTCGCCGCTTCCATTACCAGATTTTCAGCCCGTTTAGCCAGATGCCACGCGCCACCCGTCGCTACTTCCTTCAAATTTTCGGCTCCAGTAGCTTTCTCCGAGTCTATTACTTCGCATAATTGGATGATGCTATTTTGTACACCTGCGGTTTCTGCTGCACCTGCGGCCTCCACGTAGTAACGCAATGACTGAAGCATTAACTTTTCTTCCCGATCTATATAGCGCTCTGCAAATAGTCGCTCATTCATTGCACGGGTTCCTACCATGCGGCGCTGCATAACACACCACATAACACCGCTGGCAATAACGCAAGGAACTACGGTAAACACGCTTAATAGCCAACCTAAATCTCCCATTTCGTCTCCTCGGTTTGTTAGGGAAAGATAACGGCGGCAGTCTGCATCATATCGATTTTGATTGTTTGTGTTTAATGGCTCCCCTTAATGGTTGGGAGATGAACGGCGAGTATCGCGACGAATTTGAGGGACGGTTTTCTATTCACCACAGGTTGTAGGACAAACCTACAGCCTGTGTATTTTTATTTATTTTTTCCCAGCCGAAGCACCTTTCGTAGCAACAGTTTTTACCACTTCACCTGCCACTCCAGGACCTTTAGCCCCTGCTTGTTGCGATCCTTCCGATGCTTTTGCAATCGCAGACGAAACAACGGCACCTATCTGAGCACCACTCCACCCCACAGCCCCAAACCAGAACATAGGCAACATCACATACATCGCCCCCAGTACCAGATTCATTATCCAGCCATCTGAGCCGGTGCTGGCAAGCCAGTTATTGAAGCTGTTCGTATACCCTTTGTAGCTGGCGTACATCAGCTCGATGAGCTTGTCATCCATCCAGCCGCCAAGCTCCCACCAGAACGGGACAAATATCAGTGCAAACATCGCAAAAGTAATGGTGACCACCACTTTCGGATCGTAAGCGCCAAACAACATGACCAGTGGGATACACACCACGATAGCCATCAGCAAAACAGCATGAACCATTGGCAATGCCTGCCGCAGGGCATCAAATGCCGGGAGCTGCGTCACCTGAGCAGAAAGCGCACCAAGACCACTCAGCGCCTGCTTAATGCCGGTATCGATGCCCGAACCCTGCCCCTGCTGGTTACCCATCATGTAAGTATCGCCACCACCGGACAGGTGCGTGTTCTGCGGACTCACCAGCCAGCGCAACAGGCTTTCTTCCCAGTTTGAAGGAGACTTTGCCTTCATCATATTGACCGTCCTGGTATCAAAGCTTTCCAGCAGGCGGCTTTTCAGCCCCTTACCCGATGCGCTCCACCAGTCTTTGCAGGTTGGATAGCCGCCACGGCCAACATTGGGATATCCACTGTCCCGGCTTTCGCTATACGGCCACGCGGCTCGCGGCGACGTCGAGGTGTAATAGTCGTAATACCCTGAAGTATTGAGAAAATAATCAGAACCAATCCAGCCAACTGAATCAATCGTGGCGGCGGTAAGTTTCGGATTGCTGTTCTTCAGCTTGTAATACGACTTTGCATAGCACTGGCTGGCAAACTCCTGCACTTCCTCCCGGATAATGGGATCGATCAGCTTAGTGTGCTGAACCTCAAAACGTAACAACCGGAAGTCATTTCCGCAGGGGATTGAAGCGATAGCCGCGTGCGTCACCCCTTTGGACAGGGAATGCACCAGATACCACCACGCCGGGATTTTCGCCGTCTGGCCGTTGAACTCTGCAATCAGCGGCCCGTAGCCGGATTCGTCCGGTTTCGGTACGTTCACGCCACATTGAGCTGAACGGGTACGATCAAATTTCATCGTCGTGATATCGATATCCTGCATTGGCATCGCACAAAACATGATAACCACGAACGCAACATACAGAACGTGCTCCATTCGCGGCAGCGCCAGCGCGCCCTTATTTCCTTCGTCATCCCCCTCTTCCCGAACCTTCAGCCAAACGCCAGCGATTTTAAACGCCAGCGGAATAGCAAAAATACCTGTGGTGGTAATAATCATCCACAGCGCGTTATTGATGAGCCAGCCCATAAAGACCAGCACCATTTCCAGATAGCTGTCAGCCGTCATCACATCCCCCAACGCGAACTGGTGATTTCAATCATCACGAACAGGCAAACCGTCATTATTTCCAGCCGGTAAACCTGAAAGCGCCGGGTACAGTGACGCAGGAAATAGCCCCGGACACGGTGCAGCCAGAAAAACGTGATAACCGTGTACAGCGCCAGTCGCCAGAACAGGAGCGGCGTTTTTATCTGAAGCAACCACGTCCTTAGTTCCGTTTCGCTACCCGCGAAATGCAACAGCGTGAAGCTAACCCCCCCGAGAGCCAGTATGGCGACAATACAGAATAGTGAGACCCGCAACACTCGCTGCCAGAGTGGTTTACGAATAACGTCCATCTTATTCCTCCACCTTCTGATTCAGGTTCTGCATGGCGTCATCATTCTGCTGCACCGGCTGACGCAGACCATGATCGGCCTCGCGGCTTTCCTGGCGCGTCAGGGTGACCAGAATGGAGTTATTGCTGATGGCTTTACGGATCTCCATTTCGTTTTTCAGCGCCATCACCTCACGGTCGAGGAACTCCAGACGGCGGTCGGACTCGTCAAGCGCCATTGTCTGATCCGCCGCATTTGGTTCCGACTGACCGGCCATCAACATCCGGCGCATACCGAGCGCGGTGGAAATGGTCTCTGACATCGCCAGCTCGCTGGCAAGACGCTGTACTAAAGCCGCATTATCCGGGTCATCCTTCAGCGCCTGAATAACACCGCGAGATACGACCAGATCCCCCGTTTTCAGCGTCGCCAGATTAGTTGCATTGGGCGTCAGGTTTCCGTTAACCAGCTTCACAAGGATTTCAAGATTCTCCTGCGTGGTTTCTTCCAGCATCGGCGAAAAACCGACGCCGGCAGTTGATGCGCCAGGTTCGTTTTCCACTCCGCCGCTGCTGCAATCGCTGGCCTCGGAACAGGTACGAATCGCCCTGTCACCCAGCACTTTAACAACGGCTTCCGCCGCCTCTTCGCTGGTCTTATACTTCTTGCACAAAGAACCATTACAGGCCGAGCCGCTGACGCCGCCACTACTGGTAACAGATTGCTTATTCAGAATATTGAAGCCCGCTTTTGCCAGGTCATGCGTGGGCTTAATTGCAGGCTGGCCGCTGCCACCACGTTTTTGCCCACCAATCCACTTCACCCCTTCTTTGCCGGTGGTGGTTTTTAGTTGGTTATCCGCAGCCACCGCATCCGACGTTGTGGAGACGATATTTTTGAACTCTTCCCCTATCGCCGCCTGCGTCCATTGGCTGGACGTGGTGTAATCCGCCATTTTCTTCGACATGTTCTGGCAATTGAGCTGGGCTTTATCAAACGAGACATTGGCCTGAAGCACGCCGTTGGTCAGTAGTTCATACAAGCCCGGGTTTGCTCGTTGGATGATCATCGCAGGCAAACTTGCAACCGCGCCGGTGGCGCTACTGATCACGTTGCTCATCATGTCCTTAAAGCCGCTGGTCGCGCCATTGAGCTGGTTTTTAACGGTAGTATTGATATCAAAATTGCCGCACATCAGATCGCTGTTCCAGCTAATCCCCATGCCCAGTTTTTCCATATTGTTGTTGCTGGGCGGCTGCGATATCACCGTCCCACCACCGATGGTATAAAAGAGGTTATCGTTAACCGCGCCTTTCAGCCCCTTACTGGAATCGGTGTTAATCACATCACTATCCAGATCGAAAACCGCCCGGGCCGGGAGACTCAGCGCAAAGCATCCCATCAGAACACCTACAAAAACGATGCGTTTATTCGTCATACTCAACTCTCCTTGTTATTGATAATCGATGCTGTAGAGGAACGTCTGGCCCCGTCGCTTACAGCAACTGTAGGGTTGCCATAACGCCCAGGCGTAATTACCATCGGTTGCAATGGGATTGGGGCTGTCCGGGAAAACAGCGCAGGATGTGGACAGCGACGGCGTGAGCTGCTGCCATTTATGATTGCGGGTGCCGGTGTTTTCCGTGACCGGCGAAGGAGGCCAGTAGCCCGGGCTGGCACTGGCCGTCATGGGTTGATAAACGTGTATTTGCCCGGTTCGGGTGACAACATCTGCCGCACGCTGCGCGACAACAGCTGCCGCTTTATAGTCATCAACCTGAGTAACAAACCCGCTGCGGGGGTAGACATTCCCCCACATATTGCCGCCAGTTGTAGAACCGATTTCTCGCAGCCCGGGTGTCAATGCTTCGGGATAAAACGACTCTGGTAAACCAGAACGCCACATTACTGCATCCAGGGTACTGAGAAGATACGGCATCAACGCCGTGGCAGAGCTGGAACAGGTATACCCCATCTGCCCCATGAACTTATTGAAGACGGGAGCGGCCAGCGCCGGATGGCCGATAACATCAGCATTTTTAAATTGCAGGTTATCTTTCCGCTCAACGCGTTTCTGCTCGTTCGCGCCGCCCCCTTCGGCAATACCGGAAAGGCCAGTTCCCAGAAACGACATTTCCGTCCAGGGATTGCTTCCCGTCTGGTTGTAGCTGGAAACAACCGCGTTAGGGATGTAGTGGCGTACTTTGGTGGAAGTCTTTACAACGCAGCCTACAGGCGTACAAAGCAGCCAGTAGCAAATGCCGACGATTTTGTATTCCAGGCACTGGGGGGATAGCGCACTGGCGATGATCTGCGCGGAGTTAATCGCTCCGGCCGCAAAGGGGTGAGCTGCACAACCCAACGCTAACGCAATCCCCAGTCGGTGCTGTCGAAGCTGTTTCATCACCGCGCCCCCTGAAATTCAGCAAGGCGGGCTTCAGCCACCGCAACGTCCGCCGTACCGTAAATCACGTAGCGATCGTCAAACACCACGGCGGGATACTTCGCCAGCTTAAGGCTGTATGCCTGTAGCACGCCCTGGTAGGCCAGTCCTATTTTTTGCTGTTTTTGCTGCCACTCTGGAGACTGGATGATGTTTTTTGCGATCTGTGCTGCCTGCACTGGATCAGCAGGCAACTCACCAAACAGCTGGCGCTGAACGGTATCCGGAGCATCCAGGTAAAGCACCTGGATGCTGGCAGCATTCAATGGGGGATTATGGCTGTCGGTGTAGACGACGGTCGCTGCCGGTGCCTGAGCAGCGACCGTCAGCAGTGGGATCAGGAACTCTGAGGGGGTCATAACGCACTCCTTTGATGAGGAAAATCACAGGGTGCACAGACCTGAAATGGGAAACTATCAACAAACACAAATGAGAATTCGAAAATTCCCACTTGAAATTACTTCGCTCCTCACAAAAAAGTGGGGGACTTTATGGGGTCGCATAACAGCCACGTAAAGTGTAAAATTCACGTTTCAAATCTTGATTTGGGTTTTCTTAGCCCTAATGAAAAGGATACTGAACAATGGCTGATCCAAATTTTACCAATCGCTGCCTAGAGCAGGAAATTTATGCCTATGGAACCGCTTATTTATTCGAATCCCGGACACGAAATTTCCGTTTTCGATTACGCATACTTAGTTTTCTATCCCTTGCTGTACCCTTAAGCGTTGGTGGAATTGCAATGGTAGCAACAGATGAAAAGTTATTACCAATTATTGTTTCTATTAGTGGGATATTAAGCGTCCCGCTATTCATTATGACTCTATGGTCTCTAGTTTTTCGTTGGGAAGAAAAACTTACAGCATCCGAATACGCCTGTAAAACAAACAATGATTTAAAAAATAAATGGCATGATTTATCCCAATACTCAGGGACTGATGCAGAAGAGAAGTTCCGTTCTCTTATAGAACGTGATCGTATACAGGAGCAATATGACAGATCACAAGATGTCTCAGAAAAAGATAAAAGACGAATGATGAGAGCGAGCCTGATTCAATACCGTCGAAAATGTGCAACCTGTGGGACTCAACCCACCTCAATGTCCGCAAAAAAAGTTACATGTACCACTTGTGGTAAATTCTAAGGAAAATATAAATGAGTGATAAAGCGAAGCGAGTTCTAGCAGTATGGTCTACATTAACAAAAGCCGAAAGAGATGAGGCTATCAAATTAATTAATAACTTCCAAAATTCTGATGAAAAAAGAAAAGAAGAAATCGCGTTGGAGTCGTTTAACGAAAGCGCCTCACTTCGCAAATCTACGACGATGAACTTTGGCCCCTTGGGAGGCGGCTGCCCATACTGTGGAAAATAATAATTGATAAAATAAGCTCCAGATTTTTCTGGCTGGAGCTTATTTTTTATAAAACCCTTACTACTTCCTGCAACAAATAAGCAGCATCCACCGCATCAGACACATTGATATACCAGCGTGGTGCATGTTCGTAATCCTCCGCCAACGGCCAGCGCAGACTGCCGGTTACAGTCAGCAGCAGGTTAACCGTACCCAACTTCCCCACCACCTGAACAGCCAGGCAGTTATGCCCGGCCACGCGATGAGGTGAACAGGTAAACGTCGCCTTCTCTCCCACCCGCTCGCGGATCTGCCGGCATAATTCCGCCAGTTGCGCATGATGGTGCTGGCTGATTCGCGGATTGCCCTGTGGCGGCGCATCAAACAACACGCCGGTACTGGAAATATTACCGTCCACTACATCCAGCACTGTGGATCTGAATCGCATCATGCCGCCTCCTTAGTGGCAATCCCACGGGCAATATCGAGTTGATGCGCAATACGCTTCGCTGCGTCCAGCTCGCTAATACCATGCTCAACCATCAGCGCCCGACGCGCCGCCTTCTCATCCTTCTCGGTCATGCCCAGCGCCAGATACAGGCTCGGCGGCACAGCCCGGAACAACGCTTCAATACGGCTTGCCAGCACCACGCCTTCGGTGTAACAGCGCGGCGTTTTGGTCGCGGAGAGCAGCATCGCTTTTTGCTCGGCAGTGAGCTTTTTAAAGCGGGCTATCTCTTCCACCTCTTCAGGCGGCATTACCAGACACAGCCACCATTCAATCATATTGAGCATCTTCTTAGCCGTGGCCGGGAAGTCTTCCAGGTTCTGCGTTGCCAGCCATAACCACGCGCCGAGCTTACGCCACATCTTCACCACCTTAACCACATACGGAGCCAGCAGCGGGTTAGTGGTGATCATATGCGCCTCATCGGTCGGGAAGACGATCTCCCGATCCAGAAACTGGTCACGTTCGGCGATGTTGTTGATAGTATTAACCAGTGAGGTATAGGCCACGGCCAGCGGCGCTTCATAGCCTTCACGCGCCAGCGTACCCAGGTCAATCAGCGTGACATCCGCTTCCGGCCAGTTCTGCCCGGGACGGTTAAACAGTTCGCCCAGGAAGCCCTGCATAAATACGCCCAGCGATTCACCCATGTTCTGCGCCCGGGCGCGGCGAACCTCGGGGCGAGACTCATCCTGCGCGAAGGCGTAAAACGCATCCTGAAGGTCACCGGTGATCATCTGCCGGTCTTCATTCCAGGCCTTACGCGCCCCGGCCAGGATCGCCTCGCGCATCATGCCCCGATCGGCACGCTCCAGCCGTGCCTCTTCTTTGGCTTCCCCACCGGTTACCATCAGACGCGCCACAATCTCCAGCTCCCCCAGAATATCTCGCTCTTCCTCCGCATCACCGTCCGTTTCCTCCACCTCGATACGTTCACTCAGCTCACTCTCATCAATATTTTTCACCGGCGTTTCAATCAACTTGTACGCATCGGCAAACGGAGCCAGCGAAATACCACACCCCGGTTTGATACTGACCTTGTTCACCGACAACTCCAGCTCCGCGCAGTAGTCGGCAAACAGGCCAAACGAGTTACCCGCTTCAGCAATAAACAGACGTGGCCGGTGAATAGCCATCAGTTGAGCAAACAGGCTGTTGAGCGTCGCGGACTTACCCGAGCCGGTCGGGCCAAACAGTACCAGGTGCGCATTTTTAGAACGGTCGGCACTATTGAGCGGATCGAACGTCAGCGGCGCACCGCCCCGGTTAAAGAAGGTAAATCCCGGATGACCGGTGCCAGTGTCACGGCCAAACACCGGCAGCATATTTGCCATATGCTGAACAAACGTCAGGCGGGTGTACCAGTTCTTTTTATCCAGCGTCGGGTTAAAGCACATTGGCAGCGCCCGAAGGTAGCCGTTCAGCGGCGCAACGTCGTATTCCGGCTTCACCGGCTGCAATCCGGCGTTCAGGAGAATAGCCGTCAGGTCGCGCTGGCGGCTATTGAGGACTTTCAGTGACTCCCCGGAGAGAAAGAAAGTCATGCTGGCGCGATACAGTTTGTGCCGTTCACCCAGATAACTTTTTGCCGTATCGGCATCGGCGCGGACGCGCTCTGATTCGGTATTCTCGCCAATGGCGTTTTTCGCCAGGTGGTTGAAGCGCTCTTCCAGCACATCCTGCGGCTGCACGACCAGCGTCAGGGAGAACACCGTTCCTTCCGGTAGCAAATCCATCAGCGCGTTGATGTTCTCCCCTTTGCGGGTTTCGCCGGTAAGATGGCCGACCGATGGCGCTCGACGGATGCGATCGATGCTGACCGCTTTATGCGGCCGCTCATCGAACCACCACACACCGTTCTCCACATCGGATCGCGGCGGCGTAAACATCAGCGTTTCGCTGAAATCGTTAAGCACCGGCAGCTCGCCGTTGCGGGTATCAACATGTGCCGCCGTGCTGTACAACGTCTCCTTATCCACCCACTCAGGCTCAGGATTAAACCAGCGCAGCAGCCAGGCATGAATCTGCTCGCCGTTCTGCCTGGCAGTCACAATCCCCGCCCCGGCCAGCGCCGAAGATAACCTCTCGCAAACCTGATTCAGTTGCTCTTCCGGTGAATACGGCTCAGAGACACCTGGATTGACATAGCGATAAATCACCATCCGGGTACGGCGCTGCTGGCCGCGCCACGGTGCGCCGGTGACGGCTTTATCAATAAACAGGCCTTTCGGCACGGCGATGCCGCGCATATGACGCTCCATCTCATGCAGGTACGCAGCGGTGAATGCTGTTCCCTGCGCCCACGGTTTGACATAGCCACGCAGCTTATCGATGTATTCCGTCACATCGGTTTCGTCCTGACAAAAGAACTGAATGACCCACGGATGGCTGTCCCGCTCGTCAAAGCTGTCCTGAAGCGCATCCTCAACGATATCGCGGATCTCTTCCAGGCGTTCTCCGGTACGCCCTTCGGTTCCCACCGGCACCACTTCAAATACGGCGCCCACCGAAACACCATCATCGAGCAGAAGGCTCTGGCTTTCCGGCAGGTATTCCACCCACGGCAGGAAGTCGATGAACGAGGCGTTATTGGGGTACAGTGAGCGCACACCGTCCTGCGTCAGCCTGCCGCTCTTTTTCAGATCAGGGCGGGATGATTCACCGGCAACGGGCTGCGACTGTTTTTTCGTGAACAAACTGAACATCAGAGAGCCTCCAGCCGCTCGCCAGGTAACGCATACTGCACCCGGCTGTAAAAAGAGAAGACAGAGCTGTAACCCGGCACTGGCGCAGGTTCATTACCCGCCATATGCGGGTAGATATAAATCACCATATCCGGGTTTGGCAGGCGCGGGAAAAGCTGCTGGATTTCATTCTGAGCATCGCGGGTATAGCTCTCTTCCAGCGACTGACGGGTTGCCAGATCGGCATCCGTCAGCCCCCGGCGTAACACGCTACGCGCTTCGGTTGTGGTCCGGGCGCTGCTGGCCTTGTTCTGCCACATATCCAGCATGGTGCTGTCGCCGGGCGGCAGCATTTCATCTTTAGAGGTACTGCAACCGCTCAGCAACAACGCGACCAGCATGAATAAACCGTATCCTTTCATGTTCTCTCCTTAATCCAGCTCGTGTTGCTGGCTGACATCAAAATCGTATTTGACCTTACGACCCTTCTCTTCGTAATCAATCGGGATCTGACGGGTGATATGCACAGCAACATTCGCGCCAGGAGGAACGTAAATCGCATCAAACATCTGGCCGTATCGCGCCTTCACCCAGTCGGCCAGCTCGTTCGTGCCACCTGATAACGCTTTCCCCAGCGCAGCCTGTCCGGCACTGCCGGTCAGCGTACTGGTGATAGATGTCCCGTCAGTGGTTGTCGTGGTCTGACTCTCGGCCATCGCGTCCGATGCGGCACCGGCGGCAGAGAGTGCAAACAGCGTAGGGAGATAGGTTGCAGCGTTGGTTTTACGGTCGCCGGAAAGGCAGGGAATGCCGTGCTCATCGGACAGCCAGCCAATACTGCCGCCATTGGATTTCCCGTTACTGCCATCGCTGGATTTTGCCGACTGCGGCACTGTGCGTACCGTGCCGTCAGTGAAAACAAACGTAATGGAGTGAACGTCACCACGTACACAGGACAAAACCCAGTCACCAGTGGCCGTACCGGACACGATAGCGCCTTCAACATCCGGCAACTCGACGCCGTTGGCAGTCAGGTTCTCTTTACCGATAAGTACCTTGAAGGGATAGGGATCGGTGACTTTGCCATCAATCGGCACACGTCCCAGCAATGCAGTCATGGCCTGGCTACCAACCAGCGTGGAGTTCTCCGGCAGGGTATAGACGGGCAGTTCGGTTTCTTCGATGCTCTGCTGGTTTTTTGCGTTACGATCCAGTTCCGCTTTCTGGCGAGTGATCTCGTTATCATTCAGCCCACCAAACGCCGTGGGGAACTGGAATGTGCCGGTGCCATTGGTCGCGGCAGCCGCGCCGGTCACCGGTTTACCGTTACGATCCAGTTGCACACTATCCTGCGGTTCAATCCAGACCGTGCCTTGCGCCACCGTTTCAGCCTGCCCGGCATCTTCCAGCCCCAACCCGACCGGTAAGTCACTGCCGGCGGGAGTATTGCTACCCGCCCCCGAACCGGGAACCGTATTTTTCAATGATTCCAGCAGGCCAGCCAGCCGCTGCTGCTCGGCCTGAAGTTTTTGCTGTGCCTGGGTACTTTCCTGTTTGACGGCGTTAACCGCATCATTAATACGGCCATCCACGTTATTGCCCTTATTTTGCAACCGGGCATTTTCTTCGGCCAACGCGGCATTCTGTTTCTCCAGATTCTCCTGATTGGTCTGGATCGTTTTAATACGCCCGACCAGCGTACGCAGCGTATCCTGCGGCGTATCGCCCTCGATGCCGAGGATGCTCAGTTCTTCCTGGGTCAGGTCGGCAACAGTGGTATTATCCGCCGAATCCTGTGTCTGTTTCGAACCTCCACAGGATTTCACGCCGATCATAACTGCCGACAGCAACACCACCGGCACAATAACCTTCAGCAGGGTATTCGATTTAATCTGCATCGCCCTTCCCTCCTTTGCCTGTTTTTGCCTTCACTGGCTCAGGAAGAAACGCGGCATCAGGACGCCCTTTGGTTACCAGATACACCGTCGTGGTATCTTCCGGCGTTCCGCTCGCGTCCAGCCAGCGATGCTGGAATGTCGCGCTGTAGAAATTGCCCTGAAGACGGCGCGGATCGAGAACCACTTTCTCCACACGCTGATTACGCAGAGTTAGCGCCACCACGCTGTAGCCCTGCAATCCCCATGCGGCCAGCGGTTTCACCTCAACAGACTCGGACGGCAGCAATGACGTAAGCCTGTCCGGCAACGCCAGCGAAATGGAATGTACACCGGGCAGCGGCTCAATCGTGCGCGACGGTGCGTACAGGCTTTGCGCGGCATAGCGGGTTAAGGCTACCGGCAATGGCGTGGTGGATTTTTTCTCTTTCGGTTTCGATGTGGACTGCCGTTCGCCAACTATCGGGGCTTTGCTATCGGTCGTTGCAACATCACCGTTTCCCGTCGAGCTGGAGACTTCCCCCTGATACACCAGGCTTACCGGCTCCAGTACGTTTTTACCCTCTTCGGCGCTGATATCCAGCAGGATCATCTCGCCGTTCTCCACATCCTGAAGCACCAGGCGGGTACGGGCAAACTGTGCCCCGGGTTGCAGGTACACCGCGCCGCCGGTACTTTGTACGCGCAATTTCCCCTTCAGCTCAGGCGGAAATCCGACGCGCACATTGCGGTTCACAAACACAATGCGCTCCTGCCCGACATGCAGGGATACCGGCAGCGGAATACGCTCCCACTTCACCAGTTCAACCGCCTGCGCTGGTAATGCGGCAAGACAGGCCAGCGACAGTAAAAATCGTCGTAAACTCATCAGTTAAACACTCCCTTTTTCTCTTCCTTAACCACCGGGGCCGCCTCCAGACGCTGCGGCGCTTCCGAGAGACAATCCAGCGCCAGACCAAACGGGTTAGCCTCCGGATTTTTATCCCAGCGCACCACTTTCAACGGATAGCGCACCAGTGAGCGTTTAACCGGCTCGGAGTTAACATATTCATCGGTAACCAGATCCAGACGAACCTGCCAGTTATCGCGGTCAATAATGGTGACGCTGTCATCCCGATAGCCCCGCTCAGGGATCTCCGACACGCCGCGTACACGATCCCGCGATTCCCCCAGGTCCTTACGCTGCTTCGCATCCTTATGCAGCAGTTCCTTACAGGTCGGCGTCAGGTAGGCCGACAGCGTCTCGATACGATATGGATAATCAACGTCGCCATCCTTCGGCCAACTGTTCAGTTGCTGGAAGATATAAAAGCTGAAGGCATACACCGTTGAGGGAGGGATTTCCCACCACGGACGGGAGCTGCCGGAGCGGAGATCGGGGGGATTGTGAATGGTCAGATTGCGCGGAGACATCATCCAGCCAAGCATGGACAACACTAACAGTACCAACATAACCCCACACGCAGTGCGGAGCGTCCAGATATGATTGTCCCGGGCATTCAGGGCATTTTTAAACTTACTCATGAACGGCCTCCTGACGGCGAACCACAGAACGCAGACGGCGTAACGCCAGTACCTGGCTGTGTTGTATCAGCCCTTTTGTTCCCATGCCAGAGTGGCTTAACAGCAGATCCAGCCTGCGATAGAGGTAGTTTTCCGGCTTGCCGCGCTTAAAACGCGCCATTAACCTGCCGCCAAAAATAATCGTGACCAGCGGCATCAGCATCGCCACGGTCGGAAAGGCTATCCAGCCGAGAAATGGCAGAACCGGTATGGCGACCACGAGGCCGCCCAGTACGCTGAACAGCGCGGTAAATCCCAGTTCCGGCGTGGTGAAGCCACGGAACACCACCGGCTCAGCATTCAGCCTGTCAGGCATAAATTCGATAGTCGCCATACGCCATCCTTAAAGCAGAACCGTTGCGGCCTTAGACGCCAGCCAGATAACAACGACGATCAGGATCACCCCCACGACACAAAGCATCCCGAATTTAGCCCAGGTTGATTTCCCGTCACGGACTTCGGCAAAGGTCGCAATAATGGCGTTACCGACGGCCAGCATGGCAACCGCCGCAAGAATTAATCCGCCCAGCACGATACCGTCATTGAGATATCCGGAGATCTGACCGTAGAAAGAGCTATCAGTGCTGCTTTTCGGACCTTCAACAGTGGGTAACCCCGCCCGGGCAGCAGAAACCCCAGTCAGGGCAACGGCCAGACCCCGAGTACACCAGAGACGAAGAGAAAAACGCAGAGAAGATAATGCAGAGCAAAACATAGTGATTTCCTTAATAAGAAAAGCCAGGCCTAGCTGGCAAAGAGATAGATAGCGATAATGATGAGAAGGACTGAGCGGATGGCAAAACGTACCAGAGCCTGCTCTTTGATATGACCTGTCGCGTACCCCCGATAAACATGCAGAAAACCCCATCCCACCCACAAAATCAGCAGGGCAATCAGCGCACCAATAAACACGTTGCTCAGCAGTGCGGGATCGGCGTTACCGCTTGCCGCTTTAAATGCGCTGGTCTGGGCATCGTTCACGGGCGACGCTCCATCCGGTACTGACCGGTGAGAGAGGCCGAAGGCACAGGCTGAGCACGGGAAGGTTCCAGGTAGATACCGATCCCCTGGCGAATCGCCTTGATGTCCTGCGTTGCCCTCAGATAATCGAACCAGAAGCGCCCGTTCTGTCCATCCTGAACGGCGACAACACGGGCGCGTTCCAGCGCGGCCTGCACCTGATCCAGTTGCTTCATTACCAGCGCCAGCTCGTCAGACTCAGCGGCCTGAACGCCCGACGTCAGCATAATCCCCAACAGGCACCATGCCCGGGGTTGTGTCATGCGCATGTAAACCTCCTTCAATGCGATTGCATGTACGGAGGAAGAGTGGCGAAAAGCGTCCTGATGGGCAGTAAGAAAACAGAAGTGGAATTTTGAAAATTATGGAAGGGGTAAGGCGTGGCGCAGAATGCGCCATCGGGGTTCTTTGCCACCCCGGCGCAAGCAGGCTTGCGCTCCCGGCAAGGCTCCATAAGCGCAATCGAAACAATGTTTCCATTGCGCTTATGGAGCTGAAATTGCCCCCCTGTTATACTGCGTCACTGCTTCCAGTCAGGTGAATAAAAGTGGGATTAATACTTCAGGGACATAAAGTTATCGTCGATCATGATTGCCGTGACTGGCTAATTACCCGTCCACAGGGCAATCCCACCATAGAGCACTCTGGCGACCTAAAAATTTATTCCGTTTTCAAACGCCAGTTGCTCTCAGGTAAGCGCAGACGTAATCGTGAACAACGGCAACTTGGCGATAACTGCCCTTTGATTTATGCCCTGAAAGGAAAAGAAGAACTTACAACTGACATATCCAGCATTAAGAGGCTGTACGAAAGTTTTGGGATCATCCTGGAGCAGATAGTAAGACAAGAGCCTGATGGCTATCAGCTTACAATTTCCATGCCATCTGCTCATAATATCAGTCATATAGTGGCAAAACGGTTCGCCAGGAGATTTGGATCTGTTCACACGGCAAATCTTTTACGCAAAATAACGGTTGAAGAAGCATTCAGACTCTTAGATCGCGCAGATATTAGCGTCGAAGAAACCAAGAGCCTCGACTACCGTATTAAGTTGCAGGCTAAAGAAGTTGGTTTTAAGGGTAATTTCTCACTTAAAGGTATTCCTGCTGGTCTTCGTGATGCGCTCCCACCGCTATCACTGAATGTTTTACCTGAGCTAAACTTCCGACCAATGCGGATTCTTCTCGTTGACGACCTCATGGCTTCAGGTACAACGTTAGGCACAGCTGCACATATCATTTCACAGCAATATCCTGGCGCAACGATTCATGCCGCATGTTTGTTCAGTTCTATTGGAAGGTAGTACGACTTGATCAAAAATGAGCAAGCGTGTATAAAGGATGTATAGAGTGTGCTTGAGTCTCCCCGCTCTTTAAATCCAGATGAGACCCGCGTAGGCACCCTGACTGGGGTCGGCCTGTAAAGGGCAGATATCAGTTGGTTAGGCAGCGGCTAACCCTTCAACAAAAAATTGTTGTCGTAGAGTGATGTTGAAAGGAGAGCGCAGGCTCTCCTTTCGGCTTTCTGGCATATCATAAATACTTCTTAAAACTTCCCATCGTCACCGAAATCGCCAGCCCCATCAGCAATGCCGCCGGTAGCAGCAGCAAATTCGGATACACTGCGAACGGCGCAGACAGATACAGCACGCACGGTATATACATCGCTGGCTTCACTAAGCGTTTGGCATGATGGTAGAGAAAACTCGACTCATATGCTGCACCGTAGCGACGGAGATCGCGTCGTACCATCCCGTCCGCGATCCCCACAATGGCAACCAGGATAAATAACGGCACTGACAACACCAGAATGGTGACCCGCATCAGAAAGACCAGCGACACATACATTGTCGCCATCAGATATTCATATGCGACCTGCACCGCCCAGGCACTCCAGGCATTTAGCTCATCCGTAACGCCATTGCCGCTTCCGGCAGTCGGCGTCTGAATCGACTGCAACCAGCCAGTAAAGCCGCTGTTTACAAATAACCACTGATAACCCAGCACGATCCAGCTCTGTACGGTCACCACCGGCGATGACAGCAGCAAACTTTGCGTAAATCCTTCAGCAAAATAACCGCTTTCCGTCTGCATAACGGCACGACTATGTTCCGCACCCTGATCCGGCCAGAAGAACGCGATACCGATATATTCCACAATCAGGCTAAACAGCAGCGATACCAGCAGCATCCCGATAATGCGCCACGGCGTATCCCACAGCAGCACGGTGAAAAAACCATGTGGCTTTGGGGGCGTAGTGGATTGTACCGGAGCTGAAGATGTGTTCATCTGCGACATAACATCCCCTTAATGCACCGCCAGCGGCTCCATCTGGCAGTTCAGCAACATCTCTTCCTGCCCAACCCAAATCCACAGGGTAACGATATCCGTGAGCGTATCAACGGTGGCTTCATATCTCGGGCGATAGCCCAACGAAGTCAGACGCTCAATAATTTCCGGGATCTGAAGTGACGAGCAATCCTGCTCGCACAAAACATCCATCACATCACGCGGGACTTGCAGCTTATTTTGTCTTGAAGACGCCATAACCGCTTCAACCCGATAACGTTGTTTCATCATGATTTCCTTTTCAAAAAGTAGCTGCATCGTAATCTCCCGGTAACGCACTCCCCGACCACCAGGCATCGCTGGTCCGGTAATTTCGCTGCATGTAATCTGCAATTTGCCCAATACTATCCGGCATCAGGGCATCCGCGCCAGCAGCGGGCAACGGCATCCGGATCTTCCACAATCGCCCTCCTTCGAGCAAGGCAAATGCCTGTCCTTTCGGCAGATTGATCACGTTCGCGGCAGTGATCAGCGGCGTGCGCACCGTACTGACCCTGTCCTGGGTATTCGAGGTAAAATCGCTGCCCATTTCCGGATTCGAGATATCAGTGACACCGGAAACCAGCGTTTTGGTATAGACCTCCACTTCAGGCAATTGTTTAGTCATCAGCTCCGCTGTTTCCGTATGTCGTACCCGCAGCATCACCAGGCTGTTAAAGTTTCCCACTACCTGCGCCGCTTTCGCCGCATTGCCCAGTCGCGCCTCAATATCCGGCAGCGTCTGGGTATAGGCCGTCACCTCAATACCCGCCCCGCCGCCCTTGTTAATTAGCGGGATAAATTCATCCCCCATCAGCTCGTTAAATTCATCACAGTGCAGGCTGATCGGCGTCTTCTTACCCTCATCACCCGGTAAACCGTCATTTACGCCAAATTTGTAGATATGCCCCGCCACGGAGACCAGATCGGCAAACATCGAATTGCCCACCGCCGCCGCGACTTCCGGATCGGACAACGCATCAAGGCCGATATACACCACGCCCTTTTTACGGATCACCTGCTGCCAGTCAAAGATAGGACGGGGATCGGACATATCGGTGTAGTTTGGCGAAATCAGCTGTGCTGTCTTGCCGGAGGTCAGTTTCTCCAACAACGGCAGCAAGCTGGCGACAATCTTGTCGTAATACTTCTGGTCATAACGTACCGACGAGCGCAGGCCATCGAGCACAGGATCGTAAATCTTCTTCCCTTCGTCGCTGTTCAGCACCTGTTCTATCGCCACCACCCGCAACGAACGCCCTTCCATATGCCGGGGGATATCGCGCTCATCCAGAATTTGCGCCAGATTCTCCACCTGTTGCCACAGCGCCGGAGTGTGCTTCACCATCCAGGTTTCCGCATAAGTCTCAAACAGATCGCCGATATTGTTCACGTAGCGCTGGATAAGGCCAAAATCCGGGCGCTGCCCCAGCGCAACCAGCGCCCGGGCAATGATATTGACGAAACGCCAGGCGAACTCTTTGAATGCGGCGCTGTTACCTTCACTACTGAGCTGACCGGCAACACGCGAAGCCACTTCCGAGATTCGACCAAAACGCCCGACCGCGTTGTAACGGGCGCTGATATCCGGCCAGCCCAGATGGAAAACATGAAATTCACCGGCGCGACCAGCCCGGTGTGCCTCGGCATACATGCGCTTCAGCAGATCGGCATCTCCTTTTGGGTCGAAAACAATGGTGACGTTACCGCGACGGATGTCCTGGGTAATCAGCAGCTCGGCGAGGCGAGTTTTGCCGACGCGCGTGGTGCCCAGAACCAGCATATGCCCGACACGCTCACCCAGACTCATCGAGACATTGACCTCATCCGGTTCGATACCATGCAACGCCGGATGACCGCCGACCGGCGGCAATGGTCGAACGGGATTCAGCGCCGAATCACGGGCCAGCAGCTTGCACAATGCAGGAAAGCGATGCTCATAGTGCTGCTCAAAACGGCGTGCAGCCTGATACAACGCCGGGGGATTCACATACCCCGCCACCTCCGGGCGCAGGGTATCGAGCAGACGCTGGGTATGCTTTTGCTCCCACATGAACCCCTTCCCCAGAAATAACCGCTGATTGCTCACCGGCACCTCACTACTTGTCACAACATACCGCGGCAAACGCCGGATATTGCGCCGGTAACGCAATACCCGTAGTCCCTGCTGCGTGCGTTTCACCGACAGCAGGGCAAACCCTGCCGCCGTGACATAGCTGACTGAAGGTGCCAGAGCCACCGCCCACGGTGCCATCGCACAGATATAGCTGGCACAGGCGGCAACCACAGCGGTATTAAGCTCCACCGCAGGCCGCAGCATGGCTTCGATAACGTAGCGGTCGCTCATTTTTTCCTCCCGTCATTCCCGGCAAGCAAAATTAACCAGACCAGTAAATTCACCGCGATCAGAAAGAGACTGATTTCATCCACAGGTAATCCCCTCATTGCTCCAGACCTTTCTCGCTAATCAGTACCGGATAGTGAGAAATCCCCAGCCGAACGGCCAGATCGCTACCCGAAACCGGAAGCAACTCCAGCCCGTTCGCCTGGTGCTGCAAATCATCCCATGCCGCTTTGCTGACGATATTCACCACATAGCCCACGGCATTAAGCTGAACAAGCCGATCGCGCCGCAAAGCCAGCCAGTGCCGGGAAAGGTCGTCGTCGCCTATCAGGAAAATCGACCGCATTCCGGGCATAGAGAGAGAACGAGCTTCCAGCGGCCCGGGCGAAAGCTCCGGGGTACGAATGGGTAATACCGATGCTTTGTCAGGTGTTGACAGTGTCAACACTTGCGAGGTGGATAGAGCTTCCTCCTGATTGTTAATACCGGCAAAGTATTCAGCCGTTGACTGTCCGCCCAGATCGGCGACAACGGTCAGCTCTGCCTGACTTATGCCCGGAAACAGCAGTGCGAGAACCAGCGGAAAACGCATCATCATTGTGTTCCTCCCTGATTGAATGCCAGCGCCTGTACGGACGGCTGCAACGTGCCGAGGTGACGTGACACGATGGCCTTATAAGTTTGTGCAGGTTTGCCGCCTGCCGGATGGTGATAGCACCCCGCAGCCGATATCCAGCTCCCGGGACTACGCTCATAACAGGCTCGCAAAATGCGAGCGGCTACGTGCAAATTGATATAGGGATCAAATGCTTCCCAAGTGGATGTGAAATAGTGGCCGTTCCAGCCCAGATTGACCTGCGCAATACCGACATCAATACGTTTGAGCGGATAGCGCCGCATAAAACCTAACAGCGCCTGGTATGCTTCGTTCCGGGAGGTGTAGCGATACCCCTTCCCGGCAACATTAATTGTCCACGGCCACGGACGTACGCCATGCACCAGTTTGCGGGATGTCTCCGTCAGCGCCACGCTGTACAGCGCTTCGGCGGGAACATTTTCCGCCTGTGCAACCCGGTGATATCCTTCCGGAACAGATTGCGCCGCCAGACATTCCGAAACGCCAATGAGCATCGCCAGACACATCAGTTTACGCGCTGCCATCCCTGCGCCCCCTGTTGCAATACAACCGGCATCAGCCCGTTGCCATATTTCAGCCACATGCCATTGTCATGGTTCAGCGTTACCTGGCGGGATTTCACCTTTTCAGCAGGGATATTGTGTTTCTTCGCCCAGTTTCGGACCGCCTCATCCTTACCACCGCTGCCAACCAGATAGATATCCAGCGGCCGGTTCGATTTCATTAATTGGGTCAGCTTGCGATCGCAGGCCGGGCAGTTATCTTTCACAAACAGCGCCTGACGGGCGTTACTGACTTCACTCCTCAGATCCTGAACGGGCAGAACGCCGGGATAGACCCGCATCCACGCACTGTTCACTTCTCGCTGAAATGCCAGCTCCGCTTCAACCCGCTGAAATTCCTGCTTCACCGTCAGCTCGGCAAAATGACGGCGCTCTTCATCACTACGCGCCTCGATGCCCAGCATCGTCAGGGGATCTAACCCCGGAGACAGCACGCCGCGCCGTCCTTTTTTCAGCGTCTCATAACGCTGCCACTCTTCCGCTGTCAGCCCCCACTCCTGTGCACTCCGCGTCATTTGTTGCTGTTCCAGCGTCTGTAACAAGGTATCCACCGTCTGGCTGTTTCCCTGAATCACTGGCGATACGGCAAACGCGACTGTTGACACTGTCAACACTCCTGACAGCAGCACAACATTAAACTTTTTCATCCCGACCTCCTTATCGCACCGTCAACGTCTGGTTTTTCCCCGCCACGCGAAACTGGGCCTGCTGCCCTGAGATCGCCAGCAGCGTCCAGCCCTGACGGGTTTCCCCCGGTTCCATTAACGTTATTTCTGTCAGTTGCGTTGCCGATTGCGGCGCTATCGCGACAAAGGCGAGCCCTCCCCGCCGTTCGATACCGGTGAGGACGAAGGGTGCAGTAACTGGCCGCTGTGCTTTCTGTGTGGGCTTCTTCTTTACTACCACCGCGCCAGACGTTACGGCAGGAACAACGGCAGCGACGCTGGCCGGACGCTGATTCAAAACACGAACCTGCTCCTGAAGAGAAGACAGCCCGGTTTTAAGGGCGGCAACCGAAGCAGCCTGCTCACTCTGTTGCTTATCCAGCGCATCAACCTTCTGCTGCAAAGCAGCAAGCGCCGGTTTGTCAGCCATCCCTCCCAGTTGCATTCGTGACTCTTCAAAATGCTGTTGCAGCGTTGTTAGCTGTGCCTGGAGTGGCGCTATATCCGGGCTACCCTGCAACGCAGTTTTAAGCTGGCTGACCTCGGCGGAAAGCACCTGGACGGACTTCAGGCTGATAAATGTGGTTCCACCTAATGCAAACAAAACCAGCCCGCCTAAACCGTAACGGACTATCGCCCAGAGTTTGCTGCGTGCTGGTCTGACAGACTCTTTCATTTCCGGTATCTCCATGAAACTCGCGGACTCGTTCATTTCAACATCCTCTGTGGAGCCGGAGCGGTGATATTGACGGGTTGAGGAGGTAGCGGCACAGAGACCGAAGTGACCGACGTTTTCACCGCTTCCGGCGGCAAACGATAGCCATCACGTAATGAATGGCAGACGATCCGTTGAACGGAATCAACCTCAAGCTGCCAGGCCGATCCGGCCAGGATTTGTAACGCCTGACTCAGGCGCATTGGCCCCAGTTGATAATGCACAGCAGGCAACATCTGGTTGTACAGCACCCGGTTCGCCGGTGTCGTACTGCATAACGAGTACCCGGACTGGCGCAGGGCATAGCGCATGGCATCCGCCACGGTCGGCGATAATGACGCGGGGATACGGATATCAATAGTCTGTTCCAGAGGCGCACGTTGCGCAGCGCTCGGGGAAGTATCAACCAGCAGATAGCGGTCATAGCGAACAACTTCGGGAGAGGCGGCATAGACATCCAGTCGGGCTGGCTGGACGTTGCCGTTCAGTGCCGTGGGATGAGGTTGCGTATCAGGTTGCTGGAGCTTTTGCGTACAACCGGCCAGGATGCTGGCAGTCAGACAGACAGCCATTGGGATATGAAGATTCATGCAGGTTCCTTAGTCAGACAAAAGAGGTCCAACTTTGCGAAACCAGCGGTATGTCCTCAACGAACAACTGTTTTTGCAGCACAAAAAAAACGCCAGAAAAATCTGGCGCTAATGCAACTAACAAGGAGGGTTATAACGTGGAGATTAGCTTCTTTCTATTATCAATATGCGGAGTCAGTAGACTCAGGCTTTTCAGCTTTATAAACCATATTCTGCCCCACTTTGATAAAACTGATTTTTATCAGCCTCGCCCGCAGTGACGCTCTTGATTCACCCGCATGATCGCCTTTGGTCAAAGTAAACACATCGGCAGTCAGGTTGCTGAGTTTAAAGCCGATAAGTACCTTCTTCTCTTCATTCACCGCATTCTGGCAGCGTCTGATTAAAGAACTGGTCTGTTTACCCGATACCGTGACATCAAAACGCGTGTAATCCGGTTTATCCGTTGAGCCATGTAACGCGTTAATTGTACAGCTCAGGAATGAACCCGTAGCGGTGTTCATTTCGCGAATGTTACTCAGATAACCCAGCCCATCAATATGCAAATTAAAATAGCTAGATTGTGGTTTAGGTTGTGCCGGTGCCGGAGCTGCTGATTGAGCTGGAGTTGCTGATTCAGCAGGAACGGGAGCCGCGGCTTGCTTGCTGGCGCTGCCTTTTTTAGGTTTAGCGGTAGTGGTTTTAGATGCTGTAGACATGATGTTTCTCCTGGAAAAATTCGATAAACGGAGAAACATCCCAGCCGGGTGTTTTCCCGCTGGGGTGTCAGACAGATATACACGAAATAATTCGGGTTACAGGAAGGCGGCGACGCAGCGAATCCCCGGGAGCTTACTTTAGTAAGTGACTGGGGTGAGCGAGGAAAGCCAACGCACATGTAACCTGAAGAATGAAGTGTATGACGCTGACGGTCTGTTGTTGAAGTATACCTTTATCGCTGCTGCGATCCCTGCTTTCAAAGGTTAAGCAAAGTTACCGCCCAAAGGCATCGTCTCTCAGGTCACGACGATTTTGGCTGGCAAACACCCGAAGGCGTCCCTCTCAGATTGCCGGGACATTGGCTGTTGTCGGAGACAACGGGGTAAGAGTAGGCATTGTTTTGAATTGGTAGGCAAAACGCAACATGAAAATAGATGACTCTATGAGCTTAGATTTTTCTAACAATGAGATGCAAACTGTGCATATCCACATGAGATAAAAAGAGGATCTATGAGTAACGATACATATTCTTGCTTCGCCGACTTTAAAAAGGCTGAAGGTGAAAAAAGTTTTCATATTACCTGCGAAATGGAAAACCGTAGCAGAACATATGCAATTATAGCCCCGCATGGCGGCATGATAGAACCAGGAACGGCTGAAATAGCGAAATCCATCGCTGGTGATGACCTCTCATTTTATATTTTCAAAGTAATTTCCAAAAGCAAGCCAGATATTGACCCGCATATTACAAGCACTAATTTCGATGAGCCAAAATGTTTAGAATTACTAGAAAATACAAAAACGATTTTGGCAATTCACGGAGCAAAAGACCCAAAAGACACCCCAAAAGAAAGAGTCTGGGTAGGTGGAAACCTTCGTGTAGCATTTGAAACTCATTTGAAGGAGATGTTACAATCTCTCGGGTTTTTAGTTGAAATTAATCCTAAGTTCACAGGCAACTCTCCAAAAAACATTTGCAATAGAGGTACTAGCCGACAAGGGATGCAGCTTGAACTAACAAAGTCACTTCGCGACAAAATAAAAGATGATCCAGACCTTCTGAGCAAATTCACCGATGCTGTTCGTACTGCTATGATGCTCACATACCCTGTAAATTAGCAATATTGCTCACTTCTTGGAGAGTTCTCATCTCTATTAGGCAAAAAGGTCAACTGTCAATTGACCTTTTGTCATTTAAAAATTTATTCTCCAGGACCTTTATTCTTATTAATCCTAGCAATTATTTCTGCAATTCTGTCCTGATCAGAATCATAAATTTTCTTTAAGACATCCTCTATTATTTCATAAATATCAATGACATCATCAACACTAAGTTGGGTTCCTCCTTGGTGACTACCTGCATTACCATTCCATTTTATTGCCAGCAATGCGTCCTTAAAAATTTTATAATCAGAAGGGATTTGCTCTATTCTGTTATGCAGTTTAATAAATCCCCCCTGCGCAGTTTTATCAGGCACACCAAGTTCTGTCAGTAATCGCTCAACCGCAATACGAATGTTATTTGCTGCAGAACTTGGGCTTGAGAAAAATAATTTGAATGAGTCATTCAATGATTCGCTTACAGAATCAGGGCAACTTTCCGGTACAGAAATTAACTTTAAAGCTGGCTCAAAATATTTGGGAATAAAGTGGTCATCATAAATAGGGTCTGGATAACCGCCGTCATCATCAGGTTTGTACCCGATAATGCCTATAAATCCAATTCCACTGCTCGCGATAATCTCATTACAACTATGATCACGGCATCGAAACATGCAAGAATATCTGTACATAATCTCTTCTGGTATCCACTGTTCATACCTAGCCAAAATCGCATGAGATTCTTGGGTTATCTCTTTGTACAGAGAGGATTCAATTATCTCCAACGTTCCAGACTTACAGGTTGGGCACAACCAAGGGATGCTTTCAATCAGGGAAAAATAAGATGTTAATTTCTTTCTATCCACTTTATCGCTTCCTCAAACAAAAAAGGCCCGATCCCATCCTGGTATCGAGCCTCTGAACCTGTACCACGGGTTCATCGTCAATGTCACTTCTCCGGGCCAGAGCCTTTTTTGGCCGACGTGTAATTTCACGGAGGGTCACGCCTTACAACCTCATCCAGGTAACAAAATGGGTTGCCATACTGTCCAATCATTCGTCTCCAGGAGCGAAAAAACGGATTACCGCAGTCGCGGGGTACTTCAAAGCCATCAGCAAAATAGCAAATTCACGCCACGCTTCCAACCAAAAACATAAAGCCAGTCAGACACTTTTCTTTGCCGGACTTTTCCGCCGACGACCAAGCTTCTTCGCCCCGACATTCACAATCCCGTTGCAGTCAGGGTAGTTGACGCATCCCCAGAATGTACCTGATTTCCCCGTACGCTGCCGCGTTGTTCCACCGCATACCGGGCATGGCGGAGAAGGAGGTAAAGTAATCTTAACGGTCTGCTGCCGCCCTTTTGCCACCAGTCGCATTGTCCAGGCTGACTGCTTCGCCATAAAGTCATCCAGCGACATCCGGCCTTCAGCAATATCATCCAACGATTGCTCCCAGAGCGCCGTCATCCCCGGATCTTTGAGCTGTGCTGGTAGCACCGCCATCAGGTCAGCGGCGATAGGTGTCGCCAGTAGATACTTGCCTTTCTTCACCACAAAACCGCGCTTCAGTAACGTCTCAATCACGCCAGCCCGGGTCGCTTCCGTTCCCAGCCCCGCGTTCTCTTTGAGGATCTTGTTAAGGCGCGGATCAGTAACGAACTGCGCCGCATTCTTCATCGCCGCAATCAATGTCCCTTCCGTATAATGTTCCGGTGGTTTTGTCTGCTGCGATTTTGCTTCCGCGACAGTGACCTGGCATATACTCCCTTTAGTCATTGCAGGTAACCGGGCCTTGTCACCGACATCGCCTGCATCCTCTTCAGCATCCTTACCAAACAGACTCTTCCAGCCAGCAACGACCACAACTTTACCGCTGGTCTTAAATAACTGCCCACCGCAATGCAGCGAAACCCGCGTGGCATCCACTTCATGGTTCGGCAGGAACTGGGCCAGATAATGCAGCCGGATAAGCTGGTAAACGTTGCGCTCCTGCTCACTCATTTTTGCCAGATCACAGGGCTGCTTTGTGGGGATAATGCCGTGGTGCGCGGTGATCTTTTTGTCATTCCAGATGCGCGAAACATGCTGTATATCAAGCCGCGAGATGATCGCAGATAAAGCAGGATCGCTTTGCTGTATTGAGGCCATCACCTGCCCGATCTCGCCGCGCATGGATGTCGGCAGATAACCGCAGTCGGTTCGCGGGTACGTCGTCGCTTTGTGAGTTTCATACAAAGCCTGCGCAATATCCAGTACCTGCTGAGCGCCATAGCCGAAACGGCGGGAACAGGCTTGTTGTAGCGTACCGAGATCAAACGCCAGTGGAGCAGATTCGGTTTCCCTTTTGGTCTCAACCTCTGCCACCGTCGCCTGCCCGGTTTTCTGGCAAAGCTGAACCACTTGCTGCGCTGCTGACGGGTTAATACAGCGTTTTTCCTCATCACAATATGCCGCTGCTGGCACCCACTGCGCCTGAAATGCGATCCCTCCTGCCGCCAGCTGCGCCACGACATTCCAGTAAGGCTTCGGGACAAACTGCGCAATATCACGATCGCGTTCCACGATCAGGTTAAGCGTCGGCGTCTGCACCCGTCCCACGGATAACACGCTACCGTAGCCGTTCTCCCGGGCCTTGACCGAATATAGCCGCGTCATGTTCATGCCGATTTGCCAGTCAGCCCGGGCGCGGCCAAGCCCGGCTAAAAAATAGGGTAAAGTCGCACTTCCAGGCTTTATCGCCGCCAGCGCGGCGCGAACGCTGGCCTCATCCAGCGCCGAGAGCCATAATCGCTCAACCTTTCCCTGGTAATGGCAATAATCGAGGATTTCACGGGCAATCACCTCTCCTTCCCGATCCGCATCGGTAGCAATCACCACCGTATCAGACTGTTTCAGCAGCTTCTGGATGACGGAGAACTGAGCCGCAGCATCCGGTTTAACCTGCATTTGCCACGTTGTCGGCAATACCGGCAGCACGTCAGTACGCCAGGGAACGCCGAACTGTTCACCGTAGGCATCCGGGCTGGCCTGTTCCAGCAGATGACCAAAACCCCAGGTGACGCACACGCCGTTTCCGGTCTGATAGCCCGGCATTTTCTTTGTCGCACCCAGCACAGCGGCAATATCGCGCCCCTGACTGGGCTTTTCACAGAGAAAGAGCTTCATCGAATCGTCCCTTCCGCCACGCTCTTCATATTCTCAAACAGCTTGCTGGTATAAGCCGCCGTGGCATGAGAGGCCAGCCCGGAACGAAAGGTGATATGCATGCGGCTACCAGAACCGTTTTTCTCCAGCTCGACCTGAACGCTGTCGTTGGTATTCTCGCTTCCCCAGTCACGCCCCATTTTGTAGTAACTACCGGGTTGCCCGTCCCATACCCATGCCCCATCGGCTACTGAAGCGGCTGTCCACCCTCCACTTTGCGTACCGTTGTTATGTAGCTGCGCCACCTCTTCAGCCGAGATAAAGCGGTAGTAGCGTTTTACCCGCGCCGCTGCCGTATCGACATCAACGGGAACACGGTATTCCTGCTCGATTTTGTGGCTGGCCTGCGGTATGCCTTTCGACAACACCACCTGACCACTGTCTGCCGGTGCGGAACCGGCTGAGAAGATCCCACCGCTAATCTGGCTTATCGCACTGTTGACACTGTCAACACTCGCACAGCCACTCAGGCAGGTACTCAGGACGAACAATCCGGTAAAAGCTGTTTTATTGCGGATCATCCTGCACCTCCTGCTTTGCCGCTTTCTCTTTGCGTGACTGACGTTTGAAGGCGGTTTTCAGCGCCTTAATACTTTCGGCGCTTACCGGTGGAGAAAAGCGGGAACGGCGGGTTCCCAGCAGGATCGCCCTGTCCAGTTTTCCAAATTGTTCGATAGCCTGTCGGGCAATGTCGTTATCTGAGGCAATATCCTGGCGGGTAACGGGATGAGAACGGTAACGCAGGGCCACCGAGAAGATTTGGCGAATTTGATGGCTACCGCGATGTAACCAGGCTTTGCGCTCTTTCAGCGACATCAGACCGTAATGATGCGCCTGAAAGACACGCAGAATAAGCTGATCAAATCCAACAAGGAGGTAAACGCAGCGGTATCCCAGTGGGGTATGGCTGTGAACGCCGATATTTAGCGGCGCTTTGGAGGTGACCCCGGAAACAGAAGCGTTCGCTGGCAGCATCGCCATCAGGGCATCAATATCGTTCAGCCATTTCTGGAGCTGCTGACTGGCTGTCTCCAGTAATGTTTCCACTTCCACCAGAGCCGAATCTGCCCACGGATTATCCGCCAGTGAATCGCGGTTAATCCGGGAAATGAGCCGGAAAAACAGAGGCATTCCGATAAGCGACGGTTTACCCTCCGAGGCTGGTCGCCCGGTCCAGGTGTTAATGGCGTATTGAGTGTGCAGCTCGATGCGCAGCTCAGAATGCAGTGCACCGGCTTTCTTTTCTGTCTTGTCTGACATGAGAATCCATCCGTTGAAATTTAACGAGATGGAAATGGTCATGGATTACGAAGGTCAGGGACAACGAGAAACTATTTTTGCAGACAAAAAAGAATCGTGCCCTTTACTGCTTTAAATTTAACCACTGTTGACACTGTCAACAAAGAGGGGTGGCACTATCCGTACAGAAATTCTGCCCACTCTCAAATAATCATGGCCTAATAAAATGCGCTCGGGTTGTTCCAGCCGCAGAACTCTGCCAGAAACGAGACTGCATGATGGAATGGAAAGATATCCTCACATCATTGACTACTCTGGGCGCAATATGGCTTGCAGCACACTTCACGTTACGCAATTCATGGAGCGCTTATGCGTATCTTTCATCTGGCCCTGTTCTTTGGGGTACCCCTGCTCGCCAACGCGGCCGAAAAGCAGCAGAGTACCGCTCAGCACTACTTCTTTGACTATTCGGCCATGCAGCGCAATTTTAATCTCCTTCAGAATGGCATTCACCGCTACCTCTCTTCCGAGAGTGAGCAACTTTGCATGTTGGCCCCCTCTTTAATAGTCTTTCTTCGACTTTGTGAATGGCTGGAATGACGACTTTACTGCGGGGCACCAGGCTGAAATCTGATAGTGAATCATGTAGATACGTGATCGAACAAAGTCTTCTTGTCCTGCCAGATCCAGGAAAAGACAAAATTAGAGGCAATATTTTTAGCTAAAAACGTCATACGTATGACTAACTTGATAACCTCATCACAGATCGAGTCATACGTATGACTTAATATCCCGTTCAGAGAGGCATGAGATATCTCAGCAAGTCAATCGTATGACTCTAATGCTATGTGACTCATTGCCAGCAGGACTAACAGACTTGACCTGCATATTTTTTATAACATGAACTGGAGAATACAATGACTAGTCGTATTGAATGGGTTCGCGACAATTGCCGCCTTCTGAAACAGCTCTCTGCCGAATATAAAAAAACCCGTCCTTTTGAAGGACTGACCATCGGTACCGGGATCCATCTTGAACCCAAAACGGTTACCCTCCTGCTGACTCTGAAAGATGGCGGGGCACGTGTGGTGTCTACTGGCAATCTGAACAGTACGCAGAAAAGCGCTGTCGACTACCTTCGTGAACACGGCGTTGAAGTGATTGGTGAAGCTACACGTGATAAAGCTCAGCATCTTAAATATCTTCAGGCCGTTCTGGCCGAAAAACCCGATCTGCTGCTGGATAACGGTGGCGATCTGTTCGCAGAATACTTAAAAGCACCCTACGGTACGCTGCAGGGCGGTACCGAAGAAACCACTTCCGGCCGTATGCGACTGGTTGAACTGCGTAAAGAGTTAAATATGCCGATTCTGGTTATCAATGATAGCCCGATTAAGCAGTTTGCAGAGAATGAACACGCCGTTGGTCAGAGTGTTCTGGAATCCTATATGCGTATCACTAACCGCGTCACCAATGGCCAGCGTGTCACTGTTTTCGGCTATGGTGCCTGTGGTATGGGTGTCGCCTATAACTTCCGTAACGCAAACGCGAAGGTCAGTGTAGTGGATACCGATCCGCTCAAGCGCCTGCAGGCTCACCTGGATGGATTTGATACGC
Organism: Klebsiella sp. K-Nf6; assembly: GCF_002806655.1. Lineage (NCBI taxonomy): Bacteria > Pseudomonadati > Pseudomonadota > Gammaproteobacteria > Enterobacterales > Enterobacteriaceae > Klebsiella > Klebsiella sp. K-Nf6. The sequence continues at coordinate 89,090 of NZ_PIBN01000013.1, read as the reverse complement.
CGTCACGTGAAGATGCCATTCGTTCTGCGGATGTCATTGTCACCGTCAGTGGTGGTGGCCGTATTATTGGTGGAGAAGATATTCCTCTACTGAAAAACGGCGTCATCCTGGCGAACGCTGGTCACTTCCCGGTGGAAATCGATGTCGATTCGTTTGCTAAAAGCGATCAGATTGAAAACGTTACCGAATTTGAAGAAAGCATTGCGTCTTACCAGACTAAAGCGGGTAAAAACTTCAAAATTATCACTGAAGGACACATGTTTAATCTTGCCGGTCCGCGTCCACTGGGTAACTCGATCGAATCCATGGACCTTGGCTTTGCCCTGCAGTCCCTGTGCCTCGAAGCCGTGGCTCGCAAAAAAGTCAACAGTTCCCACTGTGTTGTTCCTGTTATTAGGGAAATCGACGAGAAAGTCGCGAATATGTACATCGACCTAATCTATAAAAAATAAAAACCAAGGGCGGTTCATCTTTCATGGGGATGTGGTGAACCGCCTTTTTTATTTCCGGTAGCTCTTTTCCAAAACTGTACTTCTACAAATACTCAGGGTATAACAATGAAAAAATCCGGGCTGGGAAAACTGCTGTGTATTAAAGCAACGCTTTTAATTTCATTTTCTGCTGTGGCAGATGACAGTGAATATCTTTCATCATGGTGGCACCAGAGTGTCAACGTTGTTGGTGCATATAATACTAAATTTGGTCCGAAGCCAAATAATGATATTTATATGGAGTATGAGGCTTTTTCAAAAAATTCATGGCTGGATTTTTATGGCTACGCTGATATTCCAAAAACATTTGGTGCTGGTAACAGCAACGACAGCGGCGTATGGGACAAGGGGTCCCCTTTTTTCATGGAGATTGAACCACGCTTCTCATTTAGCGGTATAACTGGCATTGACCTGAGTTCATATCTGTTTAAAGACTGGTATTTTGCCAATAATTATATTTTTGATATGGGGCAGAATAATGCTTCCCGTCAGAGTACATGGTATATGGGTCTGGGTACTGATGTGGATACTCATAGCCCATTATACCTTCAGTTAAATATCTACAAAAAATACCAGTTCCAAAATTATGGTGCAGCCAATGCGAACAGCTGGGATGGGTATCGTTTCAAAGTAAAATATCTTTATCCCATCACAGAAGTGTTAGGAGGATCGCTGAGTTATATAGGATACACCAATTTTGATTTTGGTTCACATCTTGGAGACGACTCTGCTCCGGGAACCCGTACTAATAACTCAATAACATCGAGCCATATTATTTCTCTCGCTTATAAGCATTTCCATTATGCTCTGGTTGGCAGATACTGGCACAACGGCGGGCAGTGGCGTGATGGTGCCGGACTCGACTTTGGAGACGGTATGTTTTCAGCGGAAAGCAACGGCTGGGGTTATTACGCTGTTATTGGATATAACTTCTGAACGGGTGAACCGGTTATTTCCTGATAATCGGTATTTCATTGATACGCACTACAGACAGGTTTAAATCATGAAAATACAGTCTCTGCTGAAAGTCATGTTATTTTCCCAGTATTTCATCTGGGGATGCTGGCTGGTTACATTTGCCTCATATTCCATGAGTTCACTGAAATTCACTGGTTCAGATGTAGGTTTTATTTTTAGTGCTCTGGGTCTTGCCGCTGTAGTAATGCCCCCGGTTGTAGGCATAATTGCGGATAAATGGATTAGTGCCAATAAGATCTATATTTTTTGCCATCTTATTTCCGCGGCATCGTTGTATGGCATGTCCATGATTACCGACGCTGAGTCCATGTTCTGGATGATGCTGCTGAATGCGGTAGCCTATATGCCCACTATTGCACTGTCTAATACCATCTCCTACTTCACACTGGAAAAAAATGGACTGGAAGTGCTGGATTTCCCCCGCATTCGTATCTGGGGAACGATCGGCTTCATCATCGCCATGTGGCTTATCAGCTTCCTTGGTTTCGAAGTCAGTCGTAACCAACTCTATATCGCTTCCGGTGCATCTGTATTCCTGGCGATATTCTCTCTGTCACTCCCCCGCGTGGTAGCTCCGGCGAAGAGCATAAAAACAACGTGGCTGCAGAAAACCGGACTTGATGCTTTTGTCCTTTTCAAACAGAAAAACATTGCGCTGTTTCTGTTATTTGCAACACTGCTGGGATCCATTCTGCAGATAACTAACACGTTCGGTAACCCTTTTCTTCACCATCTGGCGGCTCTTCCCGGGGCTGAAAACAGCGTTATTGCCCGGTATCCGTCAGTACTGCTGTCCATCTCTCAGATATCTGAAGTCGTGTTTATTCTGACTATTCCGTTCCTGATGAGCCGACTGGGCCTGAAACGCATCATTCTCCTTAGCATGATCGCCTGGGTAGCTCGTTTTGGCCTGTTCGCCTATGGCGATTTTACGTCAGTTTCCGGCGTCTCAATGCTACTGCTTTCGATGATCGTCTATGGCTGCGCTTTCGATTTCTTCAATGTATCCGGCTCCATGTATCTGGCACGAGTGGCCGGTGAAGAAATGCGCGCCAGCGCTCAGGGCCTGTTCATGACCATGGTGAATGGAATAGGACTTTATATCGGCTCTATCATCAGTGGCCACGTCATTGATTATTTCACCGTCGATGGGGTTCAGAACTGGTCTTCCTTCTGGCTTGTGTTCAGTGGTTACGCACTCATTCTGGCCGCTGTTTTCTGGTTAGTTTACCGGGGTGAACCGCAGGAAACAGTCCAGGTATCTTCAGTCAATCACTAAGGGTTACTTAAACGGCATCCACATTGTTGAGCAGCCCTGCGAGTCCGGTGTTCGTCACCGGACTTATTATGTTAAGGCCTAAATATTGAGGTAAGGTTAAATGAGAAAAAAAATATTCATCCTGGGTTCTTACAATGTGGATATTGTGTCGTATCTAGACCGGTTTCCGGTACCAGGAGAGTCAGTTGCCGCAACATCCAGTTCAACATTTCCGGGAGGAAAAGGGGCTAACCAGGCACTGGCGGCCAGCCGCGCTGGGGGCATGGTCAATTTTGCTGTCAAAGTTGGGCAGGATGCATTTGGCCGCAATGCGGAAAAAGAGTTACCAGAATCACCCATTGCTTCTCTTGATGTCTTTGTCTGCAACAGCAAGCCCACTGGAAAAGCGCTGATCATGATTAATCAGCGTTCCGGTGAAAACATTATCACCATCGATCTGGGTGCCAACGCAGCATTTACCGACACCGATATTAAATCCCTCAGCGATAAGATTGGCGAGTCTGGTTACTTCCTGACGCAGCTGGAAAATAACTGGGATGCCACACTAAAAGCGATTCAAATCGCCAGGGATAAAGGCACTACCATCATTCTTAATCCGGCCCCCTTCAGTGAGGAAATCATGGGAGTCCTGGAACTCATCGACATTATCACGCCTAATGAAACAGAGGCAGAACTGATCAGTGGTATCAAGATTGAAACGACAGCGGATGCGATCAAAGCAGCGCGCAAGATCAAGAGCATGGGCGTTAAAAATGTCCTTATTACCCTCGGAGCGAAAGGGGGGGTTCTGGTGAATGATGAGTTTATGGGGGACTTGCCTGTATTTCCTGCAAAATGCGTGGACACTACTGGTGCAGGGGATTCATTTAACGGCGCATTTGTCGCACGCCTTGCCGCCGGAGATCCCATCATTGATGCAGCAATTTACGGTAGTGCTTTTGCCTCCTGCGCCACTGAGTTGATGGGAGCATCAAGCCATCCTTCCCTTGCGGATGTGGAAACCCGACTAAAAAGTCGGGCTGTTTGATAAAACCGTCCATACACGAGTTTGTGTATGGACTTCTTTTTATATTCCCGGCTATGGGCCGGTTCAGCCCGACATGATACTGGTTATTATTCTTGAGAATCTTGGATTGTTAACGACAATATCATCATGTACTGACACCCATGCAAATGAGTGAGACTCATCATTAATATCGATCTGCCAGGAACTGGTGCTCATTGCATAGCACAGGTCTGCATGCCAGTGAGAAGGTTCGGACCGCGCTGTATTTTCACCGATCCTGTGAACATCAAAATCGACTGGCTCCGCGAACAACAGGGTCAGATGGTCGTTCCTGAGTCCTGTTTCCTCATTAATTTCTCTGCAGGCCCCCTGCAGTGGGGTTTCCCCGGACTCCAGATGGCCTCCAGGCTGAAGCCAGAGATTAAGCCGTCGATGCCTGAGCAATAGTATCTCGCTGTGAGTGGGAGAAAGAATGAGGGCACTTGCAGTAACATGCACCGGAAACGAACATCGTGATGACAAAGGGCTGACACCGTCAAAAAGCGCCTGAAAAAGGTTGTGTTGGTCTGTACACGCTGGCACACGGGATACACATCCGGAGATTTCATTAAGGATGCAAGCGGTATGGCTGCTGGCGGTGCTCAGGTGGGTGAACATGTTGAATTTCGAACGACGAGTTCTAACTCAAGGAGCCTGGGTTCAGGGTGCCCGGAACCATTCAGAACATGCTCAAAAAACATATCCAGCGCCATGGTACCAATGCCAGCCGCAGGGATAGCAACTGTTGTCAGTTCAGGGTAAAGCATGCGAGCCATTTCAATGTCGTTAAACCCGACCACAGACATATCCTCCGGAATGCGAAGCCCTGCCTGACGGCAGGCCCTGTAAACCGCACCAGCGAGAAGATCATCATCACAGAAAATAGCTGTCACATCCATTTTAACCAGCCTCAGCGCCTTTTCAGTAGCAAAGTCCAGGTCAAAAGTTGAACCTACATACCAGCGTTCATCAGCCGGAAGATTGTGGTGCGCGACTCTGTCCGCGAATGCTTTGAAACGATAGCGGAAAAGGGATTTATTGTACTGTGCGGCAAAGTAGCCAATTTTCTCGTGTCCGAGGGTTGTCAGATGCTGCAGAACCTGCTCTATACCACTGCTCGCATTCAGATCGATGTGGCACAGACTGGCATCTTCGGACTCAATATGGATTATTTTATTTCCTGTGCGAGCAAGGATCTTATCTGACCCCCTGTCACACGCATAAACAATGCAGCCGGCAATGGTCATACTTTCAATCATCTGTACGATACGCTCAGCCCATAACGGATCAGCAGAGGTATCGACAAGGATGACAGAGTACCCTTTCGATGCTGCCAGTTTCTCGGCCGCATAAAGCACTTCGCCAAAGAAGGGCTGTTTCACGTCGGGAACCGCAAGGGCTATGGTCATTGAGACCCCTGTACGCAGGGTGCGGGCGCTCAGGTTTGGCCGGTATCCCATTCGCCGTGCCGTTTCCTCAACCAGTTGACGTGTTTTGAGTGAGACTCGCCCTTCAGCCTTACCGGATAAGACCAGAGAAACCGTAGACTGGGAAACATTCGCTTCACGAGCAACCTGCTTACTGGTGACCTGCTGTTCATCCGCGGAAGACTCATCAAGCCTTAACTCATTATTATCTTTATTATTCAATTGGTAACATCCGTAATACAGTCGCTTTCGTCTTACGATTGACTATCCGCCAAACAGATCATATAGTCAAGTCATACGATTGACTTGCCAGAGATATTTGAGGTAGGTGTCGGCTTGTCCGGCACTTTGACACTGAATAATCTGATGGCAACCCGATGAAAGAAAAAATCATTATTGATACCGATCCTGGTCAGGACGATGCAATTGCAATCCTTATGGCCCTGGCAAGCGAAGAACTTGATGTTCTTGGGATCACCACTGTGGCTGGCAACGTTTCTGCTGAGCTGACTGAAATAAATGCCCGGAAAATATGCGAACTTGCAGGTCGTCATGATCTTCGGGTTTATAAAGGAGCAACAAGACCGTTGCTGAAAACGCTTGTCACCGGTGAGCATGTCCATGGCAGTAGTGGAATGGATGGTCCTGTTCTGCCCGAACCGGTCATGCCTTCTCAGGAACAACACGCCGTTGATTTCATCATTGAGACGCTCAGAATGCAGCCTGCAGAGCACGTTACACTCTGTACGTTAGGCGCGCTGACGAATCTTGCTCTCGCTTTCTCAATAGCACCGGACATTGTCAGGCGGGTGAAGCGTATTATCATGATGGGCGGGGGATTTTTTGAAGGAGGCAATATTACGCCGACAGCAGAATTTAACTTCTTCGTCGATCCTCATGCAGCCAAAGCGGTACTGAGTCTCGGGATCGATATCACTATCATTCCACTGGATATTACACATAACGTACTGACGAGTAAGAGCAAAATAGCGAAGTTTAAAACTCTGGGCTCGTGCGTTGCCGAAGCCTGCGTGACCTTGATGGAATATCACGAACGTTTTGACGTCGAGAAATACGGCAGCGATGGTGGTCCACTTCATGATCCTAACGTTATTGCCTGTCTTCTCAAACCTGAGCTGTATCAGGGCAAACTGGTGAACGTTGAAATCAATACTGATGAAGGACTGGCACACGGTATGTCCGTAGTAGACTGGTGGCGGGTGACTGACCGGAAACCTAATGCGACATATCTTACCAGTGTGGACAGCGACGGATTCTTTGAACTTTTATATTCAAAAATTGCGTTGTATTAGTCTGTGCGACCCCATGCCAACCGCATAGAGAACTTCATTTGAAATAGTCCCCTGATATTGTTCAGGGGAAATTAGCAGCAATGAACATGATGAAGAACATAGACACTATGCTCAGATCACCAATGAGCATCATTGAACAAATGGAATTAAAGCAAACCGTACATTTCTATTTTTGCCTGCTGATTGCTGTGAAAATAGATCGACGGTACGCACCACAGAAAAGTGATATTGACCGTAGGCTGTTTATTCAGCGTTGGTTGGCTAATGCACAAAGAAGAAAACTATTCAGTAAACATCTTATAGACGATATCAGATGGTTGAAAGGTGAAATAAACAAAGGTCAAAATTACGTGGAAATTGAATTTCTTATTTTTAACGCTTATAACCTTTATCGATATAGCCTTGATAAGGCCATATTATATTGTTGATTTTTTTGCTGAAAATATCAACGCGGCTTATGTTATGACGATGTAATAAAAAACCATTAAATCTATCTGTTACCTGGAGAACGGTACTCCTGAAAAAAGCATTTAAATGCTTTTGTAAACTTCAATCATTATCAGACAATAAACCTATATCAAAAACAAGGAGAGATGACCATCATGAAGATTGACTTATCTATAGCTATTACCACAGCCTTATTTTCTGCAATTTGGGTTATCCTGGCTACGACTTTAAATATTCCTGCATGGGCTGGTTTTCTGGGGTGTACAACCTACTTTGCCATAAATCAACATAGCCGAAAGGCTTTTTTAATTTGCGCACTGTCGCTTATTTCCGGGAGCTTCTGGGCATGTATGTCCCTTGAACTTACACAATTTTGCTCCGGCTCGTTGTTTGTACTTTTCATTGCGACAGGTTTAATTGCTTTTTTTATGTGTATCCAGGCAAGGTTGATCATTTTATCTTTCATTCCTGCGGCCTTCATTGGGTCCTGTACGGTATTTGCAGGAGCCAACCAGTTAACAAGTTCGTTAGAAGCATTATTTATTGGCCTGTTAACTGGATATTTAATGAAATCGTCTGGTTATAAACTACATGAATTAACAGAATCTGAGAAACAGAAGCCTTGAATTTCCTATGCTGGTACCAGACCTCAAGGATGAGGCGTGGTGCCAACTCTATCTCCCGTATATCATTTACTACCATAATCGCGCATTACTTCAGAAATAATCGTCAGCGCATTGGCACTGAATGAATTAAATTCCCAACTCATTCAGGCAGTCAGTAACCTTGATGCTATGATCTACAATGCAGATTTTGACGCTGAAACTATCTAAATTAATCCGGGAACTGTATCCACTTACAAATTATGCCCGCAGGTAACAGCTATGCTGATGCTGTATCGTGGTACTCGCGTCAGTGACGTTGTTAGAACGCTCTGCTGCACCCGTTCCTCGAGGTTTCGTCGACTGAGGCCAGCTAAAGTCGAAAGGTCAAAAATTAGGTTTCACGTACAAAAATTTTCAATATCCAAACTGACGCCATTAAGAATCCACCAATAATGACATATATTAAAGCAAGAAATATAATTTACACGTTCATACCCATTAACTGACCTCTTTATTACTGATAACCTTCCTACATTCTATTCAAAATAACGGTTGTACCTAAACTCACAAACAATGTTGACACTGTCAACACTGTTCACGTTATGACCTGAAATAATGCTCCCGGATCTCAGCCATCACACCGGATACAAACTCTCTTCGGGCACGTTTGACCTCTTTTTTCCCAGCAAATGGTGGCACTACAACCGATTTTGGCTTTGCAGGCGGATGTACTGCCCCCGTATCACCAACGTTAAACTGCCCTTCCCTTGCCCGTTTAAGGTTCGCCAGCAGGTAGGCCGTGACGTTCCTGACCTCTGTCGCTTTCATGCGGCCAGCCAGATCGTCCAGCATCCGCTGTCCCAGCCCGTCAGGTAACGCGCTAAGTTGCTGCTCCAGCATATCCTGGTCGGTCGTGTTCAACCGCTCGATCACAGCCGTCGGCCACGACAACCGACTCTCGCCCCCTACGTACGTATCTTTTACACTCTGTGTAAAACTACGTACGTAACGGTTCGATTTTCGAACTAAGACGCCACCCCTTGATTTCCGGCTTAGTTCGGAATCCGAACCCGGTAAAATATCCCCCTTTAGAACACTAAGTTCGGATTCCGAACTCTGTAGTTTTTGACCTGGTTCGGTTTCAGAACCGGCGGTTTTCTTCTGTCGAGATGACACCATTTCCTGCGGAGTTTGTGGCGCGGATAACCGTGCTTCTATCAGCGCAACGCGTGAGTGCCGGTGGCGCATACCGGTATCGGCTTTGATATCCTGCAAAACGGCCAGCGCCGTCAGGCGTATTGTTTTATTGGTGTGTCGGCAGGCATCGGCAACAGCATCAAGCCAGCAGGGATCGAAGTATTCCGCGTCAAACAGCCCCAGCGGCTCATCATGCTGGGCATAGATATTGCCGCGAATGCGCCCGGATTTATCTCTGACACGTTTGCACAGACTCAGCCACCCGGTCAGACGCAGCATTAACAGTGCCCTGCTGACCGTCTCCCGGGAGGCTTTATCCGAATGAGGTAACGCCAGCTGGCACTGCAACTCGTCGTAGGTTGGAAAAACTGCGCCCTCATTCTGCTGGGCATACAGTCGGATCATCACCCAGGCCATCTTATCCAGCGGCGATAACCGGCTATCCAGAAATAAACGCCGGGGAACGGCGTCATGCACGTTCCCCAGAAAGAGCAATCCGCTCTGCTCATTACTCTGCTCACCGGACTGCACCTTTTGCTCAATCCGGTTTTGCATCTTCGCCAGCGTACGCTGGATAACATCATCGACGGGAACAACGGTCATCAGGCGGCACTCCATCCTTTGGTTAGCGTCCAGACTGAAGTTAACGAAATGTCCTGCTGCTCAGCGATTAGCATCATGGCCTCCAGCGCATCCAGCGATTCCAGGTTGTCAACGTTCGATGCCTTCCACTGCTGCCACACCGCCAGCTCCTGCTCTTCTGTGGGGATCTGGCTGCGCCCCTGCCGGGTTACAACACCGACCAGGCGTCGCCGGGAACTGACTTCCGACGCCGTCAGACCGAAAAAATGCTGCATCAACTCGATAGATCCTCCCAGCGTTAACGCCCTGTCGATACGCTGTGTCCGGGTCTGTTCACGACGAGCCTGCGCCAGCATGGTGTTAAGGTTGGTATGGTTAATGCGGAAGGTCAGAAGCGAGACCGGCGTATTCACCAGATAATGCAGATCCTCGACGGTCAAACTGTTTAGCTCCTGAATCTCTTCCAGGGTCAATCCCATCGCCTCACAACGGCGGATATTGCCCGACTTCAGCTCCATAACTATCTGCGTTAACAGTGCATTCATTGCGCACGCCCTCCATAAATAATCGCAATATCAACAGCCCATGCCAGAAAACAAAGCAGAATAACGATCCATGATGTGGCTTCAGCTTTCATCGTTTCCTCCATATCTAACACGCCGCCGAAACTCGGCAATGGTCTGGCAATCAACGCACAGCCTGACGCCCGGAACAGCTCTGCGGCGGGCTTCCGGGATCTCATGTCCACAGAGTTCGCATTCAGAGGACGATATCGCCGGTGATATCAACGAAGAGCGAATACGTTCTACCTGGCTATCAACCATCAGTTGAGTCACTTCCTGCGCCTCATCAACCCAGTCAGCTTTCATGCTGTCTCCTCCCCGAATGTCTGGCGTTGCAGCTCGCGCAACCGGCGCACAACTCTGATCAACCGCAGGAATTTCGCCGCATACACATCATTGAGTAAGGGTTCATCAAATGGACTGGACGCCCCGAGAAGAAATCCGGTTAACGTCGATAACGGGGTATAAGATCCGCCACCGTACAATGCGGCCAGCAGTTCACCGTTCGCATTTGGTGGGAGAGAATAGCCTGCGCCTAAGAGAGATTTATCTTCCTGAATAACATCTTCAATCCCCATCACTTCCGCCAGTTCGAACGCCAGACGAAACGCGATGTCCTGTAGATGTTCAACATCATCCTGTAACGCCGGGATATGCCAGATATCGGTGACCGGCTCCAGCCCGTTCGCGGCAAAAGTGATGGTATTTGCAGGCGGTTCCAGAAGCGGATCGTCACCATCAACAGGCTCTGGCTCAGCGCCAAGAAGAGTGTCGGATAAGTCAGATGTTGAATCTCCAGATATATTCCCAGCATAAAGATCCAGCTGTTCTTCATCGGGCGGTAGATCAATATGATCAGAGGAGTCACCCCCGGTAATGACAGGCTTTTTCCTCGTTGATCCGGAATCAGTGGTGACGGAGGGCGGCTCAGCATCCGGTGGTGGTGAAGGCTCATCATGGGTTTTATCTGCATCCAGAACATGCTGGGGAAGCGGCTCCGGCGCTCCAAACAGTTTGCGCCGGTTCTGTTCCTGCGGGTCAAGCTCAATCAGCCAGCTATCATAGGTCAGTTGCGGATCGGGCATTGCCTTCAGCAGGGCCGCAATCAGCTCTTCTTTAAAGATATCGGCTGAGTAGTGATCCGGGTCGTCAAAGGCACGGCAGACACCGCCAAAGATATCATTAAATTCCTGTTCCGGAGGTAACTCGACGCTCTGGCTGAAAGTCTGCCAGGCTTTTTCCGCCGCAGTTCGTAGCGCGATAAGCTGAGTTATCTGGGGCCGTCCCATCCCCGAATTAAGCAGGTTGGGCATCCACGGCCAAAGGTATTCGATTGTTGCCACCATACGGCTGATATTCGAATGGTGAACCGGATAACCGGCCTCTTTCAGTAGATCGGCCAGCTCACGCTGACTCACTTCACGCCCCAGTTGTTCCTCGTAAATATCCCGCGCCTTCTCGATGCCAAAGGCTTTCTCAATAAATGACAGCTCGCCACGCACATCATTCTCGGCCAGATGGCCGAGAACGCACTGCAAACGCCCCGGCCACGGTTTCACGATGCACTGAACACGGCGAAAACGCTCATCGCCAGTCTCTGCATACAGTTCCGTCAGGATGGAATAGCGAGTGTTGCCACCGTCGCTGAAGATATAAACCTCTTCGGGGCTTTCCGGATCTCTGGTGACTTTTGGCACCGAATCCAGCCCCCGGGCGCGGATCGACGCTTTGATATCTTCATACTTTGGATTGCGGGAGGTACGGGGGTTATCCGGATTGGGGCGTAGCTGCTCCAGCGTCAGAACCATCGGCATTTCATTCACCGGCAGCACTACGGCGGTGCTTTCAATGTTTGGGGTACGACCACGCTGGAGCAGCTTTTCGCCCAGTTGGCTGGATTTCTTAGAAGTCATAGCGACCTCCTGTAAAATCCTCGAAACAGGTAATCTCCGCCTGATACTGCACTTTTATGGTGCCAATCGGGCCGTTACGCTGCTTGCCAAGAATAATTTCGGCCACACCCGGCTCATGCGTATCGGCGTCATACACTTCGTCCCGATAAACAAACATAATCAGATCGGCATCCTGCTCCAGCGCCCCGGAATCGCGCAGGTCACCATTATTCGGACGCTTATCCGCCCGGCTTTCCAGTGAGCGGTTAAGCTGTGACAGCGCTACTACCGGACAACCAATTTCTTTCGCCAGCGCTTTGAGTGAGCGGGATATCTCCGCGATCTCCTGCGTCCGGTTCTCCTGTCCTGGACAGCGCATCAGTTGCAGATAGTCCAGCAGGATCAGGGATGGATGGCCATATTTACGGATATTTTTTCTCACCCGGGAGCGCAGGAGCGCCGGTGTCATATAGCTGGAATCATCAATCACCAGCCTGCCTTTCCAGTCCTCAAGCAGAACTTTCATTGCTGCACTGACCCGCGCCCAGTCTTCATTCTGCATATCGCCATTGCGCAGGTGTTGAAGAGGGACACGCCCCAGCATGGCGGTGAAGCGCATCAGTAACTGCTCGGTAGGCATTTCCAGGCTGTAGACCTGCACCGCCATATCCGGGCGCTCGTTCAATGCCCCTTCGCAGAATGCCAGCCCCAGCGCTGTTTTCCCCATTGATGGGCGACCAGCCAGTAAAATCAGGTCACTGGGCTGGAAGCCACTGGTCATCGTATTCAGTTGAACAAAACCGGTAGGCGTACCGGTAATGAGATCTTCACTACCGCAACGTTGCTCTAATCGGTTGAGGAAGAGTTCCAGTGAGGCAGGCAGATCAACATCTCCATCCGGAGATTGCTGTTCGGCAATAGCAAAAATCCGGCGCTCAGCTTCATCCAGTAATACTATCAGGTCACTTCTGGCGTCGCTGGCCTGCCCGACCAGATCGTACCCCAGCGCCAGTAACTGACGTTTCTGGCCGTAGCTGGCAACATACTCCGCATAAGCCACAATATTCGCTGCACTGGGCGTATTTTTGGAAAGTTCGGCAAGATAGGCAAAGCCACCGCACTGTTCCAGCGTCCCTTGCTGCTCCATTGATTCAGCCAGGGTTATCAGGTCGATGGGCTTGTTCTGAAGCAACAACGTCTGCATGGCGGAGAAAATCACGCCATGCGGTCGCGAATAAAAGCGGTCAGCAGAAACAATCGTTGCAATATCATCCCAGCGATCGTTATCCAGCATCAGACCGCCAAGGACGGCTTGCTCGGCGCTGATTGAATGCGGAGGCAATATCTGTTCGGCGTTATTCATGCTGGCCTCCGGCGCTACGACATTCGACCAGAGCTTTATTCAAACGGGCCAGCCAGGACGGGGAGACAAGAAACAGCGGCCAGCCATCACGTTCGACATCAAGATAAACAGCAGAACCAGCGGAATAACCGACCTCAAAGAAACGCCACTCCCGGGGAGAATCAATCTCCATATCCATGCTGAGATCAACAATCTGGTTATCCGGCATCAGACCCCATACTTCGAGCTGGAATTCACAACATTCCCACATCGCCTCCAGTAGGCCAGGGATTTTTTCCAGAGCGTCAGAATAGGTTTTGGCTTCAAAAAAAACCCATTGCTCATCAACTTTTACCCGACCATCGCGAGCTACGAGACTGTAATTTGCACGATAAAGTGTCATTATTTATCCCTCTTCGGCTGGTTTTGCAGTACCGCACCAAAGCGGTCACGCCATTCGGGGAATAATTCACAGGCCAGATCGTGCATGGTTTGCGCAGCTGGCAGACTCTTACGGTCAGTATGGTATTCAAGGCGGTGAGCGGGTTGCCCCCGTGTATGGCCTAGCTTGTAGACTTCAAGGTCGTAGATTTGGGTTTCGAGCAGAGTGACAGGAGGAATATCTGCTTTGCTATACGTTCCATCAGCAATAATCGTGGTTAACGCACCCAGCGCTTCTTCAGCCAGCAGGGTGTAATCCATGCAATTTACCAGGACTTTCATTGGCGGCAATGTGAGGCCAAACCCACGGTAGGGAAGAAGTTCCTCCATTAGCGTTACCGTCCCTCGCAGGAACTCCCGGACATCTGGCACAACAGGTTTTACCATCGCCACCGCCGTATGCGACGTTGCCAGCAGCACCAGTTCCAGCATGATGGAACGTGCGCCCTGTGAATCGATGATGATCACATCGTAAGCAGCAAACAGTGGATGCTGGAGTAAATTACGCAGACGAATACGGCCATCCGGCGCGTGCATCATGGCTGTCTTGAGTTGTTCATGGGGATCGTTAGAGATAATTAGGTCAAGGTTATCGATGCAGGTCTCGGAAATCAGTTGCCCGGGACGGTTGAGCTCTACGGTCTGCATCAGCATCTCGTAAAGACCGCATGGCGCTTCATAGCGTAAAGAATAGTAACTGGAGGCAGTTGGCTGGGCGTAGTCGCCGTCAATCAGAAGGGTTTTGAGACCGGCGTCGGCACAGAAGCCAGCCAGGTTGGCGGAGTGAGTGGATTTACCTTCACCGCCTTTGGTAGAAATTACTGAAATTACATGCATATAAGTCACCTGTGTACGGTTTACAGGTAACAAACGTTCTATGCGTGTTTAAATCAGGGATTGAAAATCCCCGTGTCCTTGGTTCGATTCCGAGTCCGGGCACCACTTATTCAGAGAACCCAGCCTATGGCTGGGTTTTTGCTTTTCTGCGACCGGACTCTCCATCGAACTGCGTTCGATTATTCGCCGCACAGCGGCTCACCCCTTCGGGGCCAACGCGACAAGCGCGCTGTTCAACGCCTGCGGCGTTAGTCCGAGTCCGGGCACCACTATTTAAAGAACCCGCCCAAAAGGCGGGTTTTTGCTTTTCTGCATCCGGACTCTCCATCGAACTCCGTTCGATTATTCGCCGCACAGCGGCTCACCCCTTCGGGGCCAACGCGACAAGCGCGCTGTTCAACGCCTGCGGCGTTAGTCCGAGTCCGGGCACCACTATTTAAAGAACCCGCCCAAAAGGCGGGTTTTTGCTTTTCTGCGCCCTCTATCCGTGGGTTTCTACCACGCCGTATCCTCTGTGCCATTAAGGCCTGTTCCCCATAGAATCTTTTCGAAAATACATTTTCAGATATCAGATAACACGCTGATTCAAATCGCCATTTTATCGCTAAAAGCGGCTAAAAACGCCCTTTTCTGGAAATCGATCCGCCCAGGTGGCTACCCTGCTTTCCCTCCAGATGGCCAAATAGCATCTTATATTCCATTTGACGCTAAAAGACAGAGAAATGTTCTTTAAATTACCGTTTTCACAGCTCTACCATGCAAAAATATCTTAAACGAGTGGGTAAATGGTTATGTCACTGTTTCATTCCGTGAGCGACCTGATCGGTCATACTCCCCTGCTCCAGTTGCACAAACTGGATACCGGCCCCTGCAGTCTGTTTTTAAAACTGGAAAATCAGAACCCGGGTGGATCAATTAAAGACCGGGTTGCGCTGTCGATGATTAATGAAGCCGAGCGCCAGGGAAAACTGGCGCCCGGAGGAACGATAATCGAAGCCACCGCCGGCAACACCGGCCTCGGGCTGGCGCTGATCGCGGCGCAGAAAAATTACCGGCTGATCCTGGTGGTGCCGGACAAAATGAGCCGCGAGAAAATCTTTCACCTGCGGGCGCTGGGCGCGACGGTGCTGCTCACCCGTTCCGACGTCAATAAAGGCCACCCGGCCTATTATCAGGATTATGCCCGCCGCCTTGCCGATGAAACGCCGGGCGCCTTTTATATCGACCAGTTTAATAACGACGCCAATCCGCTGGCCCATGCCACCTCCACTGCGCCGGAGCTTTATCAGCAGCTGGAGGGCGACATTGACGTCGTCGTTGTCGGCGTCGGCTCCGGCGGCACGCTGGGCGGGCTTCAGGCCTGGTTTGCTAAACACTCGCCAAAAACGGAATTTATTCTCGCCGATCCGGCGGGTTCGATCCTTGCCGATCAGGTTGATACCGGTCGCTATGGCGAAACGGGATCCTGGCTGGTCGAAGGGATCGGCGAAGATTTTATCCCGCCGCTGGCCAGGCTGGAGGGGGTGCATACCGCGTATCGCGTCAGCGACCGCGAAGCGTTCCAGACTGCGCGTCAGCTGCTGCAGGTCGAGGGCGTGCTGGCCGGCTCCTCCACCGGCACCTTGCTCAGTGCCGCGCTGCGCTACTGCCGGGCACAAAGCCGTCCGAAACGGGTGGTGACCTTCGCCTGCGATAGCGGCAATAAATACCTGTCAAAAATGTTCAACGACGACTGGATGCGCCAGCAAGGACTGATCGCCCGGCCCGAACAGGGCGATCTCAGTGATTTTATCGCCCTGCGTCATGATGAAGGCGCCACCGTCACCGCCGCGCCGGACGACACCCTGGCCGCGGTCTTTGCCCGCATGCGGTTGTATGACATCTCCCAGTTGCCGGTGCTGCAGGATGGTCGCGTCGTTGGCATCGTCGATGAGTGGGATTTAATCCGCCACGTACAGGGCGATCGCCAACGCTTCTCCCTGCCGGTCAGCGAAGCGATGAGCCGCCATGTTGAAACCCTCGATAAGCAGGCGCCCGAGAGCGCGCTGCAGGCCATTTTCGATCGCGGCCTGGTAGCGGTGATCACAGATAACGCACGTTTTCTTGGTCTGGTCACCCGTAGCGATGTACTGACCGCCTGGCGTAACCGACTTGCACAATAAGGAATTTTTTATGTCATCTATCCACACCCTGAGCGTACATAGCGGAACCTTCACCGACAGCCACGGCGCAGTGATGCCGCCGATTTATGCTACCTCCACTTTTGCTCAGCCGGCGCCGGGGCAGCATACCGGCTATGAATATTCCCGCAGTGGGAACCCTACCCGCCACGCGCTGGAGACGGCGATCGCCGACCTGGAAAACGGCACGCGCGGCTACGCGTTCGCCTCCGGGCTGGCCGCCATCTCCACCGTGCTGGAGCTGCTGGATAAGGACAGTCACCTGGTGGCGGTCGATGATGTGTATGGCGGCACTTACCGCCTGCTGGAAAACGTTCGCCGCCGTAGCGCTGGTCTGCAGGTGAGCTGGGTGAAACCCGACGACCTGAAGGGGATTGAGGCGGCGATCCGCCCCGATACGCGCATGATCTGGGTGGAAACGCCCACCAACCCGCTGCTGAAGCTGGCCGATCTCAGCGCCATCGCCGCCATCGCGCGACGCCATAACCTGATCAGCGTCGCCGATAACACCTTCGCCTCGCCGGCGATCCATCGCCCGCTGGAGCATGGATTTGATATTGTGGTGCACTCCGCAACCAAGTACCTCAACGGCCATTCCGATGTCGTCGCCGGCCTGGCGGTGGTTGGCGATAACTCCGAGCTCGCGGAAAAGCTTGGCTATCTGCAGAATGCGGTAGGCGGTGTACTCGACCCGTTCAGCAGCTTCCTGACGCTACGTGGTATCCGTACCCTGGCGCTGCGGATGGAGCGCCACAGCGCGAACGCGCTGCAGCTCGCCGAATGGCTGGAACAGCAGCCGGAAGTGGAGCGAGTCTGGTTCCCCTGGCTGGCCTCGCACCCGCATCATCAGTTGGCGCGCCAGCAAATGGCGCTGCCCGGCGGCATGATTTCGGTGGTGGTGAAGGGCGATGATGGTTACGCCGAGCGCATCATCAGCAAGCTGCGCTGGTTTACGCTTGCGGAGAGCCTGGGCGGCGTGGAGAGTCTGGTGAGCCAGCCCTTCAGCATGACCCATGCCTCGATCCCGCTGGAGAAACGTCTGGCGAACGGCATCACGCCGCAGTTGATCCGCCTGTCGGTGGGGATCGAAGATCCCAACGATCTGATTGCCGACTGGCAGCAGGCGCTGCGGGAAGAGTGATTATTCCGACGCGCGGCTCGGGGTCAGCGCGTCGGCCATTCCCTGCTGAAGGTGGGCGATAAACTGCGTCAGCTTCGGCAGGGGCCGACGATCCTGGCGCCAGAGCAGATGCACGGGTCTCGGCTGCGGGGTCCAAGCCTCCAGCACCCGCACCAGGCTGCCGCTGGCCAGCGCATCGGCCAGTAGCACCTCCGGCTGCATCAGCAGCCCGGCCCCGGCGATCGCCGCCTGGCGCAGCGCGTAACCATCATTACAGCGTAAAATCGCATCGCGTTTCCAGCGCACTTCCCCCTCCATGCCCGGCAGCCGCCACTCGTTGCGGGCGGTCCAGACCGTATGGGACAGGCAGAGATGATCGGCGAGATCCTCCGGCGTCCCGGGGGTCCCGTAACGCGCCAGATAAGCCGGCGCGGCGCAGATCACCATCCGATACGGCGCCAGATAGCGGGCCACCAGATCCTCCTGATGGATCTCGCCAATGCGGATCGCCAGATCGACCCCCTCATCCACCAGATCGACCATCCGGTTAGTCAGATCCAGTTCCACCCGGACCGCAGGCCAGGCCTGCAGGAAGGTGGCGGTCAGGGGCGCGATCACGCTGGCGCCAAACGAGGTGGGGGCGCTCACCCGCAGAGTGCCGGCGGGCGCCAGCCGCAGCCGCTCGACCGCGCTTTCGGCGATGGAGACCTGCTCCATCACCCGTTTCGCTTCGTCAAAATAGACCCGCCCGGCGTCGGTGAGGCTCTGGCGTCGGGTGTTACGCTCCAGCAGACGCGTCGCCAGCTGGCTTTCCAGCTGGGCGATATATTTCCCGACCATCACCGCCGACAGCCCCAGGCGCGACGCCGCCCCGGTAAAGCTGCCGCACTCCACCACGGCAATAAACGTCTCCATCCCTCGCAGCTTATCCATATTGCTAACCTCTGGTTAGTAATGTTCTAACTTTTAGCCAGTTTATCCGATATTCGTTTTATTAAAGAATAGCCTCTCACCTCATCAGGAGACAGCCATGAAAATTATCGTTATCGGTGCCAGCGGCACCATCGGTCGCGCGGTCAGCGAAGAGCTGAGCCAGAGACATGACGTTATCCGCGTCGGCCGCACCCGGGGAGATTATCAGGTGGATATCACCTCGCAGGAGAGCGTCGAGGCGCTATTTGCCCAAACGGGCGAAGTAGATGCCATCGTCTCCACCACCGGCAATCTGCACTTTGGGCCGTTAAGCACCATGACCGACAGCCAGTTCAACCTCGGGCTGCAGGACAAGCTGTTGGGGCAAATTCGCCTGGCGCTGATCGGGCAGCATTTCCTGCGTGACGGCGGGTCGATTACCCTGGTCAGCGGTATTGTCGCCCAGGAGCCCATTGCTCAGGGGGTCAATGCCACGACGGTCAACGCCGGTCTGGAAGGCTTTGTGCGCGCCGCCGCCTGCGAACTGCCGCGCGGGATCCGCATCAATCTCATTAGCCCCACCGTACTCAGCGAGTCGCTGGCGGCCTACGGCGACTTTTTCCCGGGCTTTGCCAGCGTCCCCGCTGCCGCCGTGGCGCAGGCCTATCGTCGCAGCATTGAAGGCGTTCAGACCGGCCGCATCTACCCGGTTGGCTACTAGCCTGTGCCGGCCCGCCGGGGCCGGCGCTTACATCAGGCCGTCATTGCAGGTACACTTACCGCTGATTGTCTCCGGCCGAAAAACTGATGTTGAAAAAATTACCTTTTATTATCCCGCTTTTAGCGCTTATCGCGCTGCTGGTCTGGTGGTTCACCCCGCATTACACCGCAGATGAAGAAGCCTACTACCGGGCAGTCTTTTGCATGATCGATCATGACGACAGCCGCCAGTTCCTCCACGATATGCAAAATATCGTCGAAGGGGGAAATTCTGACTATGCGTTGCATAAAACCCATTACCTGCCGGCGCTGGGGCAGCGGATGCTGGACACCTGGCACCAGCTCAGCGCACAGGAGCAGCAAATATTGGGCGAAGATCGGCAGCGCTGTGGCGAGATATTGCGCGAAAAACAGCAGGGAAAATCATCCTGACGGGGGGCGAAATCGCAGTATATCTTCAGCGTCGAATGAGATTGTGCTGTTGATGACCAGATGACTGCCACAAAACACCCCGCCCTTGCGGGGCCGCGATATGACGTTTTTTTCTGCAGCGACATACTATAAAAAGTAGTTGATCTGGTACGAACTAACTCTTATTTTGCTTCTCAGTTTTCAAAATGAGATAAAACTGATGCCAGTCATTATTGCCAGTAGTATTAAAGAAGCCAAAGCGTTGATTAACGGTGGGAAATACAGAGAAATTATTCTCAACTTCGATATTGATGCCGATGACTTTTTCTCTCTCGCCAGCCATTCTGCTGGGACAAAAATCTCCATCTCCGACCGAAACGATCGCTCTCCGGTAAACTCAGAAAAATAATTAACCCGCGAGGGACGTTTATGTGGTTGTTTATTGGCACCTTTGCGGTTGCTTTTCTCGCATCGCTGATGCTGGTCTGGCTGGATGACCGGATCGCCGAAACAGATTGATCCTGGGGCTGGACGCTAACGTCAGTTCCTCCCGCTCTCGTCGCGAAGGGCTGTGCGCCGTCGTTAAGCGGCGCACAGCAGAGTCGTTACAGGGAGGCCGCCAGCCGCTCTACGGCCGTCAGCAACCCGGCCTCTGACACCGTGGAGTAGGAGAGACGCAGAGTACGGGTATCCGGCTTATCGTGATAGAACGCTTCGCCAGGAACGTAGACCACGCCGTTTTCCAGCGTTTTCTTCATCCATTCCATGGTATCGAACGGATAGCGGAAACGCGCCCACAGGAACATGCCACCCTGCGGGCGGCTGAATTCCAGGTGCTCGCCAAGGCGGCTTTCCAGCGCGTCGGCCAGCGCCACACACTTCTTGCGGTAGTCTTCGCGAATCAACGCGATCTGGTTCTCCAGCCGGTTCATGCCGAGGTACTCCGCGGTAATCACCTGCGACAGCATATTGGTATGCAGATCCGCCGCCTGCTTCACGATCACCGTCTGCTGCGCCAGCCAGTCCGGCATCACGACCCAGCCTATGCGCATCCCCGGCGCGAGGATCTTCGAAAAGGTCGAGGTGTAGACCACCTGATCTTCACAGCCCAGCTCAACCGCGTGCTGATAGAGCGGGCGTCGAACGGCGTCAGTGAAGCTAATTTCGCCATAGGGATCGTCTTCCAGAATGACGAAGTCATATTTTTTCGCCAGCTCAACCAGGCGACGACGACGCGTCTCGCTCAGCGTTTTGCCGCCGGGGTTGCCGAACGTCGGCACCAGATAAACGGCTTTGACGCGGGTGGTCTCCAGCAGGTCGGCCAGTTGCTCCACCAGCATCCCGTCATCATCGGTGTCGACACTGAGAATATTGGCCTGCGCCAGCTGAAACACCTGCAGCGCCGCCAGATAGGTGGGACGTTCAACGACGATAGTGTCACCTGGATCGAGCAGCGTACGAGCAACGATATCCAGCGATTGCTGCGAGCCGGAGGTGATATAGACCTGAGCGGGAGAACAGGTCACGCCACGGGAGTGACAGATTTCACTCACCGCCTGACGTAGCGGCGGGTAGCCCTCCGTCAGACCATACTGGAATGCGTCATGAAAACGTTCGCTCATCACCTTCTGCACCGCCAGCTCCAGGCCTTCGGTATCAAACAGTTCCGGGGCCGGAATGCCGCCGCCAAGCGAGATCACGCCGGGCAGTTTACTGTGCTTGAGAAGTTCGCGGACGGCGGAGGGCTTGAGTTCACCCGCGCGGGCGGCGAGACGCCGATCGTGCATACTATTTTCCTTTTCTGTCTTGTTGTTGTGTTAATTATCTTCGCTTCGTTGCAGGTGTTCCCCGGCGGCGCGTACCATGCCGGGGCTATCCTTTTCAGTACGTTGTCATCCGGACAGGGGTATGCCGCTACCCGGGTTTCGCACGTCATGCTTTGTCTTTCAAAACGATTAACGGCTCGATATCGCTCTCTTTTTTCACCACCAGCGACGAATCGCCGCGCAGGCAGGTACCGCCGTAATTACCGCCAACGGTAAACGTGCACACCTGAATGTACTTACCGTCGACTTTCGGCAAGCACCACAGCTGCTGGTAGATATTCTTTCGATCGACAAACTGGCCGCTGGTCTTATCCAGAACCTCATCCTGAGGACCGATCAAATCGATATTGTTCCCGCAACGTCCGGAAATGGGCTTAACCGCGTAGCCGGTTTTCGCCAGCTCCTCGTTAACCACAAAATCGGTATCCAGCAGATAGCGATGATGCGGGAACAGCGACCACAGCACAGGCAGAATCGCTTTGTTGCCCGGGATCACCGTCCACAGGGGTTCGAATACCAATACTTCAGGACGCAGCAGGACGTCAATCAGCCGCACCTCATTCTGCGGATGTCCGGTACGAATCGGCACCGCCGCGTACTCATCGGCGCTGACTTCGCGCACCTGCTCAATGGCGGTTTCCCATGCCCAGGTTTTCCAGACGCAGTTGACCAGCCGCCCGTCAGCGTCAATCAGCTGGCCGGCGGCGTCCCAGCGCAGCTCATCAAGGCCAAAGAGAATTTTGCTCTCAAAACCGGCCTGGGTCAGCGAACGCTGGATAAATTTCGCGTGGTAATTCTCTTCCAGATCCTTGTCTTGCATGATGTGCACGAAAGGCCGCGCCCGGCTGTGTTTCCACGCCCCCGCCAGCTCATCGAGCAGACCTTCCGCCGGATTGTGGCCGGTGCCGTAGTAGCCCTGCTTCAGCCATTGCTCAAGGATCAGCCCGCCTTCGGTATGGCAGGAGGCGGAGTCGGCATTGTACTCGTACACCTTCAGCCCGCGCTCGTCCATGCAGAAATCCATGCGCCCGGTGATCATATGATGACGACGGCGCTGCCAGGAGAGACGCAGACGCGGCCAGAGGATTTTCGGGATATCAAACAGCGCCAGCAGGTTATCATCCTTCATCACCTTATCAGTGGCGTGCAGATACATCAGATGCAGCTCGTTAGTGGCTTTGATCAGCTCCTGTTCGGCGCTTTCGCTGATGGTGAAATACTGGTAGGGATCCTGGTTGATGAAATGGCCGTTGGCCGCCACGTAGGCTTTTTGCAGCGGATCTTTCTCGTTCAGCCATTTGCCGCGGAACTGGCCGTTGTTCGGCAGCCGCGCGCCTTTGATCGCCATCGCCTCGCCAGGCAGCACCGGCTGCGGCAGGCTGTGTTCGGTATCGGCGGTCTGGATCATCCAGCCTAAAATTTCGGTATCGGTAAAGGTATCTTTGATGGTGTACCGGCCGGCGTTGACCTCGAGGGTCAGCTCGCGGGTCCACTGCTGGCCCTGCGGCAGCGGCGAGTGAATGACGTTCTGCTCGGCGATACGCACTTTATTGCCGACAAGCTGGGTGATCACCGCGACGTGGCCGGTGTGCTTAAACTCGCCTCCCTTCTGCCAGATCAGTAACGAACCGGCGATGGGCGGACGGCGGGAACCGTTGGCGAAGGCCTGCAGCGGCAGAATGTTGTCATTGACCACTTCACGCAGGAAACGCAGGGAGAAGATTTCATACGCCATCCCCACATCGGTAAAGACAAACCCGTAGGTCAAGAACAGGAAGCGGCGTGCAAACTCGACGCACTGCCATTTATGTCCCATATACTCATTATCGATGTAGCTGCGAAACGTCGCGTCATCCGGATAGTCTTGCGGATTTAAGCTACTGTAATTCGATGAATAAATCGCCACGCCGCCGGGCGCGTAGCCTAACAATGTCCCAAACGGGGCGTCACTGCTTGTCGATCCTTTGCTCATTTAGCCTGACCTCAAATTAATGCAGCCCGGGCAGTTGGCGAAACAAAACTCCCTCTTCTTATCCTGCCGCAGGCACTTACCAGACAGAGGTGTAACGATGATACCACTCATTCGTTTCGCTAATCGTGCCGTTAAGGAAAATAACCCTGCAGCCGGAAGCAAAAGTGATATCGTTATCGGTGATATAACAAAAAAACAACGCAACATCAGGAGTCGACAATGAGCACACCCTCGCATCTGAATGCCCAACCGCTGGTCTGGGGACACGGCCCGCGGACGTTTGAGGTGTTCCTTGAGCCCACCTGCCCCTACTCTGTCCGCGCGTTTAATAAACTCGACGACCTGCTTGATGAGGTCGGCGCCGATAACGTTACCATCAAGATACGCCTGCAGTCGCAGCCGTGGCATCTGTTCTCCGGGGTTATCGTCCGCTGCATCCTCGCCGCGTCCACCCTGCCGCACGGTAGAGAGCAGGCGCATAAGGTGATGCAGGCCGTGGCCGACCATCGGGAAGAGTTTGAGTTTACCGATCACTGCAGCGGGCCGAACATGAACGCCACGCCGCAGCAAATCATTGAACGCATTGAACGTTACAGTCACGTGCTGCTGGGGGCCGCCTTTGCCCGCCCGGAGCTGCAGGACGTGATCAAGTGGCACAGTAAATACGCCCGTCAGAACGGCATCCACGTCTCGCCGACCTTTATGGTCAATGGCCTGGTGCAGCCGGATCTGGGCAGCGGCGATGATGTCAGCGTGTGGGCTGCGCGCATTATGGCCTGAGGTCACCTGCTACACTTTTTGTACATCCACGAAAAAGGCAAACCAGCATGTCAGAGCAAAACTACCAGCCACCAAAAGTGTGGGAATGGAAGCAAAACAGCGGCGGCGCGTTCACCAATATCAACCGTCCCGTTTCCGGCGCGACCCATGAACGCGTCCTGCCGGTCGGTACCCATCCGCTCCAGCTATACTCACTCGGTACACCCAACGGCCAGAAGGTGACCATCATGCTGGAAGAGCTGCTGGCGCTGGGCGTCAGCGGCGCGGAATACGACGCCTGGCTGATACGCATCGGCGAAGGCGATCAGTTTTCCAGCGGCTTTGTCGACATCAACCCGAACTCGAAAATCCCAGCCCTCAGCGACCACTCCACCACGCCGCCGACCCGGGTATTTGAGTCCGGCAACATTCTTCTCTATCTGGCGGAAAAATTTGGCTTCTTCCTGCCGAAAGATCCTGCCGGTCGCACCGAAACCCTCAACTGGCTGTTCTGGCTGCAGGGCGCGGCGCCGTTCCTCGGCGGCGGCTTCGGCCACTTCTATAACTATGCGCCGGTGAAGATCGAGTACGCGATCGACCGCTTTACGATGGAAGCCAAACGCCAGCTCGACGTGCTGGACAAACAGCTCGCCCGTGGTCGCTATGTGGCTGGAGAGGAGTACACCATCGCCGATATGGCTATCTGGCCGTGGTATGGCAACGTGGTGCTGGGCAATGTCTATAACGCGGCGGAGTTCCTCGACGCCGGGAGCTATAAAAACGTGCTGCGCTGGGCGCAGGATGTCGGCAACCGTCCGGCCGTCAAGCGCGGACGCATCGTCAACCGCACCAACGGCCCGCTCAATGAGCAGTTGCATGAGCGCCACGACGCCCGCGACTTTGACACCCAAACGGAAGATAAGCGCCAGGCGTAAGGTCTTTACCCTTTCCCGCTGACGGGAAAGGGCACACACCACAGGACGGCTCCGCCTGCGAAGCCGTCCTGTTTAGCTTTCCAGCCGATACCCCGCCAGAAAATAGCGCATCGCCATACCCGAATCCCCTTCTTTGAAGAAATCCATCACCATATCTCTGTCAAGGCCATAGCGACGGGTCAGGATCCCCGCCTCCCACGCGCTGAGCTGGCGGTCGCCGGTTTTTTCAAACATGCGGTGCGAATAGCCGAGCACAAACCCGCGTTTATAGTCGGCGCAAAAATTCGCCGCATGCGCGGCGGTGTCAGCATAGGATGCCTGTAGCCCCGCCATTAAGCCTTTTCCAAAATGATTTTCCATCGCGCCCCCTAATCGTTATATAATAAATTATATAGCGTTTTTTTGAGCGAGCGGTAGCGCTATTTATGTCGTTTGCGCTAGTGTAAATACTTCTCAAACCATGCCAGCGTGCGTTGCCAGGCCAGATCAGCCGCAGCCCGATCGTAGCGCGGCGTGGAATCATTATGAAAGCCGTGATTCACGCCCTGATAGAGATAGGCCTCGTAGATTTTATGGTGTTCCTTCAACGCCTGTTCATAGGCGGGCCAGCCTTCATTAATGCCGCTATCGAGGCCGGCATAGTGCAGCAGCAGCGGCGCTTTAATTTTATCGACCTCCTTCAGCGGCGGCTGGCGGCCGTAAAACGGCACCGCGCAGGCTAGCTCCGGGATCGCCACCGCCGCCGCGTTGCTGACGCCGCCGCCGTAACAAAAACCGGTGATACCGACCTTCCCCGTCGCCTGTGGATGCTTCGCCATAAACGCGACCGCCGCAAAAAAATCATTCATCAGCTTCACGGGATCGACTTTCTGCTGGAGCGCGCGGCCTTCATCATCATTCCCCGGATAGCCGCCGACGGAGCTCAGGCCATCAGGCGCCAGCGCGATATATCCCGCTTTCGCTACCCGCCGGGCTACGTCTTCAATGTAGGGATTCAGGCCTCGGTTCTCATGTACCACCACAACGGCGGGCGCTTTGTCGGCTATTTTCGTCGGCGTCACCAGGTAAGCCCGCACTTCGCCGTGGCCGTCAGGAGAGGGATAATGAATATACTCCGGACGGATATCCGGATCGGTGAACAGTACCTGCTCTGCCAGGGCATAGTCGGGCTTCAGCAGATTAAACAGCGCCAGCGCGGTCATCCCGCCGACAGTATATTTCCCCGCCAGCTGGAGAAACTCGCGTTTGCTGATTTTGCCGTGGGCATAGTAGTCATAATACTCGAGCAGCTGCTGCGGGAAATCTTTGGCCGTTAATCGCGTCATCACCCTGCCTCCGTTGTTAAGCGCCCTTTAAGCAAAGCAGAAGCCCGGACATACGCCAGCGCAGAGAAGCAGAAACGGGGGAGAAAAAAGCCCAGCGGCTAACACCGCCGGGAGAGAAGAGATCAGTGTTTCACTTTGTTCAGACGATCAAGATAGCCCATCACAAAGGCCGAAAGGACGAAGGTCAGGTGGATAATCACGTACCACATCAGCTTGTTGTCCGGCACGTTTTTCGCATCCATAAACACCCGCAGCAGGTGGATAGATGAGATCGCCACAATTGACGCCGCGACTTTATTCTTCAGGGAGGTGGCATCCATTTTACCGAGCCAGCTCAGCTTCTCTTTCCCTTCATTGATATCCAGCTGCGACACGAAATTTTCATAGCCCGAGAACATCACCATCACCAGCAGGCCACCCACCAGGGTCATGTCCACCAGCGACAGCAGCGTCAGGATCAATTCCGACTCGCTGACGCTGAAGATATGCGGCAGAACGTGGACGATCTCCTGAAAAAATTTGATGGTCAGCGCAACCAGCCCCAGCGAAAGGCCAAAATAAACCGGTGCCAGCAGCCAGCGCGAAGCGTACATAGCGTTTTCCAGAAAGCGTTCCATATAATCCTGTTAGTTAACAAAAAGAAGCGACATTATATCTCAGACAGATAACGTGATGGCAACGCCAGGCCAACACGTCGCCGACAAACGGCCATAAAAAAGGCCGGCGCGTGGCCAGCCTTTTCAGGAAAAGAATCGGGTTATTTGGCTTTGACGGTCTCTTCGCCCACCAGCCCGATCTTGAGATAGCCCGCCTGATGCAGGGTATCCATCACTTTCATCATCGTCTCGTAATCGACGGTTTTATCCGCGCGGAAGAAGACGGTGGTATCTTTTTTGCCGGCAGTCAGGCTATCCAGAGCGTTAATCATATTCGCTTCGGTCACCGGGTCGTTGCCGAGGAACATGCTCTTATCCGCCTTCACCGACAGGTAGATAGGTTTTTCCGGTCGCGGTTGCGGCTGGCTGGAAGAGGCCGGCAGATTCACCTTTACGTCAACCGTCGCCAGCGGCGCAGCCACCATAAAGATAATCAGCAGAACCAGCATGACGTCGATAAACGGCGTCACGTTGATCTCATGCATTTCGCCGTTATCGTCCAGATTTTCATTAAGACGCATCGCCATAGCCGATCAACCTACCCGTAATTTCTGCGCGCTGCGCACCGGCTTCACGCCGCTGGCGCTGAGGTCCAGGTCGCGACTTTGCAGCAGCAGCACCTGAGCGGCGATGTCGCCGAGCGAGGCCTTATAGCTGCCGATCATGCGGGCGAAGATGTTATAGATGACTACCGCCGGGATGGCGGCGAACAGGCCGATGGCCGTCGCCAGCAGCGCTTCCGCGATGCCCGGGGCTACCACCGCAAGGTTGGTGGTCTGCGTCTGGGCGATACCGATAAAGCTGTTCATGATGCCCCAGACGGTACCAAACAGCCCCACGAACGGCGAAATGGCGCCGATGGTGGCCAGATAACCGTTGCCGCGCCCCATATGGCGACCGACGGCCGCGACGCGACGCTCAAGGCGGAAACCGGTTCGTTCCTTGATGCCTTCGTTGTCTTCTGCACCGGCGGAGAGTTCAAGTTCGTTCTGCGCTTCATTGATAAGCTGGGTGGTCAGGCTTTTCGCTTCAAAGGCGCTGGCGATATCGCTGGCCTGATCGAGAGAGCGGGCTTCTGCCAGCTGCTGCTGTTCACGTTTGAGGCGGCGCTTGCTGGCGAGGATTTCCGCCCCCTTGCCGAAAAAGATGGCCCAGGTGACGACCGACGCCAGAATCAGGCCAATCATCACCACCTTAACGACAATATCGGCATGATGATACATACCCCAAACGGAGAGATCCGCCTGCATCAAATTATTACCCACGCTCTATCTCCACGACGATAATCACAAAATCTGCCCACAATAATATCAAAACGACATCGAATTGATAGTGGTTCTCATTAGTATTTACACTGTGCAGCAAATCACGTTTATTTTCCTTGCGCTCACGCAGTAAAAAAGCGGCTTACCGCGGGCCTGGTAAAATTTTCGCCTGTATCGGCGCCGCGCTGGTACAGAAAAGAAGATTCATGCTAGTTTAGACGTCCAGACGTATAAAAACAGGTTCATCAACATGGCTGATAAACATCTTGATACCGCGCTGGTCAACGCCGGGCGGAGCAAAAAATATACTCAGGGCTCAGTGAACAGCGTGATCCAGCGCGCTTCATCGCTGGTTTTCGACACCGTAGAAGCCAAAAAACACGCCACCCGCAACCGGGCCAACGGCGAGCTGTTCTACGGACGCCGCGGCACCCTGACTCACTTCTCGCTGCAGGAAGCGATGTGCGAGCTGGAAGGCGGTGCCGGCTGCGCCCTCTTCCCCTGCGGCGCGGCCGCGGTGGCCAACACCATCCTGGCGTTTGTCGAGCAGGGCGACCATGTGCTGATGACCAATACCGCCTATGAGCCAAGCCAGGATTTTTGTACCAAAATTCTCGCTAAACTCGGTGTCACCACCAGCTGGTTCGATCCCCTCATCGGCGCCGATATTGCCCATCTTATTCGGCCGGAGACCCGCGTGGTGTTCCTTGAATCGCCCGGCTCCATCACCATGGAAGTGCATGATGTGCCTGCGATTGTCGCCGCCGTGCGTAAGGTCGCTCCGGAAGCGATTATCATGATCGATAACACCTGGGCGGCGGGGATCCTGTTTAAAGCGCTGGATTTTGGCATCGACATTTCCATTCAGGCGGCCACCAAATACCTGATCGGCCACTCAGACGGCATGGTCGGCACCGCGGTGGCGAATGCGCGCTGCTGGGCGCAGCTGCGTGAGAATGCCTACCTGATGGGGCAAATGCTGGACGCCGATACCGCCTATATGACCAGCCGCGGTCTGCGCACCCTGGGCGTGCGCCTGCGTCAGCACCATGAAAGCAGCCTGCGCATCGCCGAGTGGCTGGCGCAACATCCGCAGGTGGCGCGGGTAAACCACCCCGCCCTGCCCGGCAGTAAAGGCCATGAATTCTGGAAGCGCGACTTCACCGGCAGCAGCGGTCTGTTCTCGTTTGTGCTCAACAAACGTCTTAGCGACGCCGAGCTGGCAGAATACCTCGACAATTTCAGCCTGTTCAGCATGGCCTACTCGTGGGGCGGCTTTGAATCGCTCATTCTGGCCAATCAGCCGGAGCAAATCGCCCATATTCGGCCGGAGGCTGAAGTGGATTTCAGCGGCACGCTGATCCGCCTGCACATTGGTCTCGAAAATGTTGACGATCTGCAGGCGGATTTAGCAGCGGGCTTCGCGCGTATCGTGTAAAGTGACAGTCAGTGGCAACAATGGCGGACGTTTTTTATCGAAGCGGCCGCTTTTGTTGCGCCCGGGATCAAGGTGCTCGGGTCTCTTCAGGAGTACACTAGTCAACAATACGGTACCACTTAGGAAAGTCCATGGTTGTCATTCAAGAGATTGTCGCCGCGCTGTGGCAACATGATTTTGCCGCATTGGCGAACCCTCACGTTGTGGGCGTTGTATATCTGGTTATGTTCGCCACCCTGTTTCTGGAAAACGGGCTGCTGCCCGCGTCCTTTTTACCGGGAGACAGCCTGCTGCTGCTCGCCGGCGCGCTGATTGCTAAAGGCGTCATGGACTTTGTGCCTACTATCGCCATTCTGACCGCCGCCGCCAGCCTCGGCTGCTGGCTGAGCTATGTGCAGGGGCGCTGGCTGGGCAATACGCAAACGGTGAAAGGCTGGCTGGCGCATCTGCCGCATAAGTACCATCAGCGCGCCACCTGTATGTTTGATCGCCACGGTCTGCTGGCGCTGCTCGCTGGCCGCTTTCTGGCGTTTGTCCGCACTCTGCTGCCAACCATGGCGGGGATTTCCGGCCTGCCGAACCGCCGCTTTCAGTTCTTCAACTGGCTGAGCGCCCTGCTGTGGGTTGGCGTGGTCACCGGTCTTGGCTATGCGCTGAGCATGATCCCGTTTGTGAAGCGCCATGAAGATCAGGTGATGACCTGCCTGATGATCCTGCCGATTGTCCTGCTGCTCGCGGGCCTGCTCGGCACGCTGTTCGTGGTTATCAAAAAGAAATACTGCAGCGCCTGACGGCCACCTGCCGGGGGGCCTGCGCCCGCCCGGCCTGCCCTCCCGATATTACACGCCCTGCATCGTGCGAATACGTGCAGCATCTTCCCCGGGCGTCATACCGAAGTAGCGCTTAAACTCACGGCTGAACTGCGAAGGGCTTTCATACCCCACCCGCATCGCCGCCGCGCTGGCCTTCATGCCGTCATGGATCATCAGCATGCGCGCCTTGTGCAAACGGTAGGTTTTCAGATACTGCAGCGGTGAGGTACTGGTCACTGATTTAAAATTATGGTGAAACGCTGACACGCTCATATTCGCTTCCGCCGCCAGCTGATCGACGCTCAGGTTTTCAGTGTACTGGCTCTCAATATGTTTCAGCACGCGGCTTATCAAACTGAAGTGGGTCTGCCGACTGACCAGCGCCAGCAGTGCGCCGCCGCAGGGGCCCGTCAGCACATAGTAGAGGATTTCACGGATAATCTGCTTGCCAAGAATGCGCGCGTCCAGCGGACGATCCATGACGTCGAGCAGCCGTTCGGCAGCGCATAAAATATCTTCGGAAAGCACTGCCGAATTTATTCCGCTGGAGGCGACGGCGGGCTGAAACAGCGGATCCTCGCCAATATCCATCAGCAGCTCCTGCAGCTGCAGGATATCGACGTTCAGACGCATCCCGGCGAGGGGCACCTCAGGGGTCGCAAAGGTTTCGCACTCGAAGGGCAGCGGCACGGTCAGCAGCAAATATTCATTTGTGTCGTAGCGAAATGTCCGTTCATTGATATAACCAATTTTATGGCCGGAAAAGAGAAAAACGATCCCCGGCAGGTACATCACCGGCGTCCGGGTACCCGGCTGCGTCCCATACAGCAGGCGGACGTCAGGCAGCAGCGAACTTAACAGTTCGTGCTTATCTTTCAGCTGGTTAACTTTCTCCGTCAATATCTGGCATATCTCTGCATGTTGCATTGCCACCGTCTCCCCCGATGTTTCTTCACCCGTACATTGTGCGCAGGCTGGCGAGAATTCTCCAGCTACATGGAGAAATAGGCAAGACATCGGCAGAAATGTGCATTGAGGGTCAACGGTGCCAGGACCACAATAACCGTCATCTGGCAGCGGTATCGTCCCTGTCGGCGGTTTTACTCTTTTGAGGACACTAGCAATGAATAATTTTGACCTGCATACCCCAACCCGCATTCTGTTTGGCAAAGGCGCGATTGAAAAGCTGCGTGAACAGATCCCGGCGGAGGCTCGCGTACTGATCACCTACGGCGGCGGCAGCGTGAAAAAAACGGGCGTCCTGGATCAGGTACTCACCGCCCTGAATGGCCTGGATGTCCTTGAATTTGGCGGCATCGAGCCGAACCCGTCTTACGAAACCCTGATGAACGCCGTGAAGCTCGCCCGTGAAGAGAAGGTCACTTTCCTGCTGGCGGTCGGCGGCGGTTCAGTCCTGGATGGCACCAAGTTCATCGCCGCGGCGGCCCATTACGACGTCGCTATCGATCCGTGGGAAATTCTGGAAACTTATGGCAGTAAGATCGCCAGCGCCATTCCAATGGGTTCGGTTCTGACTCTTCCGGCGACCGGTTCTGAATCAAACAAAGGGGCGGTCATTTCGCGGAAAACCACCGGCGACAAACGCGCGTTTATGTCTTCGCACGTTCAGCCGCAGTTCGCAATCCTCGATCCGGTTTACACTTATACTCTGCCGCCGCGCCAGGTCGCCAACGGCGTGGTTGACGCCTTCGTCCATACCGTTGAACAGTACGTCACCTACCCGGTTGACGGCAAAATTCAGGACCGTTTCGCCGAAGGCATTCTGCTGACGCTGGTGGAAGATGGCCCGAAAGCGCTGCAGGAGCCAGAGAACTACGATGTGCGCGCCAATATTATGTGGGCGGCGACGCAGGCGCTGAACGGTCTTATCGGCGCAGGCGTGCCGCAGGACTGGGCCACGCATATGCTCGGCCACGAACTGACGGCGATGCACGGCCTGGATCACGCCCAGACGCTGGCTATCGTTCTGCCGGCGCTGTGGAATGAGAAGCGCGACAGCAAACGTGCGAAACTGCTGCAGTATGCCGAGCGCGTGTGGAATATCACAGAGGGTTCCGACGACCAACGTATTGATGCCGCCATCGCCGCGACGCGCCAGTTCTTCGAGCAGATGGGTGTGCCGACCCGTCTCTCCGATTACGGTCTCGACGGTAGCTCCATCCCGGCGCTGCTGGCGAAACTGGAAGAGCACGGCATGACCAAACTGGGCGAACATCAGGATATCACGCTGGACGTCAGCCGCCGTATTTACGAGGCAGCCCGCTAATTTATCCCCGCCTGATTCACCTCTCCTTACGTTAAACAAACGTCGGGGAGAGGTGTTTTTACTACCGTTTTTAGCTATTTCGTCCAGACTTAATGCTACCCCTCGGCGGATTCTGCCTCGCCGAGTTCATTAACAGGAGGAAGGCATGACACATCCAACCGTTATAAAACTACACGACGGCAACCTGATGCCGCAGCTGGGTCTCGGCGTGTGGAAAGCTGGCAACGAGGAAGTCGTCTCTGCCATTCATAAGGCGCTGGAAGTCGGTTATCGCTCTTTTGACACCGCCGCCGCGTACCAAAATGAGGCTGGCGTCGGCAACGCGCTGCACAGCGCAGGCGTCAATCGCGATGAGCTCTTTATCACCACCAAACTGTGGAACGACGATCAAAAACGGCCGCACGAGGCGCTGAAAGAGAGTCTCAGCAAGCTGAAGCTCGACTATGTGGATCTCTATTTAATCCACTGGCCTGTGCCGGCGATCGGCCATTACGTCGAGGCCTGGCAGGCGCTGATCGAACTGCAACAGCAGGGGCTGGCAAAAAGTATCGGCGTGTGTAATTTCCAGGTCCCGCATCTGCAGAAGCTGATTGATGAAACTGGCGTCGCCCCGGCGATCAACCAGATTGAGCTCCATCCGCTGCTGCAGCAGCGTCAGCTGCACGCCTGGAACGCCACCCACAAGATCCAGACCGAATCCTGGAGCCCGCTGGCCCAGGGCGGTAAAGGGGTTTTCGATCAGAAAGTCATCCACCAGCTCGCCGATAAATACGGCAAAACGCCGGCGCAGATCGTCATCCGCTGGCATCTTGATAGCGGTCTGGTGGTGATCCCGAAATCAGTGACGCCGTCGCGTATCGCCGAGAACTTTAACGTCTGGGATTTCCGTCTCGACAAAGACGAACTCAGCGAAATCGCCAAGCTGGACCAGGGCAAGCGTTTAGGGCCCGATCCGGATCAGTTTGGCGGCTAACATGTAAAAAAGCCGGATAGCGCTGACGCCTGTCCGGCTCTCCAACCGGCCCGGTCAGCAAAACGCTACCGGGCACAACGTCAGGCTTAACGCCCGGCGACTTTACCGCGTTTGACGGGCTTTTTCGCCGTCGCTTCACCGTTAGAACGCTGATGCACAATTGGCGTGTGCTTGGTCAGTGCCGGGCGGGTATGGCGGTTCTGGCGACGCGCTTCGCGCATCTCATCCAGCGTCGGGGCTGGCACCAGGCAGTCGCGGCGTGAGCCAATCAGGTGCTTCTTGCCCATCGACTCCAGCGCCTGACGGATCAGCGGCCAGTTTGCCGGATCGTGGTAGCGCAGCAGCGCTTTATGCAGACGGCGCTGTTTCTCGCCCTTCGGCACCACCACCTCTTCGCTCTTATAGCCAATCTTACCCAGCGGGTTCTTGCCGGTGTAATACATGGTGGTCGAGTTCGCCAGCGGCGACGGATAGAAGTTCTGCACCTGGTCAAGACGGAAGCGATGTTTCTTCAGCCACAGCGCCAGGTTCACCATATCTTCATCGCGCGTTCCCGGGTGGGCGGAGATAAAGTACGGGATCAGATACTGTTCTTTACCCGCCTGCTTCGAATAGGTATCAAACAGCTCTTTAAAGCGGTCGTAGCTGCCCATCCCCGGCTTCATCATCTTCGACAGCGGCCCCTCTTCGGTATGCTCCGGAGCGATCTTCAGATAGCCACCGACATGGTGGGTTGCCAGCTCTTTGATATAGCGCGGATCTTCTACCGCGATGTCATAGCGTACGCCAGAGGCGATAAGGATCTTCTTGATGCCCTTCAGCTCACGGGCGCGACGGTAAAGATTGATCGTCGGCTCGTGGTTGGTATCCATGTGCGGGCAGATATCCGGGTAGACGCAGGAGAGACGGCGGCAGGTCTGCTCAGCGCGTGGCGATTTACAGCGCAGCATATACATGTTGGCCGTTGGGCCGCCGAGATCGGAGATCACCCCGGTAAAGCCGGGCACCGTGTCGCGAATGGCTTCGATTTCATTAATGATCGAGTCTTCTGAACGGCTCTGGATAATGCGCCCTTCGTGCTCGGTGATTGAGCAGAACGAACAGCCGCCGAAGCAGCCGCGCATGATGTTGATCGAGAAACGGATCATCTCGTACGCCGGGATACGCGCGTCGCCGTAAGCAGGATGCGGCACA
Source organism: Klebsiella sp. K-Nf6 (assembly GCF_002806655.1). NCBI lineage: Bacteria > Pseudomonadati > Pseudomonadota > Gammaproteobacteria > Enterobacterales > Enterobacteriaceae > Klebsiella > Klebsiella sp. K-Nf6. The sequence goes on along the minus strand of NZ_PIBN01000013.1, from coordinate 53,866 downwards.
CGCTTGTAAGGCAGCGCGAAGACGCTGTCCATCTCTTCAGTCGAGAGCGGGATTGCCGGCGGGTTGATCCAGATATAGCGTTCGCCATGCTTTTGCATCAGCGCCCGGGCGCAGCCGGGGTTAGTTTCGTGGTGCAGAATACGCGAAGCGTGAGCGTACAGGACTTTATCGCCTTTCACCTTCTCGAAGGAAGGCAGCAGCACGTAGGTCTTTTCCCACGGTTTGGGCCGCGGCGGCTGCACGGTGATGCTTTTGGCTTCCTGCTTTTTCGGCGCAACCGGCTTGTTATCGGCGCACGGCAGATCCTCACCATACGGATGCGGGATCGGGTCGATTTTCCCCGGAGTATCCAGGCGGGTGGAATCGACGCCGCTCCAGCCCGGCAGCGCCTCTTTCACCATGATGGCGGTATTGCGCACATCGCGGATCTGGTCGATGGATTCACCCATCGCCAGGCGATGCGCGACTTCCACCAGCGGGCGCTCGCCGTTACCGAACATCAGCATATCGGCCTTGGAGTCCACCAGCACCGAGCGGCGCACGGTATCGGACCAGTAATCATAATGCGCGGTACGGCGCAGGCTGGCCTCGATGCCGCCGAGGATCACCGGCACGTCTTTCCACGCCTCTTTACAGCGCTGGGTGTAGACCAGGGTGGCGCGATCCGGACGCTTGCCCGCCACGTTGCCAGCGGTGTAAGCATCATCATGGCGCAGCTTACGGTCGGCGGTGTAGCGGTTGATCATCGAGTCCATATTGCCCGCCGTCACGCCGAAGAACAGGTTCGGCTTACCCAGGCGCATAAAGTCTTCTTTGCTGTTCCAGTCCGGCTGGGAAATGATCCCTACCCGGAAACCCTGCGCTTCCAGCATACGGCCGCAGATGGCCATCCCGAAGCTCGGGTGGTCGACGTAGGCGTCGCCGGTCACCAGAATAATGTCGCAGCTATCCCAGCCAAGTTGGTCCATCTCTTCACGCGACATCGGTAAAAATGGCGCAGGGCCAAAACAGGCAGCCCAGTATTGCGGCCAGGAAAAAAGGTCACGATCCGGTTGGATCAGGGATATTGCGCTCATATTGCTTCCGGGGGAAATGATAAAAAAATAACCAAAAGGGCGTGGATTATAAGCCGGAATGATAGTGGAAATGAAGGAGGATTTTCTCAAACCCTGACCGTGTTCCGGCCAGGGTTGCGAAGATTACGGCGCCGGATTCACCAGCATCTGGCCAATCGAGCCGCGGTCGGCAAGCTCCAGCGTCTGGCTCAGATACTGGAACGGGAAGTGCGACCACGACGGCTGGGCGTAGTAGACCAGCAGTTCAACCTGCCCGTCGACCCACACGGTGTCCTTCCAGCCACGGTCTTCCGGGAAGGGCGTCGAGCCATTGACGTTACGGATCTGGAACATCACCCCTTCAATATGGAACGACTGCGGGCGGTCGGCACGCACCGTCCAGCGCTCCCAGGTCCCCTGTTGCGCCGTGATATCGATACGCTGCGGATCCCACAGCTGGCCGTTGATACCCGGATCGTCGCCGAGGGTGATATCCCGGCTGCGGATCGGCGTGCCGGAGAGCAGTTCGGTCGGCAGCAGGCGCACCGGCAGGCTGTCGGTGACCAGCGGCAGCAGCCCGGTCGGCCGCAAGGTCAGCACCAGCGTGGAGACCAGGATACTTGACGGTTCAAAAAAGCCGCGGATGCGGTCGACAATGCTGGCCGCTTCACCGCAGGTAATGGACACTTCATCGCCGTTGGTCATATCGATCAGAATTTCACGCCGTTCCCCTGGCCCCAGCGACAGCTGTTTGAGCGAGACTGGCGCCGGCAGGAACCCCTGGTCGCCGGAAATCACATGCAGCAGTCGGCCATCGCTCATCTGCAGCTGATAGCGCCGGGAGTTGGAGGCGTTCAGCAGGCGCAGGCGCACCCAGCCGCGCGACACTTCGACATACGGGCTCTGCACGCCGTTAACCAGCAGCGTATCGCCAACGAAGCCGCCGCTCCCCGGTTCGCTATATTCCGGCGTGCCGAAGTTATCCAGCCGCTTGTCCTGAATAATCACCGGGAAGTCATCAACGCCGTAGTGGTTAGGGATTGGCAGGTTCTTGCTGACCTCATCTTCCACCAGCCACATGCCGGCCAGGCCGTTGTACACCTGCTTCGCCATCCGGTTCGGCGTGTTGGCCTGATACCACAAGGTAGCAGCGCTCTGGCGGATAGGCAGCACCGGCGCCCAGTCGGCGTTCGGCGACATCATGCGCGCCGCACCGCCGATCAGCGGGCCAGGCACCTGCAGGCCGCGGATGGTCATCGCGACATTCTCTGTCAGACGGTTGCTGTAGATAAGCTTGACGTCGTCCCCGCTCCAGACGCGGATCGTCGGCCCCATGTAGCGGCCATTGATCCCCCAGACGGGGGCGCGAGTGCCTGGCGTAAACGACCAGTGCGAACGCTGCAGCGTCAGAAACAGCGGCTGACCGCGACGCGATTCCAGCAGCGGCGGAACCGGCAGCGCGAGCTGCTGGCCGGCGGCATGGGCTTTCAGCGGCGCGGCGCCAGCGCACAGCGCTACGCCGGAAGCCTTAATAAACTGACGCCGACTGAGTGACATATTAACTCCATGACATACTGACAAATGAAAAAGGGAATTCGTTTCCCGCCAGCAATACGCGCGCGTTGGCGGCGTTTCCTGTCTTATGACTTTTTAGCCGCTTCGCGCTCGGCCACTTCGTTGTCCAGCTCAGCAATTTTGGCGGCCATCAGCTCGCGGCAATGCGTCGCCAGCGCGCGCACGTTGTCTTTACCGAACTGACTGGTATCCACCGGCGGCAGCATCTCAACAATCACCAGACCGTTGTTCCAGCGATTGAGCTTAATTTTGTTCGATGTGTTGGACACACACACCGGAATAATCGGCACTCCGGCGGCAATCGCTGCGTGGAAGGCACCGGTTTTAAAAGGCAGCAGGCCGCGGCCGCGGCTACGGGTTCCTTCCGGGAACATCCAGAACGAAATTTTACGCTTTTTAAACGCATTCACCACTTCAGCAATGGTGCCATGCGCTTTGGTTCGGTTATTACGGTCAATCAGCAGGTTGCCCGTCAGCCAGTAGAGCAGGCCAAAGAACGGGATCCACAGCAGGCTTTTTTTACCCACGGTGACCGTCGGCGGCTGCACGATGTTCGACGCCGTCACCATATCATAGTTGTTCTGGTGGTTAGCGATGTAGATCGCGTTGCCATAGCTTTCCGCATCGGCAGGTTTACGCAGTTCTACCTTCAGGCCAAATACCGGAGATAGGCGGCCAAACAGATGGCCGAAAGTGGCGACATGTTTTGGATTACGCGGGCTGAACAAGCAGTACAAACAGCCAAGTATGCACACTACGATGCAATAAATGACCACAAAAATTACTCGAAAAATTAATAGCATAGCTACCTCTAAAACCCAAATCGCTTAGAATTATTCGCTGCTGACAGAAGGCAGGCTCATCAGTTCTGCGCAGGCCGGGACCGTTCTTCCTGGGTCCCTGGTGATGGACATTGTTAATCGCAACGTCTGAATAAACAACGATTTTGCGGCATTTTTTCGCCTCCTCCCGTCAACGACGGGAGGAGTGGCGTTTACTCTTCGCTATCGCCTGCCGCGGCGCGGCGCGGCGAGTCGATTTCAACACGGTCAATCTTCTGCAGTCCGCGCATCAGCGAACCGCGACGGCCACGCTCGCCAGTGACTTTTTGCAGCTCTTCCGGACGCAGTTTGATCTTCCGTTTGCCAACATGGATGGTGAGCGTGCTCTGCGGAGCCAGGATAAACAGATGCGCCAGGCCATCCTGCCCGGCTGCGGCTTCCGCCGCCGGAATACTGATAATTTTGTTGCCCTTGCCTTTCGACAGCTGCGGTAGATCGCTCACCGGGAACATCAGCATCCGCCCGGCGGCGGTGATGGCCAGCAGCATATCGGACTCGTCCTCAATCACCAGCGGCGGCATCACGTGCGCATTGTCAGGCAGGGTGATCAGCGCTTTACCGGCACGGTTGCGCGCCACCAGATCGTTGAAGGTGCAGACAAAACCGTAGCCAGCGTCGGAAGCCATCAGCAGCTTGCGATCGTCGCTTTCCATCAGCATATGTTCCACGGTCGCGCCCGGCGGCAGAGTCAACTTACCGGTAAGCGGCTCACCCTGGCCACGCGCGGAAGGCAGGGTAATCGGATCGATGGCATAGCTGCGTCCGGTGGTATCGATAAACACCACCGGCTGGTTGCTCTTGCCTTTCGCCGAGGCCTTCCAGCTGTCGCCCGCTTTATAGCTCAAGCCCTGGGCGTCAATGTCGTGCCCTTTGGCGCTCCGCACCCAGCCCATCTGCGACAGGACGATAGTCACTGGCTCAGACGGCTGCATATCATGCTCGCTCATCGCTTTCGCTTCTTCACGTTCGTGAAGCGGCGAGCGGCGATCGTCGCCGAAAGCATCGGCATCAGCCTGCAGCTCTTTTTTCAGCAGGTTGTTCATCTTACGTTCAGAAGCCAGAATCGCCTGCAGCTGGTCGCGCTCTTTTTCCAGCTCGTCCTGCTCGCCGCGGATCTTCATCTCTTCCAGTTTGGCGAGGTGGCGCAGTTTTAATTCCAGAATCGCTTCCGCCTGGGTTTCGCTGATGCCAAAGCGCGACATCAGGGCTGGCTTCGGTTCATCTTCGGTGCGGATGATCTCGATCACTTCATCGATATTGAGAAACGCCACCAGCAAACCTTCGAGGATATGCAGGCGCTTAAGCACTTTCTCTAACCGATGGTTCAGACGGCGACGCACGGTATCGCGACGGAACACCAGCCATTCGCTGAGGATCTCCAGCAGGTTTTTCACCGCCGGGCGTCCGTCGAGGCCGATCATATTGAGGTTGATGCGGTAGCTTTTTTCCAGATCGGTAGTGGCAAACAGGTGGTTCATCACCTGTTCCATATCCACCCGGTTGGAGCGCGGGACGATCACCAGACGAGTCGGATTTTCGTGGTCCGATTCGTCGCGCAGGTCGTCGACCATCGGCAGCTTTTTATTGCGCATCTGCGCCGCAATCTGCTCCAGCACTTTGGCGCCGGAGACCTGGTGCGGCAGCGCGCTAATCACCACCGCGCCGTCCTCTTTGCTCCACACTGCGCGCATGCGCACTGAGCCGCGTCCGTTCTGGTAGATTTTGCGAATTTCCGCCCGCGAGGTGATGATCTCCGCCTCGGTCGGGAAATCCGGCCCCTGCACGATATCCAGCAGTTCGTCGAGGGTCGTTTTCGGCTGCTCAATCAGCGTAATGGCCGCTTTGGCGACTTCACGCAGGTTGTGCGGCGGAATATCAGTGGCCATGCCCACCGCGATGCCGGTGGTGCCATTAAGCAGGATGTTCGGCAGACGCGCAGGCAGCATTTTCGGCTCCTGCATCGTACCGTCAAAGTTCGGTACCCAATCAACGGTGCCCTGCCCCAGTTCGCTGAGCAGCAATTCGGCGTATTTCGACAGGCGGGACTCGGTGTAACGCATCGCCGCGAAGGATTTCGGATCGTCCGGCGCCCCCCAGTTCCCCTGCCCGTCTACCAGCGGGTAGCGGTAAGAGAACGGCTGCGCCATCAGCACCATCGCTTCATAGCAGGCGCTGTCGCCGTGCGGGTGATATTTACCCAACACGTCGCCGACGGTGCGGGCGGACTTTTTGAATTTCGCGCTGGCGTTCAGCCCCAGCTCAGACATCGCATAGACGATGCGACGCTGGACCGGTTTTAAGCCATCGCCAATAAACGGTAATGCCCTGTCCATAATCACGTACATGGAGTAGTTCAGGTAAGCATTTTCCGTAAATTCATGCAGCGCAAGGCGCTCTGCCATATCGCTCATTAATCGTGGATCCTCAATCTGGGTACCGACCGTTCGGACGGCAAAACTACCCGCGATAATACCCGATCTCACGCCCTGAGTCACAGGGCGTGAGATCGGCTGAGGATTCCGTCACGCTTAATCAGGCCAGCGGCAGATAAATATCGGTTTGCAGTTCATGCTCAGCCACCTCATGGACAAAATTGAGGTAACGGAAGTACACCGGATAATCCCGTAACGTCTCGCCTGACGCGGGTAACCAGTCGCGATAGAGAAACCAAACGCTGTTCGCCAGCGTGTCCAGCGAGCCGTGATGGCACACGACGGCGCAGCGTCCGCCGGGGATTTCGCCGTTAATCACGCCAAAGGCGTTTTCACCGACCGGCCGTTCGACCGTGCCGCAGATATCAAACCGAAATGCCTCCTGCGGGGTGGTCTGCGGATCGTCCCAGGCGATCCCCCAGGTATCGCTGGTGGCGACGGGCGATAATCCGCTCGTCTTACGCCAGGCGATAAAACGCGCGGCGGTCGCGTTGACAAGGTCCGGGCTACCGCGATGTTGCAGTACGGCTACCCGGGTGGTGGGGAACGAAATAATATTGACGTCCATCGACGTTTGCTCCTGTAGCGTATGTTTCGGTACGCGTCGATGCCACTCGGCCCAGTCCGGTTGCTGACGGAATTGGGTCGGGCTTTGGTCAAACGCGGTACGGAAGGCACGACTGAACGACTCCGCATTCTGAAATCCGGCATCAAGGGCAATATCGATGACTTTATCGCGTGGGTTGAACGCCAGGCGCCAACAGGCGCGTCGCAGACGCAACCACTGAATATACCGGTACAATGGAATACCGGTATAAGCGCTAAATTGCCGGTGAAAATGGTAAGGCGAACTGTGCGCTATCGCGCTCAGCGCCTCCAGCGACAGCGGCTCATCAAGATGGCGCGCAATGTACCTACAGACACGCTGGAAGCGCCCGACATACGCCGGGCTGGCCTTAATATCGTTCATCGTCTCCTCCTCGCGACATACTCTGACAGAGCGAGGATAGCGATTCCTGACCGATCTTGCGCTTATCTGACGAAGACTTATGGCGCGATTTTACGGATCTGTTTAACGTCGATTTCTACCGAGTTCCAGTCCTTATCGACTTCCCCCTGAATTTCTACCGTGTCCTGCGGGCCGACGGTCACGCCGTTCCAGCGCTTGTGGTCGATATCGACATTGATCACCCCGGAAGCATCCTGAAACTTATACAGATCGTCAGAAATGCGCTCGGTTATCTTGCCGCGCAGGGTCACCCAGGTATCATCCCGCAGCGATTTGGCATTGGCGACAGTGGTCACCGCGCCGCTCGGGCCGGTGAATCCGCCTGCCTGCGCGGTCGAACTGACCTGCGTGGTCGAAGAAGGACCGGTAAATCCGCCCTGTTCGGCAGCCAGCACTGGCATGGAAACCAGGGCAACGATCGCGGTCATTGCAGCAATTTTCTTCATGATGTGTTCTCCCTTCGTGTTGATATGGCTCCTATTACGCCTGACAAAACTTAACGACTTCTTAAGCGGAAAAAAGAAATTTTAATGCTGTACATCGCCGGCTTCAACGCGGTTTACTGCGCTAAGAAACAGGATCGTCGGAGGGAAACATGCGCATATTATTGGTGGAAGATGACAAGCTGATCGGTGACGGCATCAAAGCCGGCCTAAGCAAAATGGGCTTCAGCATCGACTGGTTTACCGCCGGACTGGAGGGCAAGAATGCCTTATACAGCGCCCCCTACGACGCCGCAATCCTGGATCTCACCCTCCCCGGCATCGATGGCCTCGATATTCTGCGCGAATGGCGGGACAAGGGCCGCCATGAGCCGGTGCTGATCCTCACCGCCCGCGATGCGCTCAGCCAGCGAGTGGAGGGGCTACGGCTCGGCGCCGATGACTACCTGTGCAAACCTTTCGCCCTGATTGAAGTGGCGGCACGTCTTGAAGCGTTGATCCGTCGCGCGCACGGCCAGAGCAGCAGCGAGCTGCGCCACGGCAAGGTGAGCCTCGACCCGAACCGCTTAACCGCCAGCCTCGACGGCGAGAGCCTGGTACTAAAGCCGAAAGAGTTCGCCCTGCTGGAACTGCTGCTGCGTAACGCCGGTCGCGTGTTGCCGCGCAAGCTTATCGAAGAAAAGCTCTACACCTGGGACGACGAGGTCTCCAGCAACGCCGTGGAAGTTCACGTCCATCATCTACGCCGCAAACTCGGCAGCGGGTTTATCCGCACCGTCCACGGCATCGGCTATACCCTGGGTGACGCATGAAACGACTTGCCCGCCTGAGCCTGCGCGTCCGTCTGACGCTGCTGTTTGCTGTGCTGACCGCGGCCGCCTGGGGCGTCGCCAGCGTGATCGCCTGGCAGCAAACCAGCAAAAAGCTGGATAAGCTGTTCGATACCCAGCAGCTGCTGTTCGCCCGCCGCCTGAGCGCCATGCATTTCGATGAACTCCGCGCCCCGCCCGCATCGCTCGGTGAAAAGAAAAAGGTGCGGCATGGGCACATCGACGACGACGTGCTGGCGTTCGCCATCTTCACCCGCGACGGCACCATGGTGCTCAACGACGGTGAGAACGGGGAGGATATCCAGTGGAACTCGCAGCGCGAGGGGTTCAGTGATGGCTACCTGCGCGGCGATGATGACGAATGGCGCTTCCTGTGGCTAACCACCGCCGACGGTCGCCATCGCATCGCCGTCGGCCAGGAGTGGGATTATCGGCGTGAAATGGCGATGGATATCGTGACCTCGCAGCTCACTCCGTGGATGATCGCCCTGCCGCTGATGTTCGTGCTGCTTATCGTGCTGTTAAGCCGCGAACTGGCGCCGTTGAAAAAGCTGGCGCGCACGCTGCGCCTGCGCGCGCCGGATTCAGCGGAATCGCTCAGCGTGGAGAAGATCCCCTCTGAAGTCCGCCCGTTGGTCGAGGCCCTGAATCAGCTGTTCCAGCGCACCCACGACGCCATGCTGCGCGAACGTCGGTTTACCTCTGATGCCGCCCATGAGCTGCGCAGCCCGCTGGCGGCGCTGAAGGTGCAGACCGAAGTCGCCCAGCTCTCTATGGACGATGCAGAAGGACGTGAGAAAGCGCTGGCCCAGCTCCACCAGGGGATCGATCGCGCCACCCGGCTGGTCGATCAGCTGCTGACGCTGTCGCGGCTGGACTCACTCGCCCAACTGGACGACGTGCAACCGGTCGCCATCGACGACCTGCTACAGTCGGCGGTGATGGAGATGTATCACCACGCGCAGCAGTCCGGGATTGAGCTGCGCCTGCATCTTAATGCCGCCGACATCGCCCGCACCGGCCAGCCGCTGCTGCTCAGCCTGCTGGTACGCAACCTGCTGGATAACGCTGTGCGCTACAGCCCGCGCGGCAGCCAGGTTGATATCACGCTCAACGCCCGCGAGTTTCGGGTGCGTGATAACGGCCCAGGCATTAGCCCGCAGGCACTGGCGCGTATCGGCGAGCGTTTTTATCGCCCGCCGGGGCAGGACGCGCCGGGCAGCGGCCTGGGCCTGTCGATCGTCCGGCGCATCGCCTCGCTGCATGGCATGCAGGTTGATTTTGCTAACGCCCGCGATGGCGGCTTCGAAGCCCGTGTGTACTGGTAGCGAGATTATTGCTCTTTTGGCAAAAGACTTTGCACATTTTGCTCATTTTACTGCCCCGCTTCGCGGGGTAAGATCGTCGGCAAATTTTCAAGATTGAGGACAAATGATGAGCAACATCCTGATTATCAATGGCGCAAAAAAGTTCGCGCACTCGAATGGCCAGCTGAACGACACCCTGACCGAGGTCGCGGAGAGTTATCTGCGCGACGCCGGGCACGATGTTAAAAGCGTACGCGCCGAAAGCGAGTACGACGTAAAAGCAGAAGTGCAGAATTTCCTGTGGGCCGATGTGGTGATCTGGCAGATGCCTGGCTGGTGGATGGGCGCGCCGTGGACAGTGAAGAAATATATGGATGATGTCTTTACCGAAGGCCACGGCTCGCTGTACGCCAGCGATGGTCGTACCCGCTCCGACGCCAGCAAAAAATATGGCTCCGGCGGCCTGGTGCAGGGGAAAAAATATATGCTATCCCTGACCTGGAACGCGCCGATGGAAGCCTTCACCGACGAAGACCAGTTCTTCCACGGCGTTGGCGTTGACGGCGTTTACCTGCCGTTCCATAAAGCCAACCAGTTCCTGGGAATGGAAGCGCTGCCGACCTTTATCGCCAACGACGTGATTAAAATGCCTGATGTCCCACGGTATATCGCAGAATATCGCAAGCATCTGGCGGAAATTTTTGGTTAACTACAGGTCTACGCTCTACATATTTCGAGTTATTCGAACCTGGAGTATGACGAGATACACACAGAAGGAGTTGAGTTAACCATGTTAACAGTGATTGCAGAAATCCGTACCCGCCCGGGCCAGCACCACCGTCAGGCGGTTCTCGATCAGTTCGCGAAAATCATTCCGACCGTTTTGCAGGAGGCCGGCTGCCACGGCTACGCGCCGATGGTAGATCATGCCGCCGGCGTCAGCTTCCAGACCACGGCCCCCGACTCTATCGTCATGGTGGAGCAGTGGGAAAGCGTCGCGCATCTTGAAGCGCACCTGCAGACGCCACACATGAAAGCCTGGTCGGAAGCGGTCAAAGGCGATGTGCTGGAAACCACCATCCGTATCCTGCAGCCTGGCGTCTAAGCCCGCCGACGCAGCCGTGAAATGAAAAAGGGAGCCTGAGGCTCCCTTTTACGTCTGGTGAAACGTGCAGACTCAGGCTTCCAGGTCCGCCATATCGCCCTTCTCCTGCAGCCAGTTGCGACGGTCTTCGGAACGCTTCTTGGCCAACAGCATATCCATCATCGCCGTGGTCTGTTGTTCATCCTCATCGCTGATCACCAGTTGCACCAGGCGGCGGGTGTTCGGATCAAGCGTGGTTTCCCGCAACTGCATTGGGTTCATCTCACCCAGACCTTTAAAACGCTGGACGTTTGGTTTGCCCTTCTTGCGCTTCAGCTGCTCCAGCACGCCGGTTTTTTCTTCTTCCGTCAGCGCGTAGTAGACCTCTTTACCAAGGTCGATACGGTACAGCGGCGGCAGCGCGACGTAGACGTGCCCCTCTTTCACCAAAGTACGAAAATGTCTCACAAACAGCGCGCACAGCAGGGTAGCGATGTGCAGACCATCGGAGTCCGCATCCGCCAGAATACAAACTTTGCCGTAGCGCAGCTGGCTTAAATCATCGCTATCCGGATCGATACCAATTGCCACCGAAATGTCGTGAACTTCTTGCGAAGCTAACACTTCATCGGAAGAGACTTCCCAGGTATTCAGGATCTTGCCTTTCAGCGGCATGATCGCCTGATATTCGCGATCGCGCGCCTGCTTGGCTGAACCACCCGCCGAGTCCCCTTCGACGAGGAACAGCTCGGTGCGGTTCAGGTCCTGCGCGGTACAGTCCGCCAGCTTACCCGGCAATGCCGGACCGCTGGTCAGCTTTTTACGCACCACTTTCTTGGCAGCGCGCAGACGACGCTGGGCGCTGGAGATAGCCATCTCCGCCAGCAGTTCAGCAGCCTGCACGTTCTGGTTCAGCCACAGGCTGAAGGCATCTTTCACCACGCCAGAGACGAACGCCGCGCACTGGCGCGACGACAGACGCTCTTTGGTTTGCCCGGCGAACTGCGGATCCTGCATTTTCACCGACAGCACGTAGGCGCAGCGATCCCAGATATCTTCCGCTGACAGCTTCACGCCGCGCGGCAGGATATTACGGTATTCGCAGAACTCCCGCATCGCATCCAGCAGCCCCTGACGCAGACCGTTAACGTGCGTCCCACCTTGCATGGTCGGGATCAGGTTGACGTAGCTTTCGGTCAGCAGTTCGCCGCCTTCCGGCAGCCACAGCAGCGCCCAGTCCACGGCTTCCGTCTCGCCGGAGAAGGTGCCGACGAACGGTTTTTCCGGCAGCAGCGGCAAGCCGTTTACGGCTTCGCACAGGTAGTCGTTAAGGCCATCGGCATAGCACCAGCGCTGCTCGCTGTCGTTGACCTGATCGCGAAAGACGATTTCCACGCCGGGGCACAGCACCGCTTTCGCTTTTAGCAGGTGGGTCAAACGCGAAACGGAGAAACGCGGGCTGTCGAAGAAGCTTTCGTCCGGCCAGAAATGGACACTGGTCCCGGTATTGCGTTTGCCACAGGTACCGGTGACATGCAGATCTTCTACTTTTTCACCGTTTTCAAAGGCGATGCTGTAGACCTGACCGTCGCGACGAACATTCACCTCTACGCGTTTTGACAGGGCGTTGACCACCGAGATCCCGACCCCGTGCAGGCCGCCGGAAAACTGGTAGTTTTTGTTGGAAAACTTCCCACCCGCGTGCAGTCGGCAGAGGATCAGCTCGACCGCCGGCACCCCTTCTTCCGGGTGGATGTCGACCGGCATGCCGCGCCCGTCGTCAATGACTTCCAGGGACTGGTCGGCATGAAGGATAACTTCCACTCGTTTGGCGTGGCCTGCCAGCGCTTCATCCACACTGTTATCAATAACTTCCTGACCAAGATGGTTAGGACGGGTGGTGTCGGTATACATGCCCGGACGGCGGCGCACCGGCTCTAGCCCGGTGAGTACCTCAATGGCATCAGCGTTATATGAAGATTGCGTCATGGTGTGTATTCGTAGGTCGTTCAGGGCCGTTTAGCACAGGCCGAGAAATTCGATAATCTGAGTGAAATGATCGTCAAAGCCGACAAATGCGTGATTACCGCCCTCCTCCACCGTTTGCCGGCAGGAGGCGTAGTAATGAACGGCCTGGCGGTAATCAAGCACTTCATCCCCGGTCTGCTGCAGCAACCAGAGTAAATCCGGCGCTTCAAGCGGGTCGATTTGCATGACTTTGAGATCGTAAATATGGCGAGACTCTAGCACATATTGCTGCCCGGTGTATGGATTCTCATTGTGGCCGAGAAAATTGTTCAGCAGTTCAAACGGGCGCACCGCCGGGTTGACGACCACTGCCGGCACCATAAAGCACTGCGACAGCCAGGTCGCGTAGTAGCCGCCCAGCGACGACCCCACAACCCCGAGTGGCTCGCCGCCATGCTCCAGCACAATGGATTCCAGCAGCTCTGCCGTTTCAGCCGGATAAGGCGGCAGCTCCGGCACCACCATGGTGATGTCGGGGTGCTGCTGCGACAGCCAGGTGTTTAACGCCATCGCCTTCGCCGAGCGCGGGGAACTGTTAAAGCCGTGCAGATAAAGAAGCGTCGCCATCAGTAGCCTTCTGAAGCGATATCCGGGTGAAACTCGGCGCCTTCCAGGCGGCACACTTCGGTGGTCAACGTCCCATCAGGATGCAGCTCCAGCCAGCGCCAGCCGGGTGAGACGGTATCCAGAGTGAAATTGGCGCAGTGCGGTTTGAACTGAACGCAGGTCGACGGCGTCGCCATCATGCGCCGGCCATTCCAGTCCAGATCCAGCTCCTGATGAATATGGCCGCACAGCAGATGCCTCACCCGCGGCCAGGCGCTCAGCGCGCGGTCCAGCGCGCCAGCGTTGCGCAGGCTGTGCTGATCCAGCCAGCTGCAACCAGCAGGCAGCGGATGGTGGTGCAGCAGGAGTAAGGTATAACGCTCCGGCGCTTCCGCCAGCTTGTGTTCGAGCCACTCCAGCTGGAAGTCGCTCAGCTCGCCATGGGGAACGCCAAACACCTGGCTGTCCAGCAGCAGGATCTGCCAGTGGTCGCCGAGAAACACACGTTTGGCGGGTGAAATGCCTGACTCCTGCAGCGTACTGTACATCGCCGGCTGGAAATCATGGTTACCCGGTAGCCAGACGCAGGGTGCAGCAAAACTCGCGATACCCTCAGCAAAATGCTGATAGGCCGCGGAGGAGTGGTCCTGCGCCAGATCGCCTGTTGCGACAATCAGATCACATGGACGCTGTGAGGCATGAATAGCCGACAGTACGGCCTGATAACTTTCCCAGGTATTAATGCCTAACAACGTTTCATGTTTTTCAGCAAACAGGTGAGTATCAGTAATTTGTAAGATCCTGACTCTGGCCTCACCAGCCAGAGGTAGGTTTAACAGGCTTTCCAAATGGTGTCCTTAGGTTTAACGACGCTAACAAACCGGAATCGCCATCGCTCCATGTGCTAAACAGTAACGCAGCCAGTCGGCCAGAAACTGGTTAATTTGATGCTTTTCGTCGCGTTGATGCAACTTTTTATTAGGATAATCATACCGCGCTTTGAAGCGAAAGATCTGCTGACTCGAACACACTTCGGCCACCATGGCATCATGGTAGAGGCGAACGGTCATGGATGGCAGGCTCCAGTAGCTCACCGCAGGCAGAGTCTGTTCTATCGCCACCAGAGTAGTGTAGCGGGTCGATTCAACTATCGTTAACCGATACTGCGCGCTTCCCACCTGATAGCTTACCTTCTCACCCGCTGCATCCGTTCGCGGCAACAGGCGGCGCAACTGCGCGAAGTTGGTCTCGCACAGGCGCATCATCTCAGGGAAGTCAGGTGTATAACGCTTCATTTTGTCCACTCGTTTCGTAAATTGTGATAATGCAATTGCAGCCATTGCAAGGCGATGACAGAGGCTGCGTTATCGATTTTCCCCTCTTCTACCCACTGGTAAGCCTGTTCCCGGCTCACCACATGCACCCGAATATCCTCGTTTTCCTCGGCCAGGCCGTGAATGCCTTTTGCCGTGGATGCATCAACTTCTCCCACCAGGATCGATAACCGTTCGCTGGTGCCGCCAGGGCTGGCCAGATAGCTTAATATTGGTTTCGTCCGCCCGACTTCAAGTCCGGCCTCCTCCAGCGCTTCACGACGGGCAACGTCTTCCACCGTTTCCCCCTCTTCGATCATGCCGGCGACCATTTCGAGCAGCCACGGGCTCTCGCTGGTATCATAGGCGGCGATACGGATTTGTTCGACGAGCACCACTTCGTCCCGCACCGGGTCAAAGGGTAGCAAGACGGCGGCATGCCCGCGCTCAAAAATTTCACGGGTGACTTCGCCGCTCATGCCGCCGTTAAACAGGCGGTGGCGAAAACGGTATAAATCGAGCGAAAAAAAACCACGATACAGCGTTTCGCGTGCAATAATTTCTACATCATTTTTGAAGAAGGTAATTCCCTGCTGAATGGGTTTGCTCATTGTCATGTCCTGCGAATCCGAAATTAGGGATTTCCAGACCGTTTGGCTACCGTTTTACGGTCCGTATGTTAGATTGGTGCAAATTACCGCCGGATGGCACGTAACGCCAACTTTTTACGGCGGCAGAATCGATACAATCAGCGGAATTTTTCTTAGAATTAGACCAGCGCTAAATGCTTCACAACAAGGAATGCAAATGAAGAAATTGCTCCCCATTCTTATCGGCCTGAGCCTGACCGGGTTCAGCGCCATGAGCCAGGCGGAAAACCTGCTTCAGGTTTACCAGCAGGCGCGCATCAGCAACCCCGATCTGCGTAAATCGGCAGCCGATCGTGACGCCGCGTTCGAAAAGATCAATGAAGCGCGCAGTCCATTACTGCCTCAGCTTGGGCTGGGAGCGGATTATACCTATAACAATGGCTATCGCGACAACAACGGCGTCAACTCTAACGTCACCAGCGGCTCGCTGCAGTTAACGCAGGTTCTGTTTGATATGTCGAAATGGCGCGCCCTGACGCTGCAGGAAAAAACGGCAGGGATTCAGGATGTCACGTATCAGACCGATCAGCAAACGCTGATTCTGAATACCGCGACGGCCTATTTTAAAGTGCTGGCCGCCATCGACACGCTCTCCTATACCGAAGCGCAGAAACAGGCTATTTACCGCCAGTTGGATCAAACCACGCAGCGCTTTAACGTAGGCCTGGTGGCGATCACCGACGTGCAGAACGCCCGTTCACAATACGACGCCGTGCTGGCGAACGAAGTCACCGCGCGTAACGATCTCGACAACGCCGTCGAAGAACTGCGCCAGGTCACCGGCAACTACTACCCGGAGCTGGCCTCGCTGAACGTGAATGGCTTCAAAACCAACAAGCCGCAGGCGGTCAACGCCCTGCTGAAGGAAGCGGAGAACCGCAACCTGTCGCTGCTGCAGGCGCGTCTGAGCCAGGACCTGGCTCGCGAGCAGATTCGCCAGGCGCAGGACGGTCATTTGCCGACCCTGAACCTTTCCGCCTCTACCGGCGTCTCGAATACGCGTTACAACGGTTCAAAAACCAATACCCCACTCGCCTACAACGACAGTGACGTTGGGCAGAACCAAATCGGCCTGAACTTCTCTCTGCCACTGTATCAGGGCGGCGCGGTGACCTCGCAGGTCAAACAGGCGCAATACAACTTCGTTGGCGCCAGCGAGCAGCTGGAAAGCGCCCACCGCAGCGTCGTGCAGACTGTGCGTTCGTCGTTTAACAACGTGAACGCCTCCATCAGCAGCATCAACGCCTACAAACAGGCGGTGGTCTCTGCGCAAAGCTCCCTGGATGCGATGGAAGCAGGCTACTCGGTGGGTACGCGTACCATCGTTGACGTCCTCGACGCCACCACCACGCTGTATAACGCCAAGCAGCAGCTCTCTAATGCGCGCTATAACTACCTGATCAACGAGCTGAATATCAAGTCGGCGTTAGGTACCCTGAACGAGCAGGATCTGGTGGCGCTGAACAACACGCTGGGCAAACCGATCCCCACCTCCGCGGACAGCGTCGCGCCGGAAAATCCACAGCAGGATGCCACCGCCGATGGCTATGGCAACACCACCGCAGCGGTGAAACCGGCGTCCACGCGGACGACGCAGACCAGCAGCAGCAATCCGTTCCGTCAGTAATTCGCATTACTGTGACGCGCATCGCCTGTCCGTCGGACAGGCGATGCGTTAAACGTAAGGCAACGTAAAGATCCCCCGCTTATCGCCCCTCTTCGCTTCATTTTCCACCACTCATCCTCTATCCTGAGCGTTAACACACGCCATACCACTGGGTCCTGGAAGACAAATATGAAACGGACAAAAAAAATTAATCACTCGTCATTCCGCAAAAGCTGGAGCGCACGTCATCTGACGCCGGTCGCGCTGGCCGTCACCGCGGTTTTTATGCTTGCCGGTTGTGAAAAAAGCGACGAAACGGTATCGCTGTACCAGAACGCTGATGACTGCTCCGCCGCTAATCCGGGCAAAGCAGCTGAGTGCACCACGGCCTACACCAACGCGGTAAAAGAAGCCGAACGCACCGCACCGAAATATGCCACCCGTGAAGACTGCGTCGCCGAGTTTGGCGAAGGCCAGTGCCAGCAGACGCCAGCCCAGGCGGGCGTCGCCCCGGAAAATCAGGCGCAGGCGCAAAGCAGCGGCAGCTTCTGGATGCCGCTGATGGCCGGCTATATGATGGGCCGCCTGATGGGCGGCGGCATGGCGCAACAGCAACCGCTGTTCAGCTCGAAAAATCCGGCCAGCCCGGCTTATGGTCAGTACACCGACGCCAGCGGCAAGAACTATGGCGCCGCCCAGCCAGGGCGCACCATGAACGTGCCGAAAACCGCGATGGCGCCGAAGCCGGCCACCACCACCACCGTGACTCGCGGAGGTTTCGGCGAGTCGGTGGCGAAGCAGTCGACCATGCAGCGTAGCGCCGCAGGCTCAACGTCCTCTTCTCGCTCGATGGGCGGCTAACTCACATGGAAAGAGTCAGTATTACTGAGCGCCCGGACTGGCGCGAGAAAGCGACCGAGTACGGCTTCAACTTTCACACCATGTACGGCGAGCCCTACTGGAGCGAAGAGGCTTATTACAAGCTGACCCTCGCGCAGGTGGAAAAGCTGGAGGAAGTCACCGCCGAGCTGCATCAAATGTGCCTCCAGGTGGTGGAGAAAGTGATCGCCAGCGATGAGCTGATGGCCAAATTCCGCATCCCTAAACACACCTGGGGCTTTGTGCGCCAGTCGTGGAAAACCCACCAGCCGTCGCTCTACTCGCGTCTCGACCTGGCCTGGGATGGTGTTGGCGAACCGAAGTTGCTGGAGAACAATGCCGACACCCCGACCTCGCTGTATGAAGCGGCCTTCTTCCAGTGGATCTGGCTGGAAGACCAGCTCAACGCTGGCAAGCTACCAGCGGGCAGTGACCAGTTCAACAGCTTGCAGGAAAAGCTCATCGAGCGCTTCGGCGAGCTGCGCGAGCAGTTTGGCTTCCAGCTGCTGCATATGGCCTGCTGCCGCGATACCGTTGAAGATCGCGGCACCGTGCAGTACCTGCAGGACTGTGCCGCCGAAGCTGGCCTGGCGACGGAATTCCTCTACATCGAAGATATTGGGCTTGGCGAAAAAGGCCAGTTTACCGATCTGCAGGATCAGGTGATTGGTAACCTGTTCAAGCTCTATCCGTGGGAGTTTATGCTGCGGGAGATGTTCTCCACCAAGCTGGAAGACGCCGGCGTCCGCTGGCTGGAGCCGGCGTGGAAGAGCATTATCTCCAACAAAGCGTTGCTGCCGATGCTATGGGAAATGTTCCCCAATCACCCGAATCTGCTGGCGGCCTACTTCAGCGAAGATGCCCACCCGGAGATGGAGAAGTACGTCATTAAGCCGATCTTCTCCCGTGAAGGGGCCAACGTCTCCATAGTTGAGCAGGGCAAAGTCGTGGAGTCGGTGGAAGGTCCGTACGGGGAAGAAGGGACCATCGTGCAGGAGTTTTACCCCCTGCCGAAGTTTGGTGATAGCTACACGCTGATTGGCAGCTGGCTCATCAACGATCAGCCCGCCGGGATCGGCATTCGCGAAGATCGGGCGCTGATCACCCAGGATCTGTCGCGCTTCTATCCGCACATTTTCGTCGAATAATGTCGTGCTCCGGCGACGATACCGCCGCCGGAGCACAATCTCTTATCAGGCGCCCACCACCACCGACAGCATACTCAGCGAGCCCATCTCGATGCCATCGACCGGGATCGTCATCGCTTCAACACCATCCCACGCTCCCAGGACATACAGCAGCGGCAGAAAATGCTCCGCCGTTGGGTTGGAGAGCGAGCCCCCCTCATGCGCCAGGTAGTTAACCAGCGGGTGCTGCTCGTCCGGCCCCTGCCATTGCAGATTCGCCTTCACGTAGTTATTGAAGGACTCTGCCCATGGGTACGGCGTGTTCTCGCCATGCCAGCGGGCGGTGCGCAGGTTATGCACCACGTTGCCGCTGGCCACCAGCATAATCCCTTCATCACGCAGCGAGGCCAGCTTCCGCCCCATTTCGAGATGCCAGGCCGGCGGTTTGGTGCTGTCGATGCTCAACTGAACCATCGGGATATCCGCCTGCGGATACATTTTAATCAGCACGCCCCACGAGCCATGGTCAAATCCCCAGGCTTCTTTATCGAGGGTGACCGGCACTGGTGAGAGCAGCTCCACCAGTCGTTGCGCCAGCGCCGGAGAGCCCGGTGCCGGATAATGGGTGTCATACAACGCCTGCGGGAAACCGCCGAAGTCGTGAATGGTCTTCGGGGCCTCCATCGCCGTCACGCCCGTACCGCGCGTAAACCAGTGCGCAGAGACCACCACAATCGCCTTCGGACGCGGCAGGGTTTCGCCCAGATGAGCCCAGGCGCGAGTATAAATGTTGTCTTCCAGCACGTTCATTGGGCTGCCATGGCCGAGAAACAACGCGGGCATTCGGGTACGGGACATGATGATATCCTTAGGGTGTCAATGTGATGTGCTCACATTACGCGCTTTTGCGCCAGGATAAACTCAGATAACCATGATGATGATCGTCAGAAAATTTGAATGTAATTCGCGGTAAAGGGACGTGTCCCGTACGCGCATCCTCAGGCAATATACTCATATGCACTTATTTTCACAGGGAGAGTAGCGATGTCATCACCCTTAATATTGACGCTGTTAGCCGGTAGCGCAACCTTTATTGGCGCCATATTTGGCGTGATTAGTCAGAAACCCTCTAACCGTCTGCTTGGCTTCTCCCTCGGCTTTGCCGCCGGGATCATGCTATTGATTTCGTTGATGGAAATGCTGCCTGCCGCGCTGGCCGCCGAAGGTATGTCGCCGCTGCTCGGTTACGGGATGTTTGTCATCGGCCTGCTGGGCTATTTCGGCCTTGACCGCCTGCTGCCGCACGCCCACCCGCAGGATCTGATGACCCCCGCCGCGCCGCGCCCGCGTAATTTACGTCGCACCGCTATTCTGCTGACGCTGGGTATCAGCCTGCATAACTTCCCGGAAGGGATCGCCACCTATGTCACGGCCAGCAACAACCTGGAACTCGGCATGGGCGTGGCCCTCGCCGTTGCCCTGCACAATATTCCTGAAGGACTGGCCGTTGCCGGGCCAGTGTATGCCGCCACCGGATCGCGCAGCAAGGCGGTGCTCTGGGCCGGGCTTTCCGGCATGGCGGAAATTTTGGGCGGCGTGCTGGCGTGGTTGATTCTGGGCAGCCTGGTCTCACCGCTGGTGATGGGAGCGATCATGGCTGCCGTCGCCGGGATTATGGTGGCACTGTCCGTCGATGAACTGATGCCGCTGGCGAAAGAGATCGATCCGCAGAGCAACCCAAGCTATGGCGTCCTGTGCGGGATGTCGGTGATGGGGCTGAGCCTGGTGGTACTCCAGACGATGGGCATCGGTTAAGGCGCAGAAACAACACAGCCCACTAAAAAGTGGGCTGTGCTCAGGCGTAGCGAACCACTATTTAGCTGGCTTTACGCTCATGTTCGCGACGATAGGCCACCAGATCTTCAATCGTGACCACCGCCATATTATGCTGCTGAGCGAACTTGATGCACTCCGGCGCGCGCGCCATGGTGCCATCGTCATTGGTCAGCTCACACAGCACGCCTGCCGGTTTAAAGCCAGCCAGGGTCACGAGATCGATAGTGGCTTCGGTGTGGCCGCCGCGGGTCAGTACGCCACCCGGCTGCGCACGCAGCGGGAAGACGTGGCCAGGACGGTTGAGATCGGAAGGTTTCGCGCCGTCGGCGATGGCCGCGCGGACGGTGGTCACGCGGTCGGCAGCGGAGACGCCGGTGGTCACACCTTCGGCCGCTTCGATGGTCACGGTAAAGCCGGTGCCGTAGGCGCTGGTGTTGTTCTCCACCATCATCGGCAGATCCAGCTGTTTGCGGCGATCGTCGGTCAGGCACAGGCACACAATGCCGCTGCCGTGACGAATGGTCAGCGCCATCTGCTCAACGGTCATGGTTTCGGCGGCGAAGATCATATCGCCTTCGTTTTCACGGTCTTCATCATCAAGTACCATCACGCCGCGACCTTCGCGCAGGGCGTCCAAAGCGTGTTCCACACGTTCAAAAGCGGTACCAAAAGAAGAAAGGAGCGTCTGATTCATGGTAAAAAAACCTCATTAAAATTATGGTTACCAGAATCAGGGCAGTCTTAGGAGCGCCGGTTTAGCGGCAAAAGTCAACGCGAGCGGGCCTGGGCCCGACTGTGCCGTTACTCTCTCCCATCCGGACTTTAACCGTCGGCCCCGGAATTACACCGGATCTGCTGACCTTCCCGTAGTCACGGGAAGCGCTCGCGGGCTTTCAACGCAATGGTTGATTTACCGCCGGTGGGGAATTTCGCCCCGCCCTGAGAATAAGCGAGATAACTATAACGCTATTGACTATCCTCGGCAATGCATAAGCTTCAAACATTTCTGGTTTATAGGCGGCCTGGTTCGCACTACAATGATCAATCATCCGACCCGAGCAGGAAACCACCATGATTGACCCGAAAAAAATTGAACAAATCGCCCGCCAGGTCCATGAGTCGATGCCAAAAGGACTTCGCGATCTGGGTGAGGATGTTGAGAAGAAAATCCGCCAGGCGCTGCAGTCGCAGCTGACCCGCCTGGATCTGGTCAGCCGCGAAGAGTTTGACGTACAGACTCAGGTTTTGCTGCGGACCCGCGAAAAACTGGCGCTGCTGGAGCAGCGTCTGAATGACCTCGAAAACCGCCCGGCAGCGACGCCTGGCAGCGAAGAGCAGCCGTAAAAAACGGGCCCCTTGGGGCCCGTTTTGCGTTTGGCTTAGTGTGCGGCTTCCGCCGGGCTGTTCACCTGACGACAGTAAAGTTCATAACGCTGGCAAAACCATTCACGATGCTCTTCATCCATATTGCCGACAATGGCCTGAAGATCAACTGGCTGGCCTTGCGCGTGCATTCTGGCGAAACTCCGCGCCAAAAAATCAAAATTCTTCATTGAATACATATCGTTATGGTTCATGCGCATACTCCTTCAGCGGTGGATGTTCTGATCAGTCATATGCCTTTTACTTACTTCAGTATTTACGCTTACCTTAACGCGATTTGTACGAAAAATGCGCTTAACATGATTGTTTATTGCGCTAAATCATTTTCCACATGATTAAATAAAAACGGCCCGCGATATCTCCATCGCGGGCCGTGATGCTTCACCGTACAAGCCGGTGAATAGCGGAAAGCTTATTTGTCGCTATCTTTTTGTATTTTCTTAATAATATTGGTGGTCGAGCAGCCATCTTCAAAGTTGAGCACCAGCACTTCACCGCCGTTAGCCCAGACCTCTTCACTGCCGGCGATCTGTTCCGGCTTATAATCGCCACCTTTGACCAGCAGGTCCGGCAGGATGCCGGCAATCAGTCGCTGCGGTGTGTCTTCTTCGAAGGAGACCACCCAGTCGACGGCCTCCAGCGCCCCCAGCACGATCATCCGCTGCTCCAGGGGGTTCACCGGGCGGGTTTCGCCTTTCAGACGTTTGGTTGAGGCATCGCTGTTAACCGCCACGATCAGACGGTCGCCCAGCTTGCGCGCATTCGCCAGATAGGAGACATGGCCGGCATGCAGAATGTCGAAGACCCCGTTGGTCATCACCACTTTCTCGCCGCGCTTGCGCGCCGCCGCAACCGCCTGTTTGAGTTCCTCTTCGCTCATCACGCCAAAGCCGGTCTCAGCCCGGCCGCGGACCGCGTTTTCCAGCTCAACAGGGGAAACGGTGGAGGTCCCCAGCTTGCCGACCACCACGCCCGCCGCGGCGTTAGCGAAATAGCAGGCCTCTTCCAGGGTGTTGCCGGACGCCAGGGTCGCCGCCAGCACGCCAATCACCGTGTCGCCGGCGCCGGTCACGTCGTACACTTCCTGTGCCTGGGTCGGCATATGCAGCGGCGGACGCCCCGGCTGCAGCAGCGTCATCCCCTGCTCAGAACGCGTCACCAGCAGCGCCGACAGTTCAAATTCAGCGATGAGCTTCATGCCGCGTTCAACGATCTCCGCTTCATCCTGACACTTGCCCACCACCGCTTCAAACTCAGAGAGGTTCGGGGTGAGCAGCGTCGCGCCGCGGTAGCGTTCGAAATCGGTGCCTTTCGGATCGATCAGCACCGGCACGCCCGCTTCACGTGCGAGCGCGATCATGGTCTGGACGCTGGTCAGCGCCCCTTTGGCGTAGTCCGAGAGGACCAGCGCGCCAATGGATCCCAGCGCCTGCTGAATGCGCTCGTGCATCGGCTGCGGATCCACGCCGGAGAAACCCTCTTCAAAGTCGAGGCGGATCAGCTGCTGATTGCGCGACAGCACCCGCAGCTTGGTGATGGTCGGGTGAGTCGGAACGGAGACGAAGTCGCACTTCACATTCACATTGGCCAGCGCCTGGCTCAGCGCGCGGGCAGCGTCGTCAATCCCGGTCAATCCCACCAGGCGCGACGTTGCCCCCAGGGAGGCGATGTTCATCGCTACGTTTGCCGCGCCGCCAGGACGTTCTTCGATATTTTCCACCTTCACCACCGGCACCGGGGCTTCCGGGGAAATACGACTGGTGGGGCCGTACCAGTAGCGGTCCAGCATCACATCACCCACCACCAACACTCCTGCACGTTCAAACTCCGGCAGCGTTACTTTCATGACTCTCTCCTGCGAGACGCAAACTTTGCGCGCGATAATAGCACACCCGATTTTATAGTTAAGCCATCAGCCACTTCTGCCAGCTGGCGCTGACCTGCTCACGCTCCCGGCTGAAGGCCTCTGGCGCCACGTGTCCCGGCAGCTCCTGCAGGGCCAGATGATGGAGCGCATCACGCAAGGTGGTGTACGCATGCGTTAAGGCGCGCGCCTCCTCCTCGTCCATGATGTCGTTCTGCGCCAGCAGCTCGAGAATACGCACGTTATCAGACCAGCGGGTCAGCTTCGGCTTGTCGCTGGCATAGCGTAGGACCAGATACTGGGTAATAAATTCAATATCCGTGATCCCACCGGCATCGGCTTTGATATCAAAACGATCGGGATGCTTGTTGCCAAGGTGGGCACGCATCTTCTCGCGCATCTCGCGAACCTCGGTCTGCAGGGTGGCGCCCTCCCGCGGGGTGGTCAGAATATCGCGACGAATGGCGTCAAAGCGCGCCTGCAGCGCCGGGTCGCCATAGACCACGCGGGCGCGCACCAGCGCCTGATGTTCCCACGTCCAGGCTTCGTTCTGCTGATAGTCAGCAAACGCGTCGGCGGTGGTGACCAGCATCCCGGCCGCGCCAGAAGGGCGCAGCCTGGCATCCACTTCGTAGAGAATACCGGACGAGGTACGGGTGCTAAACAGATGCATGATCCGCTGGGCCAGCCGCAGGTAGAACTGACGGCCGTCAATCTCCCGCTCGCCGTCGGTCATCACCTCCGCCGGGCAGTCATGGAGGAACACCAGATCGAGATCGGAGCTGTAGCCCAGCTCCCAACCGCCGAGCTTACCGTAGCCGACGACGGCAAAGCCGCGCCCCTGGCGATCGTGCAGGTGGGTCGGCTGGCCATAGCGAGCCACCATCTGCCCCCATGCCTGCTGCACCACCGCATCGAGGATCGCTTCGGCAAGCCAGGTTAAGTGATCGCTGACCTTCATCACCGGCAGGGTGCCAGCGATATCCGCCGCCGCGATATGCAGCTGCTGCGCCTGCTTAAACTGGCGCAACGCCTCCAGCTGCTGCTCTTCATCCTCTTCCGGCACACGCAGCAGGTACTGGCGCAGCTCGTCGCGATAGGCATCGGTCGCCGTCGGCTGATAGAGGGTGTTGGGATCCAGCAGCTCATCCAGCAGCAGCGGGTGGCGCGCCAACTGGCTGGCGACCATCGGCGACGCCGCGCAGAGCGTGATCAGGTGTTTCAGCGCGCCGGGGTATTCGCTCAGCAGTTCAAGATAAGTGGTGCGGGTGACGATGCCGGTCAACAGCGGCGTGATCCGCGCCAGAGGCAGCGGCGCATCGGCACGCGAGCAGATTTCGCTCAGCAGATGCGGCATCAGTTGATCCAGCACCTGGCGGCCGCGCGGGCCGATGGTGCGCCGATCCAGCTCTTTGCGGAAATCGGCAATCAGCGCCAGCACGCTGCGGCGGTCGGTATCGTTTAAATGCGCCAGCGCCGGGCTGGCGTCATCTTCTTCCAGCGCATCCTGCCACAGCTCGCGCCAGTACTCGGCCAGCTGCTCATCCGGGGACTGATCCTCATCATCGCCGATCAGTTCATTAAACACTCGCCGCACGTTGGCCATCTGGCTCGCCAGCTGCGCGCTCAGCGTCTCCCAGTCTTCGGTATGCATCCCCCACGCCAGCCTGGCGCGGTTAAGGTCATCCTGCGGCAGAGTCTGGGTCTGCTCATCGTTGATGCTTTGCAACAGGTTTTCCAGCCGGCGCAGGAACAGATAGGCCTCACGCAGCAGCGCCGCGTCGCCTTCCGGCAGCAGATGTAGCTCATCAATCGCCGCCAGCGTCGGCAGCAGGGCGCGCTGTTGCAGCGCAGGTTCGCGACCACCGCGGATCAGCTGAAAGACCTGAACGATAAACTCAATTTCGCGGATCCCGCCGGCGCCGAGCTTGATGTTATCTTTCAGCCCGCGGCGCCGCACTTCGCGGGCGATCATGCCTTTCATGTTACGCAGCGACTGGATCACGCTGAAGTCGATATAGCGGCGGAAGACGAAGGGACGGAGCATCGCGCGCAGCTCGCTGGCGTACACGCCGTCGTTATCTCCCATGATCCGCGCTTTCACCATCGCATAGCGTTCCCAGTCCCGACCCTGCTCCTGGTAATAATCTTCCAGCGCCGCAAAGCTGAGCACCAGCGGCCCACTGTCGCCAAACGGCCGCAGGCGCATGTCAACCCGATAGACAAAGCCGTCCTGCGTTGACTGGTCAAGGGCCTTGATCAGCCGCTGCCCCAGACGGGTAAAGAACTGGGCGTTATCCAGCTCGCGGCGGCCGCCGCGGGTGGCGCCATGCTCAGGCCAGGCAAAGATCAGATCGATATCGGAAGAGAAGTTCAGCTCGCCGCCGCCCAGCTTTCCCATCCCGAGGATCAGCAGCGGCTGCGGCTGGCCCTCGGCATTGCATGGCGTTCCCCACTCCTTACAGCAGGCGGCGTACAGCCAGTCGCGGGCGGCGACAATCAGCGTCTCCGCCAGCGCGCTCAGCTGCTGCAGAGTCTCTTCTTCGCTCACCAGCGACAACGCCTGCGCCCAGGCGATGCGGACCATCATCTGACGGCGGAAGAGACGCAGCTCTCGCATCAACCCCGCTTCGTCAGTAACTGCCTGCAGGCGATCCTGCAGCCAGGCCTCGTAATGCCGCCACTCTTCCGCCTCCGGCGAGGAGTCCGCAAGCTCATTCAGCCAGCCCGGCTGGGCGATCACACTCTGTTCGACAAAATCGCTGAACGCCATTACCGACCTGGCCTGTGGGCTCAGTTCGGCAACGGGAAAATCCGCTGGCAGACGGTCAGCGACCGTCTGCCAGTGCTGCTGTAATTGCGGAGAAAGCGGCATCATAAGGGCTCCCTGGCCTGAAATTATCGTTTTCCACTATGCAGCCAGAACGGCTCGGCAGCCAGCGCCTGGCGACGGAAATATTCAAAGACGCTGCGATCGTCATGTTCTATTGCACGGTGAAGCTCCTGCCAGTTCTCCAGCCACGGCGCGACGGCGTCGCCATAGGCGCCCGCCAGCAGCTGGACGCTGTCGATGTCACGGGACAGCTTCGGCAACTGGTCGGCGGCATCTTCGACCGCCAGATGTTGTACGGCGCTGCGCAGCTCGGCCGCCACCCGCGAGAGGTTAATATCGGCAAACCGTTTGAAAGATCCGGCTATTTTTTTCTCTCCCGCCTCGTTGAGGAACGGACGCCAGCCGCGCTGGACCAGCCATTCGGTCAGAGCCAGTTTGGCGCCGACGACCTCGGTGCGGAATAACGCCTCATCGGCGGTGTCCGCGGCCAGCAGAACGGCTTCGGCATCGTTCAGCAAGGCGCGAAGCTGGGTGGTCGCCTTACGCGGCACGATGCCGCCGAACAGCACGAGGGCATGGCGCACGCGGGCTAACGCCAGCAGGATTTCCGCTTTGGCTTTCGCATTGCCGCGCAGCCATACTTCGTCGTGATACAGCCAGTGCGCCAGGGCGCTCTCCAGCGCCGCCTCCAGCCCCTGCTCCACGCTGGCCTTCGCTGGCACCGTTAGCAACGTCAGCGAGGTGACGGGACGCTCGCCATTGCCTTGCGCCAGATGATACCCGCGAGCAGCCTTGCTCAGGCTCCCCTGACGCAGGACGCCGCTCTCCAGCAGACGGTGCGCAAGGCGCAGCAGATCGGCGGTCTCCCCGGCAAGCAGCTCCAGCTCCAGCTCGCAGATCGGCTCCTGATGTTCGCCAGCCTTCACTTCGCCGCGATCGAGGGCGATCTCAATCTCACTATTCCCTTCCTGTATCACCCAACGTTCACGGACAAAATCAGTGCTGAACAGCGGCTGGACATGCTCCGCCAGCGCGGCCGGAAGCTCGCCTTGCGGCCAGACCTCCGCTGGCAGACGCTCAAGCGCCAGCTCCGGTTTATCCAGTGGAATGTTGTATTCCGGACGCTGGTGCAGTCCCCCCACCACCCGACCGGCGATTTTCAGCGTCATTTCATAACGCCCCTGGTCGCCGCGGATGCGCAGCCCCATATCGTGACGACGCAGCCAGTTATCGGCGGTTTCGTAATAAATGTTCAGTAACTGGCCCGCAGGCGTATGTTTCGCCTCGAGCGTATTGAGCTGCTCGCGCAGCGTCTCTACCCCATTCTGAGCGACGATAAACTTGAGTTCGATTTCTTGAGCCATGACTGAATTCTTCCGCTTCTGTGCTGCGCCGACAAATTGCGGCGAACTTACGACGATATTTTTTGTCAGTAGATAGTATTTTGCGGCGAATCGCCATGCAACGCGCTTTTTGCCGGGCCACCTCCTGGATGATTCCGATTGTGGTGGAAAACTTTGCGTCGCTCTGGCGATGCCTCTACTATCGTTCCACTTTTTATGACCAAACGATGACCTGATGCCAAAATTACGCCTGATTACTTTTACTTTGCTCGCGCTTAGCGCCGCTACGGCGGTTCACGCAGAAGAAAAGCGCTACGTTTCCGATGAGCTGAACACCTGGGTTCGCAGCGGCCCGGGCGATAATTATCGTCTGGTCGGCACCATCAACGCCGGGGAAGAAGTGTCTGTGCTGCAGACAAACGACAGCACCAGTTACGCGCAGGTCCGCGACAGCAATGGCCGTACCGCCTGGATCCCGTTGAAAGAACTGAGCAATGAGCCCAGCCTGCGCACCCGCGTCCCGGATCTGGAAAACCAGGTCAAAACGCTGACTGATAAACTGAACAACATCGACGCCACCTGGAACCAGCGCACGGCGGATATGCAGAAGAAAGTCGCCGGCAGCGACAGCGCGATTAACGCGCTGAAGGACGAGAACCAGAAGTTGAAAAACGAGCTGGTGGTCGCGCAGAAGAAGGTGAATGCGGCGAATCTGCAGCTTGATGACAAACAGCGCACCATTATCATGCAGTGGTTCATGTACGGCGGCGGCGTGCTCGGCGTCGGTCTGCTGCTGGGTCTGGTGCTGCCGCATCTGGTGCCAAGCCGCAAACGTAAAGACCGGTGGATGAACTAATTCGTCTTCTCTGCCAGACTTACGTATCATCTTGCGAAAAACAGATACGGGAGAATCGGGCGTGAAGAGCTATCTGGTCGGCGGTGCAGTGCGCGATGCGCTATTAGGACTGCCGGTCAAAGACCGAGACTGGGTGGTGGTGGGCGCCACCCCGCAACAGATGCTTGACGCGGGCTACCAACAGGTAGGCCGCGACTTTCCCGTGTTCCTCCATCCGCAAAGCCGGGAGGAGTATGCCCTGGCCCGCACCGAACGCAAATCCGGCGCGGGCTATACCGGTTTTACCTGCTATGCCGCCCCGGACGTCACCCTTGAAGCCGATCTGCTGCGCCGCGACCTGACGGTCAACGCCCTCGCCCAGGATGCCGATGGCACGATCATCGACCCCTACGGCGGGCAAAACGATCTCCGCCTGCGCCTGCTGCGCCATGTCTCTCCCGCCTTTAGCGAAGATCCGCTGCGCGTGCTGCGTGTGGCGCGCTTTGCTGCCCGCTATGCGCATCTGGGCTTTCGCATTGCCGAAGAAACCCAGGCCCTGATGCATGCAATGGTTGAGGCCGGTGAGCTGGCGCATTTAACGCCGGAGCGGGTGTGGAAAGAGACGGAAAGCGCGTTAACCACCCGCAATCCGCAGGTCTTTTTCCAGACGCTGCGCGACTGCCAGGCTCTTAAGGTGCTGTTTCCGGAAATTGACGCGCTGTACGGCGTGCCGGCCCCGGCGAAGTGGCACCCGGAAATCGACACCGGCCTGCACACCCTGATGACCGTCACGATGGCCGCGATGCTGTCGCCGGATGTCGACGTGCGTTTCGCCACCCTGTGTCATGACCTCGGTAAAGGGCTGACGCCGAAAGCGCTCTGGCCGCGTCACCACGGCCATGGCCCGGCGGGCGTCAAGCTGGTAGAACAGCTCTGCGCGCGTCTGCGGGTGCCAAACGATATCCGCGATCTCGCGAAACTGGTGGCGGAGTACCATGACTTGATCCACACCCTGCCGATCCTGCAGCCGAAAACCCTCGTCAAACTCTTCGACAGCATTGACGCCTGGCGCAAACCGCAGCGCGTACAGCAGATAGCCCTGACCAGCGAAGCCGACGTCCGCGGACGCACCGGTTTCGAGGCCAGCGATTACCCGCAGGGGCGTCTGCTGCTGGAGGCATGGGAAGTGGCACTGTCGGTCTCCACCAAAGAGGTGGTGGCGGCGGGATTTAAAGGGGTGGAAATTCGCGAAGAGCTGACGCGGCGGAGAATTGCGGCGGTGGCGCAGTGGAAGGAACAACGTTGCCCCCAGCCGCAAGGCTGAGGGCACCAGGCCTTAGAAGAAGACCACGTAAACGGCTGCCGCCACGATAAAGCGGTAGATAGCGAACGGGATAAACGAGATCCGTTTGATCAGCTGCAGGAAAGTTTTAATCGCAATCAGCGCCACGATAAACGCCATCACGAAGCCGACGGCAAACATCGGGATATCGCCCGCGTTCAGGAAGCCGATGCTCTTGTAAACGTCCAGCACGGTGGCGCCCATCATCATCGGTACCGCCAGCAGGAAAGAGAACTCCGACGCCGCATAACGACTGACGCCCATCAGCATGCCACCGGAAATAGTTGCCCCGGAGCGCGAGAAACCCGGCCACAGCGCCAGGCACTGAAAGCAGCCGATGACAAACGCCTGACGATAGGTCATATCGTCAATGCCGACCGCGCGCGGCTGTTTCGGCTTGAGTACTTCCGCCGCAATCAGCAATACGCCGCCGACAATCAGGGCGTACATCACGTTTACCGGGTTAAATAAGGATTTAATGGTGTCGTGAAAAATCAGCCCCAGCACCACCGCGGGGATCATACCGAGGAGGATATGGATAAGCGACAAGCGACCGCTGCCTTTGCCTTCATGCTCCGGCGGCCTGCCGAAATGGATGCCGATCAAACCGAACAGACGACGCCAGAACATCACCACCACGGCGAGTATCGAGCCTAGCTGAATAACCACTTCAAAGGTATTTGCCGTATCACCTTCAAACCCCAGCAGGTGACCAACAATAATCATATGACCGGTACTGGAAACAGGTAAAAACTCTGTCAACCCCTCAACCACACCCAATATTGCCGCCACCAGCAGCGAGTGTATATCGCTCATTCAATTAAACCCTTTAAAAAGTAAAATGAAAAAAACCAGGAACACGCTATCGTTCAACAGACACAACCCGGCAGCCAGACCGCACAAGCCCCCCTCAGCGTACACGGAGTACACGAGGATTCGCTCACCGTCCTGAAAGAACATCGCCAGTTAAATTGCCTGATGACCGGATGCTATGACCGGTATAAACGCAATTTGTTTAACAAGTATGACTTGAAAAGTTTTGTTTCAGATTAAGGCCACGTTCAATAATCACACCGACATTTGCCGCGCGGGCCACGGCGCCAGGTTTGCTGACTTTAATACGCACCCATGGCGACTGGAATGTTTCCAGCAGCAGGTCGGCCACTTCTTCCGCCACCCGCTCCACTAACGCGAATTTCCCCCCCTCCACATGCGCGATCACTCGCTCGCTAATATCAGCATAGCTGAGGCAGTCGCTGACATCATCGCTGGCAGCAGCCTTGCGGTTATCCCATGCAATTTCGATATCGAACACCAGCTTCTGCTCAATGGTTTGTTCCCAGTCATAAACACCAATGGTGGTGATTACCGAAAGTTGCTCTATAAATACAATATCCATCACGCCCTGCCTGCTTTTTAGCTAAACCGGATACCACTTCCGGCGAATTATGCGTATTATCCACAGATGCAGAGAATACAACGACATTTTCAAAACGGAACAGCGTTATGAGTGCAATCGCGCCTGGACTGGTACTCCTCGCCTACCTCTGCGGCTCCATTTCCAGCGCCATTCTGGTATGTCGCCTTGCTGGCCTGCCCGACCCACGCGACAGCGGCTCAGGCAACCCCGGGGCCACTAACGTACTACGAATTGGCGGAAAAGGGGCGGCCGTAGCGGTACTTATTTTTGATGTGCTGAAGGGCATGCTCCCGGTGTGGGGCGCCTGGGCGCTGGGCCTTACGCCGTTCTGGCTGGGGTTAGTGGCGATTGCCGCCTGCGTAGGCCATATCTGGCCCATCTTCTTTCATTTTCGCGGTGGCAAAGGCGTCGCCACGGCCTTCGGCGCTATCGCGCCCATCGGTCTCGATCTGACCGGGGTGATGGCCGGGACCTGGCTGCTGACCATCCTGCTCAGCGGCTACTCGTCCCTTGGCGCTATCGTCAGCGCGCTTATCGCCCCTTTCTACGTCTGGTGGTTTAAACCGCAGTACACCTTTCCGGTGTCGATGCTCTCCTGCCTGATCCTCCTGCGCCATCATGACAACATTCAGCGTCTGTGGCGTCGCCAGGAGAGCAAAATCTGGCCCCGGGTGAAGAAGAAAAAAACGCCAGAGCAGAAGTAATCTCCCCTCCCGGCCCCCCATGCCGGGGGGATCCTCGGTCCGGTTTACCCATCTCACCCGCACTTTTGCTCCACGTCGTCATGATACGCGGTAATCGCCGCATCCCCCTTTTGTAACAACGCGTTAGCCGTGACTAAAAGCAAAAGTTCCGCCGCCTGCTGGCATCGCGGACGGGTCCGTCCTCCCGCCTTATCCGCCGCGGCCAGTCGGCAGATAAGGATATTGACGGCAAAGATTATCCGGGTGAATAATTCAGAGCGGTTATGCCGCTTTCCCCTCGCGCCCGTCGCGACGCGCCGGGTAACGGATGACATAAGCGTTTCATATGACCGGGATAATCACCCACCGATCAATACTCATTGCTGCTGTTTTATCTTGATTTTGCAGGGGCGCAACATTGCACGGCACCGTGTTACCACCACTCAAAAAAGGCTGGCAGGCTACGCTGGATCTCCGCTTTCAGCAGGCCGGAGGCAAGACCGTTCTCGCCCGCGCCCAACACGTCGGCCCGCTGACCGTCCAGCGCCCGTTTTACCCGGAAGAAGAGACCTGTCACCTCTATCTGCTTCACCCGCCCGGCGGCATCGTCGGCGGTGATGAGCTGACAATTAGCGCCCACGTTGACCCCGGCTGCCATACGCTGATAACCATGCCTGGCGCCAGCAAGTTTTACCGCAGCAGCGGCGCGCAAGCGCTATTGCGCCAGCAGTTGACGCTCGCCCCGCAGGCGACCCTGGAGTGGCTCCCGCAGGATGCCATCTTCTTTCCCGGGGCGAATGCCCGGCTGTCCACCACCTTTCATCTTTGCGCCTCCAGCACGCTGCTGGCCTGGGATCTGCTCTGCCTTGGCCGCCCGGTGATTGGCGAAACCTTCAGCCACGGCACCCTCAGCAACCGGCTGGAAGTGTGGGTGGATGACATACCGCTGCTGGTTGAGCGCCTGCACCTGCAGGAGGGAGAGCTGTCCAGCGTCGCCGAACGTCCCTGGGTTGGCACTTTGCTGTGCTATCCGGCTACCGATGCCCTGCTCGACGGGGTGCGCGATGCGCTGGCACCGCTCGGTCTCTACGCTGGCGCCAGCCTGACCGACCGCCTGCTGACGGTGCGTTTCCTCAGTGACGATAATCTGATTTGCCAGCAGGTGATGCGCGACGTCTGGCAGTTTCTGCGCCCTCATCTCACCGGCAAGTCTCCCGTACTTCCCCGAATCTGGCTGACTTAAGAGAACGTTATGGAACTGACCCCCCGAGAAAAAGACAAGCTGTTGCTGTTTACCGCCGCGCTGGTGGCGGAACGCCGCCTGGCCCGCGGCCTGAAGCTCAACTATCCGGAGTCCGTGGCCCTGATCAGCGCTTTTATTATGGAAGGCGCCCGCGACGGCAAAAGCGTGGCCTCACTGATGGAGGAAGGCCGTCACGTCCTGACCCGCGAGCAGGTGATGGAGGGCGTCCCGGAAATGATCCCGGATATCCAGGTCGAAGCCACCTTTCCGGACGGCTCGAAGCTGGTCACCGTTCACAACCCGATTATCTGAGGTAGCGCCATGATCCCCGGTGAATATCACGTTAAGCCCGGTCAGATAGCCCTGAATACCGGCCGGGCGACCTGTCGCGTGGTCGTTGAGAACCACGGCGATCGACCGATTCAGGTCGGTTCGCACTACCATTTCGCCGAGGTCAACCCGGCGCTGAAGTTCGACCGTCAGCAGGCCACTGGCTATCGCCTGAATATCCCGGCCGGCACGGCGGTACGTTTTGAACCCGGCCAGAAACGCGAGGTCGAGCTGGTGGCCTTCGCCGGTCACCGCGCCGTCTTCGGCTTCCGCGGCGAGGTCATGGGCCCTCTGGAGGCAACTGATGAGTAATATTTCACGCCAGGCCTATGCCGATATGTTCGGCCCCACCGTCGGCGACAAGGTGCGCCTGGCGGATACCGAGTTGTGGATCGAGGTGGAAGATGATTTGACCACCTACGGAGAAGAGGTCAAATTCGGCGGCGGCAAAGTGATCCGCGACGGGATGGGCCAGGGACAAATGCTGGCCGCCGACTGTGTCGACCTGGTGCTCACCAATGCGCTGATCGTCGATCACTGGGGGATCGTCAAGGCCGATATCGGCGTGAAGGACGGGCGGATCTTCGCCATCGGCAAAGCCGGTAACCCCGACATCCAACCCAACGTCACCATCCCCATCGGCGCCGCGACGGAAGTGATTGCCGCCGAAGGCAAGATCGTCACCGCCGGCGGGATCGATACCCATATTCACTGGATCTGTCCGCAACAGGCGGAAGAGGCGCTGGTCTCCGGCGTGACCACCATGGTCGGCGGCGGCACCGGCCCGGCCGCAGGCACCCACGCCACCACCTGTACCCCGGGCCCGTGGTATATCTCACGCATGCTGCAGGCGGCCGACAGCCTGCCGGTCAATATCGGCCTGCTGGGCAAGGGCAACGTTTCTCAGCCGGATGCCCTGCGCGAGCAGGTGGCGGCGGGCGTCATTGGCCTGAAAATCCACGAGGACTGGGGCGCCACGCCGGCGGCGATCGACTGTGCGTTAACCGTCGCCGATGAAATGGATATTCAGGTCGCCCTGCACAGCGACACCCTCAATGAGTCCGGTTTTGTGGAAGACACCCTCGCCGCCATCGGCGGGCGCACCATACACACCTTCCATACCGAAGGGGCCGGCGGCGGCCATGCGCCGGACATCATCACCGCCTGCGCCCATCCGAACATTTTGCCGTCGTCCACCAACCCAACGCTGCCCTACACCCTCAACACCATCGATGAACATCTCGATATGCTGATGGTCTGCCACCATCTGGACCCGGACATTGCCGAGGACGTGGCCTTTGCCGAGTCGCGCATTCGCCGGGAAACCATCGCCGCGGAAGACGTGCTGCACGACCTCGGCGCCTTCTCGCTCACCTCCTCCGATTCGCAGGCCATGGGTCGCGTCGGGGAAGTGGTCCTCCGCACCTGGCAGGTGGCGCACCGCATGAAGGTACAGCGCGGAGCGCTGGCGGAAGAGACTGGGGATAACGACAACTTCCGCGTGAAGCGCTATATCGCCAAATACACGATCAACCCGGCACTGACCCACGGCATCGCGCAAGAAGTCGGATCCATTGAGGTGGGTAAGCTGGCGGACCTCGTGGTCTGGTCACCAGCCTTCTTTGGTGTGAAACCCGCTACCGTGATCAAAGGCGGCATGATCGCCATCGCGCCGATGGGCGATATCAATGCCTCGATTCCGACCCCGCAGCCGGTGCATTACCGTCCGATGTTTGGCGCCCTGGGCAGCGCTCGTCATCACTGCCGCCTTACCTTCCTGTCGCAGGCGGCGGCGGACAACGGCGTTGCCGAGCGGCTGAACCTGCACAGTGCGATCGCCGTAGTGAAAGGCTGCCGTACGGTGCAGAAAGCCGACATGGTGCACAACAGCCTGCAGCCTAACATTACCGTCGACGCGCAAACCTATGAGGTGCGGGTGGATGGGGAACTCATCACCAGCGAGCCGGCAGACGTTCTGCCGATGGCGCAACGGTATTTTCTGTTTTAAGGAGAGCGGATGCTTTATTTAACTCAACGTCTGGAGATCCCCAGCGCCGCGACCGCCAGCGTTACGCTGCCGATTGATGTTCGCGTCAAAAGCCGGGTTAAGGTCACCCTCAACGATGGCCGGGAAGCCGGCCTGCTGCTGCCCCGCGGCCTGCTGCTGCGCGGCGGCGATGTGCTCAGCAACGAAGAAGGAACCGAGTTTGTGCAGGTGATTGCCGCTGATGAAGGGGTGTCGGTGGTGCGCTGCGACGATCCGTTTATGCTGGCGAAGGCCTGCTACCACCTCGGCAACCGTCACGTGCCGTTGCAGATCATGCCGGGCGAGCTGCGCTACCATCATGATCACGTGCTGGACGATATGCTGCGCCAGTTCGGCCTGACGGTGACCTTTGCCCAGCTGCCGTTCGAGCCGGAAGCCGGCGCTTACGCCAGCGAAAGCCACGGTCATCATCATGCTCATCATGACCACCACGCTCACAGCCACTAGCATGTCGACAGCGGAACAACGCCTGCGGCTGATGCAGCTGGCCAGCAGCAACCTGCCGGTAGGTGGTTACAGCTGGTCCCAGGGGCTGGAGTGGGCTGTGGAAGCCGGCTGGGTACCGGATGTCGCGGCTTTCGAGCGCTGGCAGCGGCGGCAGATGACGGCGGGCTTTTTTACCGTTGACCTGCCGCTGTTCGCCCGCCTGTACCGCGCCTGCGAACAAAGCGATATCGCTGCGGCCCAGCGCTGGACCGCCTATCTGCTGGCCTGCCGGGAAACCCGTGAGCTGCGGGACGAAGAGCGCAACCGCGGCGCGGCGTTTGCCCGTCTGCTGAGCGACTGGCAGCCGGACTGTCCGCCGCCGTGGCGCACGCTGTGCCAGCAAAGCCAGCTCGCCGGAATGGCCTGGCTCGGCGTTCGCTGGCGCATCGCGCTGCCCGAGATGGCCCTCAGCCTGGGCTACAGCTGGATTGAGAGCGCCGTGATGGCTGGCGTCAAGCTGGTGCCCTTCGGCCAGCAGGCCGCCCAGCAGCTGATTTTACGTCTTTGCGACCACTACGCGGCCGAGATGCCCCGCGCGCTGGCCACGCCGGACGGCGATATCGGATCGGCCACCCCGCTCGCCGCCATCGCCTCTGCCCGGCATGAAACCCAATACTCCCGATTATTCCGTTCCTAGGAGAAGCCATGAATTCTTATAAACACCCACTGCGCGTCGGCGTCGGCGGCCCGGTCGGCTCCGGTAAAACCGCTCTGCTGGAAGCGCTGTGCAAAGCGATGCGCGATACCTGGCAGCTGGCGGTGGTCACTAACGACATCTATACCAAAGAAGATCAGCGTATCCTTACCGAAGCGGGCGCGCTGGCGCCTGAACGCATTGTCGGTGTGGAAACCGGCGGCTGCCCGCATACGGCGATCCGCGAAGATGCCTCGATGAACCTCGCTGCCGTGGAAGCACTGAGCGAAAAATTCGGTAACCTCGACCTTATCTTCGTGGAAAGCGGCGGCGACAACCTGAGCGCCACCTTCAGCCCGGAGCTGGCGGATCTGACCATCTACGTCATCGATGTGGCTGAAGGGGAGAAGATCCCGCGCAAAGGCGGGCCGGGGATCACCAAATCCGATTTCCTGGTGATCAATAAAACCGACCTTGCCCCCTATGTGGGCGCGTCGCTGGAAGTGATGGCGAGCGATACCCAGCGTATGCGCGGCGATCGCCCATGGACCTTCACCAACCTGAAGCAGGGCGACGGCCTGAGCACCATTATCGCCTTCCTTGAAGACAAAGGCATGCTCGGCAAATAGACCTTTTGCACCAGCCGGGCGCAGGCGCGTCCGGATGGTGCAGCCCCTGCTCTCTCTTCTATCACCCTGCACCACCCTCCCCGCCACGCCTGCCCTGCAATATGGCATAAGGTTTGCTAATTCAAGTCATGCCTAACCATTAAGGAATGACTATGTCATCACTGGATCTCAACCCTGAATTACCTGCGACAACGCGGACTTCCGGCTCCCGGGAAACCTTAGAAGATTACACCTTGCGTTATGCCCCGCTGAGCTTCCGCCGCTGGGGAC
The DNA here is from genome assembly GCF_002806655.1 of Klebsiella sp. K-Nf6. Taxonomy (NCBI): domain Bacteria; kingdom Pseudomonadati; phylum Pseudomonadota; class Gammaproteobacteria; order Enterobacterales; family Enterobacteriaceae; genus Klebsiella; species Klebsiella sp. K-Nf6. The sequence goes on along the minus strand of NZ_PIBN01000013.1, from coordinate 15,962 downwards.
CTGGCGTCGTCGCGGTCACGGCGCTGGGCGGCATCGCCTACCTGGCCGACTTTTCCATCGGCGCCAGCATCGGTATGGCCTGGGGTACCAGCAACGCCATCTATTCGATCCTGGTGGCGGCGCTGGTGATCTTCCTCACCGGCATTCCGCTGGCGATCACCGCCGCGCGCTACAACATTGACCTTGACCTGATCACCCGCAGCGCCGGCTTCGGCTATTTCGGCTCGGTGATCACCAGCATTATTTTTGCCGGCTTCACCTTTATCTTCTTCGCCCTTGAAGGCTCGATCATGGCCCAGGGGCTGCTGGTGGGCCTCGGGATCCCCCTGTGGATGGGGTATCTGATCGCCACCCTGATGGTGCTCCCGCTGGTGGTCTATGGCATGAAAGCCCTGACCCGCCTGCAGGTGTGGACCACTCCGCTATGGCTGGTGCTGATGGTGGTGCCGGTGGTGTGGCTGATTGTCAAAGATCCGCAGCTGGTGGACGGCTTCCTGCATTTCGCCGGTAAAAACAGCGCGTCGACGGTGGATATCACCGCCATCATGCTCGGCGCCGGGGTATGCCTGTCGCTGATCATGCAGATTGGCGAGCAAATTGATTACCTGCGCTTTATGCCGCCTAAGACCGCGGAGAACCGTAAAAGCTGGTGGCTGGCGGTCTTTTCCGCCGGCCCGGGCTGGGTGGTGTTAGGCGCGATCAAACAGATCATCGGCGCCTTCCTCGGCTTCTATCTATTGACCCGTTTCCCGGCGGTGCACAATACCGAACCAGTGCAGCAGTTCGTCAGCGTCTTCGATAACCTGGTGCCCGGCTGGCTGGCCCTGACGCTGGCGGTGGTGCTGGTGGTGATCTCGCAGATCAAAATTAACGTCACCAATGCCTACTCCGGCTCGCTGGCGTGGACCAGCGCCTGGACCCGCACCACCAAACGCTATCCGGGACGGATTATTTTTGTGGTGGTCAACCTGGCGATTGCCCTGGCGCTGATGGAAGGCGATATGTTCAGCGCCCTGTCGTGGATCCTCGGCTTTTACTCCAACTTCGCCATCGCCTGGGTCGTGGTGGTGGCAACCGACATCACCTTTAATAAAGGCCTGCTCAAGCTGGCGCCGGCGCAGCCGGAGTATCGTCGCGGCATGATCTACAACGTTAACCCGGTGGGCGTGGTCTCCTTTGGCCTGGCCGCCGGGCTATCGATCTGCGCCTTCTTCGGCCTGCTGGGCGCGACGCTGGCACCGTTCTCGCCGCTGATTGCGCTGGTCGTCGCCTTTGTCATGACCCCGCTGATGGGGATCCTTACCCGCGGGCGCTACTATATTAAGCAGGTGGATGACGGTATCGCCGAACCGCGCTATGACGTGGCGGGGAACGCCTCCACCACCGTGTATCAATGCGTTAGCTGTGAGGAAGAGTATGAGCGCCCGGACGTGATGCACTCGCACAAGCATCAGGGAGCGATCTGTTCGCTGTGTAAAAGTATGGAGTAGTCAGGAAGGCAGGCCGACGTGACGTCGGCCTGTTTCAGGAGGCGTTAGGCGGCAGGCAGCTCGGCCAGCGGCCAGCGCGGGCGAACCGTCACGCCGAGCTCGGCTTTGGCGCCGGTTTGCAGACGCACCATGCCGGCGTAGGCTATCATCGCGCCGTTGTCAGTACAGAACTCAGGGCGGGCGTAGAACACCTCGCCGCCGCGTTTTTGCATCATCTCCGCCAGCTTCGCCCGCAGGGTACGGTTGGCACTCACGCCTCCCGCCATCACCAGACGCTTAAAGCCGGTTTGCTCCAGCGCGCGGCGACATTTAATCATCAGCGTATCGACGACCGCATCCTCAAACGCGCGGGCGATGTCGGCGCGGGTTTGCTCATCGTCGCCATTATTACGAATGGTGTTGGCGGCGAAAGTTTTCAGGCCCGAGAAGCTGAAATCGAGCCCCGGACGGTCGGTCATCGGCCGCGGGAAGACGAAGCGGCCTTCGGTGCCCTGAGCGGCCATTTTCGACAGCATCGGTCCGCCGGGATAATCCAGCCCCAGCAGTTTCGCCGTCTTATCAAAGGCTTCGCCCGCCGCATCGTCAATCGACTCGCCCAGCAGTTCATACTGACCAATACCGGTGACGCTAATCAACTGGGTGTGGCCGCCGGAAACCAGCAGCGCGACGAACGGGAACGCCGGCGGGTTATCTTCCAGCATCGGCGCCAGCAGATGCCCTTCCATATGGTGTACCGGGATCGCCGGCACGTTCCAGGCGAAGGCTAGCGACCGGCCAACGGTCGCCCCGACCAGCAGCGCCCCAACCAGGCCAGGGCCCGCCGTATAAGCGACGGCGTCGATATCTTTCGCCGTCAGACCGGCTTCTTTCAGCGCCGCCTGGATCAGCGGCACCGTTTTGCGCACATGGTCGCGCGATGCCAGCTCCGGCACCACGCCGCCGTAATCCGCATGCAGTTTCACCTGACTATACAATTGGTTGGCTAACAGACCTTGCTGGTCGTCATAAATCGCGATGCCGGTTTCATCGCAGGATGTTTCAATGCCCAGTACACGCATGAGTTGTTTTACCTCGCTTCAATACCGCGCAGTGTAGGTCCAATGACCGGCGATGTAAAACTTTGCTCACCCCTGGTGCTCTGTTCGTGTATACTCCTCACCCTTATAAAAGTCCCTTTCAAAAAAGGCGCCGGTGCTTTACAAAGCAGCAGTAGTTGCAGTAAAATTCCGCACCATTTTGAAATAAGCTGGCATTGCGGCCAGCGGCAAACCGAATTAATCAAAGGTGAGAGGCACATGCCGGTAATTAAAGTACGTGAAAACGAGCCGTTCGACGTAGCTCTGCGTCGCTTCAAGCGTTCCTGCGAAAAAGCAGGTGTTCTGGCGGAAGTTCGTCGTCGTGAGTTCTATGAAAAACCGACTACCGAACGTAAGCGCGCTAAAGCTTCTGCAGTGAAACGTCACGCGAAGAAACTGGCTCGCGAAAACGCACGCCGTACTCGTCTGTACTAATCTGTTGAGAGCGACGCTCTCAATTCAGACCGAGTTGTAGTTGTAAGGCCGTGCTTCCGAAAGGAATGCGCGGCTTATTTTCGTTTATAGTCATCAGAAATAACGGGGCTTATGGCTGGACGAATTCCACGTGTATTTATTAGCGATCTGCTTGCCAGAACCGACATCGTCGATTTGATCGATGCGCGGGTAAAGCTGAAAAAGCAGGGCAAAAATTTTCACGCGTGCTGTCCGTTCCATAACGAAAAAACCCCCTCTTTCACCGTCAATGGTGAAAAACAGTTTTACCACTGCTTCGGCTGCGGGGCGCACGGCAATGCTATCGACTTCCTGATGAACTACGACAAGCTCGAGTTCGTGGAAACGGTCGAAGAGCTGGCCGCCATGCACAACCTCGAAGTGCCTTATGAAGCAGGCAACGGACCCAGCCAGATAGAGCGCCATCAACGGCAAAATCTCTACCAGTTACTGGATGGTCTGAATGCGTTTTACCAACAGTCTCTGATGCAGCCCGCCGCCGACCCTGCGCGCCAGTACCTGGCAAAACGGGGGTTAAGCAGCGAGGTGATTACGCGCTTTGCCATCGGCTATGCTCCCCCCGGGTGGGATAACGTTTTAAAACGTTTTGGCGGCAATCAAGAAAACCGCCAGTCGCTTATTGATGCCGGCATGCTGGTCACCAACGATCAGGGACGCAGTTATGACCGCTTCCGCGAACGGGTGATGTTCCCCATCCGCGATAAGCGAGGCCGTGTGATTGGGTTTGGCGGACGAGTGCTGGGCGATGCCCTGCCGAAGTATCTGAACTCCCCGGAAACCGACATATTCCATAAAGGCCGCCAGCTGTATGGCCTGTATGAAGCACAGCAGGACAACCCCGAACCACCGCGTTTGCTGGTTGTCGAAGGGTATATGGACGTCGTAGCGCTGGCGCAATACGACATCAACTATGCCGTGGCCTCGCTGGGTACCTCGACCACGGCCGACCATATCCAGCTGCTGTTTCGGGTGACCAATAACGTCATCTGCTGCTACGACGGCGATCGGGCTGGCCGCGATGCCGCCTGGCGCGCGCTGGAGACGGCGCTACCGTACATGACCGATGGTCGCCAGCTGCGTTTTATGTTTCTGCCTGACGGCGAAGACCCGGATACGCTGGTGCGTAAAGAGGGCAAAGCGGCGTTTGAGGCGCGGATGGAGCAGGCTCAGCCGCTCTCCACGTTCTTGTTTAACAGCCTGCTGCCGCAGGTCGATCTGAGTACCCCGGACGGGCGCGCGCAGCTGAGCACGCTGGCGCTGCCGCTGATCACTCAGGTACCCGGCGAAACGCTGCGCATCTATTTGCGTCAGGAACTGGGCAACAAGCTGGGCATTTTAGATGACGCACAGCTTGAACGTTTAATGCCAAAACAGTCTGAAAATGGCGCGCCGCGTCCCGTACCACAGCTAAAACGCACGACCATGCGTATACTGATAGGACTGCTGGTGCAAAACCCGGATCTGGCGCCGTTAGTCCCACCGCTGGAGGGACTGGACTCGCGCAAAATGCCAGGGCTTAGCCTGTTCAGCGAACTGGTGAAAAGCTGTCTGGCGCAGCCTGGTCTGACAACCGGGCAACTTTTAGAGCAATATCGCGGCACAAAAGAGGCCGCAACCCTTGAAAAACTGTCGATGTGGGACGATATAGCAGATAAAGATATCGCTGAACAGACCTTCACCGACTCGCTCAATCATATGTTTGATTCACTGCTGGAACTGCGACAAGAAGAGTTGATAGCTCGCGATCGCACACACGGTTTAAGCAGTGAAGAACGCCGGGAACTCTGGACTATCAGCCAGGAGCTGGCGAAAAAATAAATGACAGACAATATCATTCACGTTGTATCAAGGCAGCAAGAAAACGCAGAACAACGTGAAGGATCAGAATTTAACGGCTTAAGTGCCGAGTATCGATCGGGAAGCCCCCGACAGCCGCGCAGAGGCGCAGCGGCAATAATATAAGTACGCCCTCGCTTTAAATGTCGACAGCCCGCTGCCGACACCAATCAAACGAATTAAGTGTGGATACCGTCTTATGGAGCAAAACCCGCAGTCACAGCTGAAGCTTCTTGTCCAACGTGGTAAGGAGCAAGGCTATCTGACCTATGCCGAGGTCAATGACCATCTGCCGGAAGATATCGTCGATTCCGATCAGATCGAAGACATCATCCAAATGATCAACGACATGGGCATTCAGGTGATGGAAGAAGCACCGGATGCCGATGATCTGATGCTTGCCGAAAACACCGCGGATGAAGATGCTGCCGAAGCTGCCGCGCAGGTGCTCTCCAGCGTAGAATCCGAAATCGGGCGGACAACCGACCCGGTGCGCATGTACATGCGTGAAATGGGTACCGTAGAGCTGCTGACCCGTGAAGGCGAAATCGACATCGCCAAACGTATTGAAGATGGAATCAACCAGGTTCAGTGCTCCGTTGCCGAATACCCGGAAGCGATCACCTACCTGCTTGAGCAGTACGACCGCGTCGAAGCGGAAGAAGCCCGTCTGTCCGATCTGATCACCGGTTTCGTCGATCCGAACGCCGAAGAAGATATGGCGCCGACCGCCACCCACGTTGGTTCCGAACTGTCTCAGGAAGAGATGGATGACGACGAAGACGAAGACGAAGAAGACGCCGACGACGACAGCAGCGATGACGACAACAGCATCGATCCTGAGCTGGCCCGCGAGAAGTTCGCCGAGCTGCGTACCCAGTACGAGCTGACGCGCGACACCATCAAAGCCAAAGGTCGTAGCCATGCCGCCGCGCAGGAAGAGATCCTGAAGCTGTCTGAAGTCTTCAAGCAGTTCCGCCTGGTGCCGAAGCAGTTCGATTACCTGGTCAACAGCATGCGCAGCATGATGGATCGCGTTCGTACTCAGGAACGTATCATCATGAAGCTGTGCGTTGAGCAGTGCAAAATGCCGAAGAAAAACTTCATCACCCTGTTCACCGGCAACGAAACCAGCGAAACCTGGTTCAACGCTGCGGTAGCGATGAACAAGCCGTGGTCCGAGAAGCTGCTGGAAGTGAAAGAAGACGTGCAGCGCGGTCTGCAGAAGCTGCACCAGATCGAAGAAGAGACCGGCCTGACCATCGAGCAGGTGAAGGACATCAACCGTCGTATGTCCATCGGTGAAGCGAAAGCCCGCCGTGCGAAGAAAGAGATGGTGGAAGCGAACTTGCGTCTGGTTATCTCTATCGCCAAGAAATACACCAACCGTGGCCTGCAGTTCCTCGATCTGATTCAGGAAGGCAACATCGGTCTGATGAAAGCGGTCGATAAGTTCGAATACCGTCGTGGTTACAAGTTCTCTACCTACGCGACCTGGTGGATCCGTCAGGCAATCACCCGCTCCATCGCGGATCAGGCGCGCACCATCCGTATTCCGGTGCATATGATTGAGACTATCAACAAGCTCAACCGTATCTCCCGTCAGATGCTGCAGGAAATGGGACGTGAACCGACGCCGGAAGAGCTGGCTGAGCGCATGCTGATGCCAGAAGACAAAATCCGTAAGGTGCTGAAGATCGCCAAAGAGCCTATCTCCATGGAAACGCCGATCGGCGACGATGAAGATTCGCATCTGGGGGATTTCATCGAGGATACCACCCTCGAGCTGCCGCTGGATTCTGCGACCACCGAGAGCCTGCGTGCGGCAACGCACGACGTGCTGGCCGGCCTCACCGCGCGTGAAGCGAAAGTCCTGCGTATGCGTTTCGGTATCGATATGAACACCGACCACACGCTGGAAGAAGTGGGTAAACAGTTCGACGTTACCCGCGAACGTATCCGTCAGATCGAAGCGAAGGCGCTGCGTAAACTGCGTCACCCAAGCCGTTCTGAAGTGCTGCGTAGCTTCCTCGACGATTAATCGTCTCGGGGCATCGTCCACAGCCTGTTAAAAAGCTCCCTGCGGGGAGCTTTTTTTATGGCGTTCTGGTGGCCATCCGAGGAAAGTGGCATATCTCCGCTACTGGCCGCGCGTCGCCAGGGCATCATCCAGTTCGCGATAGGCCGCCACCAGCTTATCAAGCGTCGCCCGGTTTAAGCCGCTGGGATTGGGCAGCACCCACACCTGAGTCATGCCGATAGTCATGGCCTGTTTGCCCCACTTCGCGCCGCGCTGGTTAAAGGCCTGCTCGAAGGCCTGCTTGCCGAGAACCGCCAGCGCCCGCGGCTGATACTCCTCTATTTTCCGAACCAGCTCACGACTGCCGCTGCGCAGCTCCTGCAGGGCGACCTCGCTGGCCTGCACCGTCGGACGCTCAACCAGCATGGTGATGCCGCAGCGCGTATCCAGCAGCTGCAGCTCCTCTTCCGGCCTCAGCAGCCGATCGGTAAACCCGGCCTGATGGATGACCTTCCAGAAGCGATTGCCAGGATGGGCAAAATGAAAGCCGGTATGGGCGGAAGACTTCCCCGGGTTGATACCACAAAAGACCACGCGCAGGCCCGGCGCAAGGATATCGCTAATCATGTTTTCTCCGGCTGTATGGCTAAAACATGATTATAAAGGATTGAAAATGCATTGTTTATAAAAACAGCAGCTGCGCGCTTTACGCTGGATTGCAACCGTCAGTTACTTTATAATCCCTCGCCACGGCCCCTTAGCTCAGTGGTTAGAGCAGGCGACTCATAATCGCTTGGTCGTTGGTTCAAACCCAACAGGGGCCACCAAATTTTAGCTTTAAAATCATATAATTAAGCCACTCACGCGAGTGGCTTTTTTCTTATATCGTTATTGAGTGGCGATAAAATGGCGGTGCATTTTTTACCGCCACTTTTCAGATCACATAAAAAAACCCGCTCGCGGCGGGCATTTTATGAAATTTTTTCAGAGCCATAGCGGGCGCTGACCACCAACTGTCGGATGAGGCGGGGCCGGGATTATCGTTCCTGGCGTAACAATAAAACGTTCCACCGATTCCATCGTTACGAACGTACAACTGCAATTTATGTTAGTACATTGGTGGTAACGCTCTTTGGTGTTCTCACTTAGATAGCGACTGGTGCGCGCATGTGCCGCGTGCTGGCATTTTGGACAATGGAACATTACTACACTCCGCGATTCACATAATGTGAATAAATGATACACAATAATTCACCAAAAGCGAAAGATATTCATAGTCAGTTGATAAGGATGCCCATGAAACTCTTAAAAATAACGCTTCTATGTACTTTCGCAGCCCTTTCAAGTAGAGCCTTTTCACAAAGCATTGATGCACAAATTTTAATGAAAAGTCTTAAACCGTGGCAGCCCGTTGGAATTGAGGTTAAGACGGCCTCAGTGAAAATAAAGTTACCAACTGCCACTGTAACCTCAGATGCATATGAAGCACTGATATCGTCCGGTGTCTGCACTCCTGTTTGGGTTAAAAGTGCCCCTGAGGGATATCTCAAAAACACCAAAGAGATACATGTCGTTAATAAATTTTCAGCGCAAGGCTATACGTTTGAAAACCCTCTGAATACATGTAAAAAGATGGGTGCGCTGATGGACGATGAAGCAAAGACTTTGATGTATGGAAACACCCACGGCTACGTTTCAAAATGAAGATGACAACAACCCGTTTGGTTACGGGTTGTTTTCCTTTTTAAGCATCCACAGCATCATATTCCACATCAGACAACCTCACCTCAAGCTCTAGGCTCGTCGTAAAGCCGCTTTTATTCAGGTAGTGCATAACTTTAGTGATCGTCCAAGATTGCTCGTCTATAACGCGCTTAAAGCCTTTAACCTGTACCGGCGTCTCAGGGTAAAGATCAGCCCGCCCCGTCGCCAGCCTGATTGAAAACTCAGCAACTCCACGTTGCAGTTTGTCCCATTTTGCCTGGGCAGCTCGCATCGCCTGCGCTTTGGTTGAAAAAATTGTCGTCAGGGCGAACACGTTGTCATCCTCGCCGACCATGTATTCACCTTCCCTGGCTTCCGGCGTCTTCACCGCTTTTTTCTTCGTTACCGGTTTGGCTTTTGGGTGCTGTAGTGCACGTAAATGTTGCTCTTTCGGTTTCCGCTTTAACGTCACCTTTTGCTTTTGTGGTTTCGGGTCTTTGGTGTGTAACCATTTTGCTGTGACACCGGTATATGCCCCACGGTCGGCAATCGAAAACTGATGCCTGTCGCCATCGCTGCGGGTGATAGTGACTTGTGGAATAGCCTTTCCACTGGCTGTTAACCCACGCCCGGCTTTCAGAAAAAGTAATTTTCCGGCTTTTACCGAAACCTCACCGCCGTTTCGCTCGGCGAGGCGTGTCAAAAATTTGGCGTCCGATTCCTGTGACTGATCGATATGCGGAATTTTTATTCCAGCCAGCTCCGGTATAACACTTGACGTCAGTTTGTTACGTGCCGCTATCGCCGCCACAATTTCGCCGAGCGTCTTGTCATGCCATGACTCTTCCCGACGTGAGTTCAGCGTTCCGCGAAAATCGGCGCTACGGGCGCGGATTGTCACCGTATCCGGCGCGCCATGATGTTCAACCTCATCGACGGTAAAACTTCCCTTACCCGTCAACGCAAAGCCTTTCCACCCGAGGTAAAGCGTCAGTACAGCGCCGCGTAACGGCAGCTCGACCAGCCCGTCAGCATCATCGAGTTCGATATCGAGCTGGTCGGCTTCGAATCCGCGATTGTCTGTCATCGTCAGGCTCATCAATCGGTTACTGATGATGCCGGTAATATCTTTGCTGTCGAGCATCAGCATAAAATTGGGCGTCAGTACGCCACCCGCATTCAGATCCAGCATCAGCTAATCCCCGCCATTCCAGCCACTGACGAGGCCATATCTCCCGCCTTACCAATCAGTGATTTGGCATGTTCGCCGATATCGCCATACAGTGCCGCAAGGGATTCATCCACGCGGGTGAGCGTCAGCGTAAAATCAATTTTGCGCGCCGTGCCGTCAGCAAAAAACAGGCTTCCTGTCTCGCTGATATTATTGATGACGTACATACCGTAAATCGTGCCGGTGCCATCCAGTAACGGCCAGGCGCGCCCCTCGTCAGCCATTAAACGAATGGCCGTCATCGTCAACTTTCCGCCAGTGAGCTCCGGGTAAAGCGTTCCGGCCAGGGTGATTTTTTCCTCTCCCGGCCCCAAAAACTGAAATGAATCCCGCTTCCCGACGCGGGAATTTGACGGCCATCGATACTCGGCATCGCGTTGCATCGTCTGATGTGGCAACGTCTGACGCATAAAAACAAACATTCCAAGAGCTAGCATCATCATCCACCTCCTTAATCGTGCATCATGCTGGCTCGGGCTCTGGCCCGCTTATCGCGTTCATATTTTTCTAACGCGTCCTGCAACTGGTTTCCGAGTTGACCGCCCGGCGCACCACCCGGCATGTTGATTTGATAGGTTGGGCTGCTCTGGTCAATGTAGGTACGACCGGCGGGGGCCGTCACAGGCTGATAACCGCCATAAGTGCTGGTCGCGGGAATATAAGAGCCACCCTGCGTGGCGGCACTGGCTTTCGCGGCAGTCTGGTCAAGCGTGCTGGACTCTTTATTGATAATGCCGAGCTTCTCAAGCACCCAGTCAATACCGCTGCGCAGCTTATTAAATGCCGTCAGTGGCAGCGTTAAGGCATCCGCCAGTCGCTGGCCGAACAACACACCGGCATCACGAAAACGGTTTAACGTCTCCTGCGAGGATTTGACCGGCGCGATAAGGTTGTTAAACCAGTCCCATGCGGCTTTAAGTTTTCCGCCTAGCCAGTCAAACATCGGTTTAAGCGGTGCAAATAGTTCTGCTACTGGCGCGAAGGCCGTGCGCAATCCTTCCATCACACCGCCAAAAAACGCGCTGATGGGTTCCCAATATTTACGGATGAGCAATGCCCCGGCCACTATTGCGGCCACGACAGCAACAACCGGCCAGGAGATCGCGCCAATTGCAGTCACAACACCACCGGCCACCGTAGTAAATACGGTACCGAGTGCCGTCGCAGCGGCGATGATGGCATTTACACCGGTTATCACCGGCCAGGCAATCAGTCCAATAGCCCCAATCATCCCCACGCCCCCGATCGCCACAGCGGTAATCACCCCCAGCGTCTGCGCGAGCTCTTTATTTCGCTGGATCCACTTATCAAGTTTGAGCACGTAGCCGGTAGCGGTTTGCACCAGTTTACGTAAAGAGGACTCTTGCAGGTCAAAAAGGTCAGTACCTACAGCCTCATATGCCGACTGAAACTCTTTAAAGTCGCCGCCGAGGTTTTCCTGCATAACCTTAACTAGTTCCTCCGTCTTACCGTCAGAGGCTTTAAATGCAACCGTGAGCTTATCCAGCTTTCCTGATTTAGCCGCGTTCATCAAAACAGCGGCGGCAGAACTGGCCTCTTCGCCAAATATCGTTTTCATGTATTCAGCGCGCTGACCGGTACCCAGTTTATTTTTATCAAAACTGGCCTGCATTTCCTTCAGGATGGTAAATATCGGGCGGGTATTCCCTTTACTGTCTGCCGTTTTTACCCCAAGCTCTTTAATCGCCGCGTAGGCTTGCCCGGTCGGTGCCTGGAGTCGATTTAAAATAGCGCGACTACCCGTACCAGCCATTGACCCCGTAATTTTCGCATCATGTAGGGCGCCAACCATTGCAGCGGCTTCCTCAATGCTGACACCGGCATTTTTCGCCACCGGCGCAGCATATGTCAGCGCATCACTAAGCCCGTCAAAATCTGCGGCGGTTTTATTCATTGTCATCGACAGGACATCACCGATGTGAGAGACCTGCTCGTTAGTAAGCTGGAAAGCTGATTTCATCCCCATCAGCAAACCGGCGTTCTCTTCCATTGTTCGACGGTTAGCAAGCGCCATATTAAGTGTGACGGGCGTCGCCGCCTGAATCGCTGCCGCGTCTCCGCCTGCTTTCGCAATGATAATCTGAGCACCGGCCGCATCATCGGCAGAGGCGGCAGTATTGTCGCCCAGCAGTCGGGCCTGATTTCGCAACGCAGTCATTTCTGCGGAGTCTTTCGCCACGCCGAGTACAGCCTGTAACTCGGAGTTTTTCTGCGCAAAATCATAACCCGGTTTCATTAGTGCAATACCGGCCAGCGTGCCTGTCGTCGCCATACCGACACCGGCGGCACCCATTGCGGCCGCATTTCCGGCCAGCTCTTTACCAGCCTGATATCGCTGTTTAACCGCGTTGAGCTTTGCCTGTTGCGCGCTGACGCGCGCCAGTGCTTCACGCTGGCGATTAAGCTGCGCCGTCGTTTCGCTGATGCTGGTTTTTAACCGGCGCTCGTCTGCCGCCAGGGTGCGGGTATTAATTCCCGCCTGGCTGAGTTCCTGCCGCTGGCGCTGTACAGCCTGCCGCAAGCTGTTGTGTTTGAGCTGGAGCGCTGCGGCACTTTTTCGGGCGGCATCCATTGCCTGCGCCTGCGCGCGCGTCGGCTGTTCCGTATTTCTAAACTGGATCGCCAGTGCGGCGGCTTCCTGTTTAGCTTTCTTCAGCTCCTGACCGGTAACGGCAAGTTGCGCGCTGGCCTTGCGAAACCCGTCGATACGGGATGCCTGGCCGTTCAGTTCACGCAGTGATTTTTGAGTGTCCCGGATATCACCAGACAGCGTTTTGCTCGCTGTCTGGATGGATTTAAACGGGCGGGTCGCCTGGTCAACAGCCTTGAGTAATACCTGCAATTTAACGTCGTTACTCATTCGTGTTTCCGCTTCGCTGTAGCGCTTTTTCGCGCCAGGTGGTGAGCTCGGTCAGGCTCATGGGATATAACTCTGATGGCGGCCAGTGAAAAATCACCGCGATATCCGCCATCAGGTCATCGACCGACATATCTTTCGGAAAATTTAATCCGCCAAATTCGGCGACAAAAAACCGATCACCTTTGTTGCCAGCGCCATCAAATCGGGTAAATCCATCATGACGACATCCGACTCGGTGAGTGATGGGCTGGTCATACGCGGCAGCACTTTAATCAGGGCGTCGACTTCAGAGCGCGCAACGTCGGCCAGGCTGACACCGCGCAGGGTTCCGGCGTTGGGCTTCATCAGGGTGATTTTTTCGATGACCTGCTCGCCGCGTTTGATGGGGTTTTCCAGGGTGACGATGTTTTCTTTGCTCATGAGTTTCTCGCTGTTTACGGATTCGGGATTAACCGGCCAGGCATGCTGGCCGGGGAAAATTACAGGCCGATATTGCGGCGGTGCTGGTCGAGTCGGTCGACGCCGTTCACCTTCTCAATCATGTTGAGGACGTCGATTTCTACCAGCTCTTTACCGTTCATGGTCAGCTTGTAGTACGTGCAGACCAGCGATAATTTGCTGCTGGTATCCTCGCCCTGTTTGCTCTCGCCGTTATCGACTTCCTTCACCTTGAAACGGGTCTCTACTTCCACCGCCACGGTTTCGCCGGTATCGTCCCGCTGGTAAGAGCCTGCATAGCGCAGTAGCGTCCCGGTACCGACGGCACCGTAAAGCGACCAGATCGCATCATCAGGGAAGCCGCCGAGGGAAATCTCCATCGCCAGCGCGTCATCGTCGAGGCCAAAATCGACAGGGGCCGAGCCTGACATCCCGCCGCCCCGGTAATTTTCCAGCTTACGGGTCAGCTTTGGCAGGGTGACGGACTCGATAACGCCGAGATAGCTGACGCCATCCAGAAACGTGTTGAGGTATTTGAGCTTGCGCGGCATTGCCATTGGTCAGGGCTCCTTAATTGCTGTTAACCGATGACACCAGATTCGCCAGGTATTTATCGGTAATGCGCTGGCGTAGCGTCAGGTTTTCGAGAGGGGGAACCGGCGTATAGTCGTAATCGATATACAGTTTCCCGGCTTTGAGGGTCGCCGCGTCGTTGGCCGATTCATCAAACCAGCAGGTCGCATCGACGATATAGCCTGCCGTTTTCATCTCGCGGAATTTCGCATTGATACCCGCAACGATGTCTTTAATCAGCGTGGCAGTGATCGGCTTGTCGACCGCCCACATGTGACCAGCGGCCATTGTGTCGGCGATAACCTGCGCGGTGCGGGTGTAGTTCTCAAACAGGAACAGCGGGTCATCGGAGCAGCAGCGGTTACCCCAGAATCGAAAACCGTCTTTACGAATGAGCGTGGTGACGCCAGCCTCGTTAAGCAGGTCGGCATCGGTGCCGGATTCCTGCAAATCCCAGAAGACCGACGCGCTGATACCGGTGACACCGTTCACGCCAACGTTTGACAGGGTTTTATGCCAGCCGGTGTCCTGGTCGATTTTGGCGCGCAGGCCCAGCGCGCGGGCGGTCGCCCAGGCGGTCTCGGTCGTGTTCGCCGTGGTATCCCATGCCAGAAAATCCGGCCAGATAACCATCAGCTCGCGCTGGCTGAAATGCTTACGATAAAGCATGGCCTCGGAAAGGGTCTGACAGTTCCAGGCGCTGATATAGCCAAACGCGCGCAGCTTCTGACAAATCGGCGCGAGCGCGGTCGCCACTTCGAGGGAGTCGAGACCCGGCACGCCGAGGATGCGCGGTTTAACGCCGGTGACGGCCTCCGCCGTGAGCAGCGCTTTGAGCCCGGTGTAATTGCCGCTCTCGTCAGTGCCGCCGATGATATTAGAGACAGTCTGCGCTTCGGCATCATCGCCGGTCCCTTCCGCAACGCGTACAACAACAACGACCGGCTTCGACTGGTCGGCGATGGCCTGGAGGGAGGCGGCCAGGGTGCCTTTGGTTCCTGCTTTCGCAATAGCGCTTTGCACGCTGGTAATCAGTACGGGCTTGTTGAGCGGGAACGTGGCGGCATCGGCATCGCTGGCCGTGCAGACCATGCCGATAATCGCTGTGGATACGGTAGAAATGACGCGGGTGCCGTCGTTAATCTCGACAACCTGGACGCCGTGATGAAAATCGCTCATCCGTTTAACTCCGTGGTTAAGGGTGAGCATTATTTTCAGTCGTGGGGGAAAGAGTGACGAGTCATCCCCGCTGTACCGGGTACAGTACAACAGGAATGCCCGCCCGAGAGTCAGGCAACGCGGCTCCAGCACATCAGCAGGGTGTGAGCTTCCACCACGCTGAACGATTTACCCTCGCCGAGGTTGTCAGTTTTGCCGCTGGTCGTGTGTTTGTGCGGCGGTACTGTGACTTCGTGTTCGTGTTCTCCGGCATCATCCGTCACACCCGGCTCTTTCGGGTTAAAGAGCTGCCGCACATCCCCGCCAATTTCCCACGGGTCATCTTTACCGGCCACACCACCATGATGGTGAATACCGCCGCGCGTGGTCGTCAGCTTCTGCTCAGGCTGCTCGCTGGTTTCCCCGCTTACATCAATCTGCACGGCGGGAAGATTCGCCCGCTGAAGGGTGACCGTATCGCTGCCGCCAGTGGCGCCGACGTTCGAACCGCCCGCTTTTGCCACGCGGATGGTTCTGTTCTCACCGGTATACGTCCACGTTGACCACGGGTAGCGTTCATTCGGGTCCACATGCTGGCTGTAAAACCGGACCGTGCCGACAGGGTTTTCCGCTTCCCAGAAATCACGAATGGCGGTGCTGACCGCTGATGCAATGGCCTCCCTTGTCTCATTCTCCAGGGTGGAAACAATGTCATCGGCATAATCTTTGGCGTTGTTCCCCGCCCGGCGGACTTCTTCCACCGTCGCCAGGATGACTGACGGGTCCGCAATCATCTGCACATCGGCAGTCTGGCTCACCATCAGCCAGATATTAATTACCTGAAAACGTCCCGACCCTTCCGCCAGAAGCGGCTTGTAGGATTCGGGCAGGTTCGCCACCGCCAGGCAGATACCGGTCTCGTCAAAGAGGGCGGCCTCGCGTATCCAGAAGCCCCCGGCCTGCGGCGGTATTATCATTTCGGCGCGGATAACATTTGCCGCCTGGTCGGCGATAACCAGCCGGTTTAACGGTGCGCGGTACTGCTCGTTAATCAGGGCGGTCTGGTCCGGGGACGGCACCG